>NZ_JBSFIH010000006.1:0-257712 GCF_053597455.1 Streptomyces sp. NPDC001393
CCGTTTGTCGCCGGCGCCCGTGGTCGTAATGTTCCGTCGACGGGCGCCGGAGGGTCGTAAACCAGTCAGGCCGGTGAAAGACGCGGTTCATGTGAGTGAACCGGCTGGTGCTGCGAACGGACCGGTCGGCGGGTCAGTGGATGATCCCCGTGCGCAGGGCCACGGCCACCATGCCGGCCCGGTCGCCCGTGCCCAGCTTGCGGGCGATGCGGGCGAGGTGGCTCTTGACGGTCAGGGCGGACAGGCCCATGGAGACGCCGATCGCCTTGTTCGACTGGCCCTCCGCGACCAGCCGCAGCACCTCGACCTCGCGGCCGGACAGCTCGCGGTAGCCGCCCGGGTGGCTCGGGGCACCCGGGGGGCGGCGGTGCATCCGGGCGGCGCCGAGGGGGGCGGCGCCGGGCCGGGCGGGCAGGCCGAGGTTGGTGCGGGTGCCGGTGACGACGTACCCCTTGACCCCGCCCGCCAGGGCGTTGCGCACCGCGCCGATGTCGTCGGCGGCGGACAGCGCCAGCCCGTTGGGCCAGCCCGCGGCACGGGTCTCGGACAGCAGGGTCAGGCCGGAGCCGTCGGGCAGGTGGACGTCGGCGACGCAGATGTCGCGCGGGTTGCCGATGCGGGGACGAGCCTCCGCGATGGACGAGGCCTCGATGACATCGCGCACGCCGAGCGCCCACAGATGGCGGGTGACGGTGGAACGGACGCGCGGGTCGGCCACGACCACCATGGCGGTCGGCTTGTTCGGGCGGTAGGCGACCAGGCTTGCGGGCTGCTCGAGGAGAACGGACACCAGGCCTCCTGGGTGGGGGGACGGGGCCGGCTTGTGGGGATGAAGCCGGGACGAACCGTGCTTTCAAGGTCACAGTCGTCTTCGGCAGCAAACTCGTCCGCCTTTAGAGAATGATCACGATCTAGTGAGTAACAATCTGTGCAATTCGGACACGCGATCGATCATCCGAAGATCGAGTCGGTTCGAGCCGATGCGATTCAGGGTCGGAAAGTGGCCGTATCGACAAAGACATGGTCAATAAGCCGCCCATGCGGATGAAGCCGCGGGCCGACCGCTTCGCTCACCGTGACTGCGGGCCCCTGCGCTGCGGCAGCGTCACCACCGACGCATCGCCCGGACCGGCCGGCGGCAGCCCCGCGACCTGGGCCAGCAGATCGCACCAGGAAGCCAGGTGAGAGCCCGTGTCCGGCACCCCGCCCAGGCCCTCACGGGGCGTCCAGGACGCCCGGATCTCGATCTGCGAGGCCGCCGGCCGCTCGGCCAGCCCGCCGAAGTAGTGCGAACTCGCGCGCGTGACCGTCCCGCTCGGCTCGCCGTAGCCGAGCCCGCGCGCCTGCAGCGCCCCCGTCAGCCACGACCAGCACACCTCGGGCAGCAGCGGATCGGCGGCCATCTCCGCCTCCAGCTCCGCGCGCACCAGCGTCACCAGCCGGAAGGTCCCGCGCCAGGCGTCGTGGCCCGCGGGGTCGTGGAGCAGCACCAGCCGTCCGTCCGCCAGCTCCTGCTCGCCGTCCACGACCACGGCCTCCAGCGCGTACGCGTACGGGGCGAGCCGCTGCGGGGCGGGCGTGGGCTCCACCTCGACCTGCGGCCGCAGCCGGGTGCTGCGCAGGGCGTCGACCGCGGCCCGGAAAGCCGGCGGGTCCTCAGTACCGGAGCGCCGGTCCGCCTCCTCGGTGTCCTTCACGTCGTCCATTCCGTCAGCGCTGTCCGACATTCGTCCGTGAGCCGCAGCCATGCCGGGAAGAGTAAGGGGAAGCGCGGCATTGTGCAGGGCAAGACACAGCAGGTGGCCGCGGGCAGTCGTGCCCCGGGACACCGGGCGGGGCACGATCTGGTGGCATGCGAAACTTGCCCCGTGACCGCCAACACCAGCATGCAGCCGACAGCGACGTACGACAGTGCCTTCCTCAGGGCGTGCAGGCGCGAACCCGTGCCGCACACCCCGGTGTGGTTCATGCGCCAGGCCGGCCGCTCCCTGCCCGAGTACCGCAAGGTGCGCGAGGGCATCCCCATGCTCGAGTCGTGCACGCGGCCCGAGCTGATCACCGAGATCACGCTCCAGCCGGTGCGCCGGCACGGCGTGGACGCGGCGATCTACTTCAGCGACATCGTCGTCCCGCTGAAGGCCATCGGCCTCGGCCTCGACATCAGGCCCGGCATCGGCCCGGTCGTCGAGGAGCCCATCCGCACCCGCGCCGACCTGGCCCGGCTGCGCGACCTCACGCCCGAGGACGTCTCCTACGTCACCGAGGCGATCGGCCTGCTCACCAAGGAGCTGGGCGCCACCCCGCTGATCGGTTTCGCGGGCGCGCCTTTCACCCTCGCGAGCTACCTCGTCGAGGGCGGTCCCTCTCGCACGTACGAGAACGCCAAGGCGATGATGTACGGCGACCCCGAGCTCTGGGCCGACCTGCTGGACCGCCTCGCCGACATCACGGCCGCCTTCCTCAAGGTGCAGATCGAGGCCGGCGCGAGCGCGGTCCAGCTGTTCGACTCCTGGGTCGGTGCCCTCGCCCCGGCCGACTACCGGCGCTCGGTCATGCCGGCCTCCGCGAAGGTCTTGGACGCCGTCGCGGGCTACGGCGTCCCGCGCATCCACTTCGGTGTCGGCACCGGTGAGCTGCTGAAGCTCATGGGCGAGGCCGGCGCGGACGTCGTCGGCGTCGACTATCGCGTCCCGCTGGACGAAGCGGCGCGCCGCGTCGGCCCCGGCAAGGCGCTGCAGGGCAACCTCGACCCGACGGTCCTGTTCACCGACAAGGACACCGTCGAGGCCAGGGCCCGCGAGGTGCTGGACGCGGCCGCCGGCCTGGAGGGCCATGTCTTCAACCTCGGCCACGGAGTGCTGCCGAACACCGACCCGGACGCGCTGACCCGGCTCGTGGAGTACGTCCACACCACGACCGCGCGCTGACTCACCAGGTGTGACGGGGCCGCGCCCGCCTGCCGAACAGCAGGCCGCGCGGCTCCGGCGGGGGCGGCGTGCCGGGCCCCAGCGGCAAGGCCAGCAGCATGCCCGCAAGGAAGCCGACCACGTGCGCCGCGTACGCCACCGTGCCCGCCCCGGACACTCCGTGCCCGGACGAGTAGACCGCCTGCAGCACGAACCAGAAGCCCAGCACCAGCCAGGCGGGCAGCCTCAGCGGCAGGAAGACCAGGAACGGCACGAGGACCCACACCCGCGCCCTCGGCCACAGCACGATGTAGGCGCCGAGCACCCCCGCGATCGCTCCGGACGCCCCGATCAGCGGGTCGCCCGAGGTGTCGTTGAGCAGCGCGAAGCCGTAGCCGGCCGCGTAACCGCAGACGACGTAGAAGAGGAAGAAGCGGATGTGGCCCATCCGGTCCTCGACGTTGTTGCCGAAGATCAGCAGGAACAGCATGTTCCCGAGCAGATGCAGCCAGCTGCCGTGCAGGAACATCGCCGTGAAGACCGACAGGGGCGGCGACTTGTCGTAGCTCGGCGGTGCCACGACACAGCCCGGGCCGTGCGTGCCGATGCCCACCTGGCCGGTCGGCACCAGTCGCGGCGTCTGATCGTGGATCAGCTCCCGCGGCACCGCCGCGTAGTGGTCCATGAAGGCCTGCAGATGGCACAGCTGCGCCAGATCGCTGCCACCGGCCACGGAACCGGCTATGCCGGGGGTGTTGATGAACACCAGGACGTTCGCGGCGATGAGGGCGTACGTCACCCAGGGGGTGCGGCGCACCGGGTTCACGTCATGGACGGGTATGACCACACAGAAGTAGTGCCCGGGATGAGACAGGCGAATCGGTGAACGGCACGGGGCGGGTGTGCGTATCTCCTGTCAACCGACGTGAGGATCAGGCGATGAACGAGCGAGTTGCTCCTGCGATGCACGCTCTGCCCGACGGTGAGGCGGAGATCTCTCTGGTCGTACGGCTCCCCTGGGAGGACGTCGCACGCCTCGGCCAGGAAGCGGGGCGGCTCGCCTCGCAGATGCAGCGGCCCGTGACCCTGGACGAGGCAGTCAGCTACCGGCTGAGGTCCACCCGGCCTACGGCCACGCATGCGAAACCCGCCGGCGAGCAGCCGCCGGCAGCCGTATCCGCCCTGCCACGCATCAGCGGAACGGCCTAGGCGAGGCGTACCTTCGCCGTCGCCTTTCTCGCGGCCACCAGGACCGGGTCCCACACCGGTGAGAAAGGCGGGGCGTAGCCCAGGTCGAGGGCGGTCATCTGGTCCACCGTCATCCGCGCGGTCAGCGCCACCGCGGCGACGTCGACCCGTTTCGCCGCGCCCTCCCGGCCGACGATCTGGACGCCGAGCAGCCGGCCCGTGCGGCGCTCGGCGAGCATCTTGACCGTCATCGGGGATGCGCCGGGGTAGTAGCCGGCGCGGCTGGTGGACTCGATGGTGACGGTCTCGTACTGCAGGCCCGCCCGGTCGGCGTCCTTCTCGCGCAGACCGGTGCGGGCGATCTCCAGGTCGCAGACCTTGCTGACCGCCGTGCCGACCACACCCGGGAAGGTGGCGTAACCGCCGCCGGCGTTGGTACCGATGACCTGCCCGTGCTTGTTGGCATGGGTGCCCAGCGGGACGTACTGGTCCTGGCCGGAGACCAGGTTCAGCACCTCCACGCAGTCGCCGCCCGCCCAGATGCCGCCGTGGCCGCGCACCCGCATCGCGAGGTCGGTGAGCAGGCCGCCATGGGCGCCGAGGGGCAGGCCCGCGGCCTTGGCGAGAGTGGTTTCCGGGCGGACACCGATGCCGAGGACCACCACGTCCGCGGGGTACTCGGCATCCTCCGTGGCCACCGCGCGGGCCCGCCCGTCCTCCCCGGTGAGGATCTTGGTGACCTCGGCGTCGTTCACCATCGTGATGCCGAGGCCCTCCATGGCCCGGTGCACCAGGCGGCCCATGTCCGGATCGAGCGTCGACATGGGCTCCTTGCCGCGGTTGACCACCGTCACCTCGAAGCCCCGGTTGATCAGCGCCTCCGCCATCTCCACGCCGATGTAACCGGCGCCGACGACGACCGCCTTGCGGCCACGCGTGCGTGCCAGGGTTTCCAGCAGGGCCTGGCCATCGTCCAGGGTCTGCACACCGTGCACCCCGGGGGCGTCCGCGCCGGGCAGGTCGGGGCGGACCGGGCGGGCGCCGGTGGCGATGACGAGCTTGTCGTACGACGTCCAGGACTCGGCGCCGGAATCGACGTCACGCGCGCGTACCCGCTGTCCGGCCGTGTCGATCTCCGTCACCTCGGTGCGCAGCCGCAGATCGATCCCGCGCGCCCGGTGCTCCTCGGGGGTGCGGGCGATCAGGTCGTCGCGTTCGGGGACGTCGCCGCCCACCCAGTACGGGATGCCGCACGCCGAGAAGGAGGTGAAATGGCCGCGCTCGAAGGCCACGATCTCCAGCTCGCCCGGCCCCTTCAGCCGGCGCGCCTGCGACGCCGCGGACATGCCCGCGGCGTCGCCGCCGATCACGACCAGTCGTTCCGTTCCGCCCCGCCCGCCGCGCATGCTCATGGGGCCACGCTACGGGGTGCGGGCAGGTCAGTCCCGGTCCGGCCGCTCCTCGGCGGATTCCGGCGCCGGGCGGGCCGACGGCAGCGGGCCCAGCGCGGTCATCGCGGGCGCGGGCTCCGGCCGGCGCGGCAGCCGGGGCCGTACCACTCGCAGCCACAGCAGCGCCACCGCAGCGGCGCACGCCGCGAACGGCAGGGCGGCGCCGAGCGCGAGGACGATCCAGCGCAGCAGGGTCACGAACACGTGCCAGCCGCCGGACAGGGCGTCCACGACGCCGGGGGAGTGGTCACCGGCCGCCTTCCGCACCGGCTTCTCGGACAGCGACAGCGTGATGGTGGCGAGGCTCGTGCGGTCCTTCAGGGACGCCTGCTGGGCCAGCAGCGACTCCAGGTCGGCCTGACGGGTGCTCAACTCGCTCTCCAGCGCGACCACATCGCTCAGCTTGGTCGCCCGGTCCATCAGCGCGCGGATCCGGTCGACGCTGGCCCGCTGCGACTTGACGCGGCTGTCCACGTCGACGACCTGATCGGTGACGTCCTCGGCCTTGGCCGTGCGGTCGATCAGCCTGCCCGTGCTCTGCAGGCCGGCCAGCACCATGTCGTACGCCGCGCTCGGCACGCGCAGCACCACCCGGGTGTGCTCACGGCCGTCGGCGTCCCGGCTCGTGCTCTCCGCGCCGACGTAACCGCCCGCGTCCTCCGCAGCGGTCCGGGCCTGGTCCAGGGCCGTGGGCACGTCCTTCACCTGGAGGGTGAGGGAGGCCGTGCGGATGATCGCGTTCTGGGTGAGCCGGGGTGTCTTCGGGGCCGGCTTCGTGTGGTCGGCCGTGCCGGGTCCAGCGGCCGCGTCGGCGCTGTGCGCCGCGGACTTCGCCGGGGCGCCGCCGCCCGAGCCGCCCGCACCGCCGCATCCGGCGAGGGCGAGGCAGGCGGCGAGCAGGATCCCGGCGAGAGCACGGGCGGAGTGTGCGGAACGCGGTGCGGGCATTGGGAGATCCCCCCGAGGACGGTGGCTGCGACGGTCCTACGACGGCCGGACGCGCCGGAACGTTCGGACGGCGGCCCCGTCCCCGCAGGACCTACGGCGTCACGCAGGACCTACGGCCCTGGCGGGAGTGTCAGTGGGGTCTGAGAGAGTGGAGGGCATGAGCACAACGGGTTCACGTACGGGGCATGTCGTCGTCATCGGAGCCGGTGTCGCCGGTCTGGCCGCCGCCCACCGGCTGCTCGGGCGCGGCACCCGCGTGACCGTGCTCGAGGCCGCGGACCGGGTCGGCGGCAAGCTGCTGCCCGGCGAGATCGCGGGCGTGCGGGTCGACCTGGGCGCCGAGTCGATGCTCGCCCGCCGCCCCGAGGCCGTGGCCCTCGCCCGCGAGGTGGGCCTGGCCGAGCGCCTCCAGCCGCCGGCCACCGCGACCGCCTCGATCTGGACCCGCGGCGCCCTGCGCCCCATGCCCAAGGGCCATGTGATGGGCGTGCCCGGCACCGCCGCCGCGCTCTCCGGCGTGCTCTCCGAGGAGGGCCTGGCCCGCATCGGGCGCGACGCCGACCTGCCGCGCACCGAGGTCGGCGACGACGTGGCCGTGGGGGAGTACGTGGCCGCCCGGCTCGGCCGCGAGGTCGTCGACCGCCTGGTCGAGCCCCTGCTCGGCGGGGTGTACGCGGGCGATGCGTACCGCATCTCGATGCGCTCGGCCGTCCCCCAGCTCTTCCAGGCCGCCCGCACCCACACCTCCCTCACCGAGGGAGTCCGCGAGATCCAGGCCAGGGCGGCGGCGAACCAGCAGACCGGCCCGGTCTTCATGGGCATCGAGGGCGGCGTGGGCACCCTGCCGCTCGCGGTCGCCGGCTCCGTCCGGGCCCGCGGCGGCGAGATCCTGACCGGGACACCGGTGAGCGAGCTGCGGCGGGAGGCCGACGGCGGCTGGCGGGTGGTCGCCGGGGAGCGGGCCCTGCGCGCCGACGCCGTGATCGTCGCCGTGCCCGCCCCGGCCGCCGCGCGACTGCTGCGCGGCGAGTCCCCGGAGGCCGCCGCCGAGCTGGCCGCCGTCGAGTACGCCTCGATGGCGCTGGTCACCCTCGCCTACCGCCGCTCGGGCCTGAACCTCCCCGAGGGCAGCGGCTTCCTGGTCCCGCCCGTCGACGGCCGCACCATCAAGGCGTCCACGTTCGCCTCCGCCAAATGGGGCTGGATCGCCGAGGAGGACCCGGACGTGGTCGTGCTGCGCACCTCCGTGGGCCGCCACGGCGAGACGGAGATCCTCCAGCGGGACGACGCCG
The DNA here is from genome assembly GCF_053597455.1 of Streptomyces sp. NPDC001393. Classification (NCBI taxonomy): domain Bacteria; kingdom Bacillati; phylum Actinomycetota; class Actinomycetes; order Kitasatosporales; family Streptomycetaceae; genus Streptomyces; species Streptomyces sp. NPDC001393. Next base: position 7,786 of record NZ_JBSFIH010000006.1, read on the forward strand.
CCCTCGTCGAGGTGTCCCGGCACGACCTGCGCGAGGCCACCGGCCTGGACGCCGTACCGCTGGAGACCCGGGTCACCCGCTGGACCGACGGCCTGCCGCAGTACCCCGTCGGGCACCACGCGCGCGTGGCCCGCATCCGCGAGCAGGTCGCCAAGCTGCCGGGCCTCGCGGTGTGCGGCGCGCAGTACGACGGCGTCGGCATCCCGGCGTGCATCGCGAGTGCGTACGCGGCCGTCGACCAGCTGGCGGGCGACATGAACGGAATCCGGGAGCTCACGGCCAACCCGGTGCAGAGCCTCCACGGCGGAGCGGGAGAATAGGAACCATGAGTGACGACGCCCCCACCACCGAGTCCGGCAGGATCCCGAACAAGGGCAAGCTGGCCAAGGACCTCAACGAGGTCATCCGCTACACCCTCTGGTCGGTCTTCAAGCTCAGGGACGTACTGCCGGAGGACCGCGCGGGTTACGCCGACGAGGTCCAGGAGCTGTTCGACCAGCTCGCCGCCAAGGACGTGACGATCCGCGGCACCTACGACCTCTCCGGCCTGCGCGCCGACGCCGATCTCATGATCTGGTGGCACGCCGAGACCAGCGACCAGCTGCAGGAGGCGTACAACCTCTTCCGCCGCACCAGTCTCGGCCGCGCGCTCGAGCCCGTGTGGTCCAACATGGCGCTGCACCGCCCGGCCGAGTTCAACCGCTCGCACATCCCGGCGTTCCTCGCCGACGAGACGCCCCGCAACTACGTCAGCGTCTACCCGTTCGTGCGCTCCTACGACTGGTACCTGCTGCCCGACGAGGACCGCCGCCGCATGCTCGCCGACCACGGCAAGATGGCCCGCGGCTACCCGGACGTGCGCGCCAACACGGTCGCCTCGTTCTCCCTCGGCGACTACGAGTGGATCCTGGCCTTCGAGGCCGACGAGCTCCACCGCATCGTCGACCTCATGCGCCACCTCCGCGGCTCCGAGGCCCGCATGCACGTCCGCGAGGAAATCCCGTTCTTCACGGGCCGCCGCAAGGACATCGGGGATCTGGTGGCGGGGCTGGCCTGACAAACTCCCTGAGGCAGCGCCCCGTGAGGGGCGCGGGGCTGTGTCGATATGCGGCTCCGCCGCGTGGGCGCGACCAGCCACGGCGAGCCGGCAGTCGCCCGACGGCATGTCGTGGCACCCCAGTAGGCCCCTTATCGCCGCCCACTCCGAAGAGAGCCCCGCTGGGACTCTTTTGTCGGCCGAGCCGCCGCAGGCAACTGGTGCGGCGCGCACGACGCGCGCCGCCCAGGCACCCGGCCCTCCAGCAAGTACGCGTCGACGTGGCCGTTGACGCACTTGTTCGGCCCGCCCCCGATCCCGTGCGTCCCCGCGTCCCGCTCGGTCACCAGCACCGAACCGGCCAGCCGCCGGTTCATCTCCAGCTGGCCCGGGTACGGCGTCGCCGCGTCCCGCTCGGCCGCCAGGATCAGTACCGGCGGCAGTTCGCCCTGCCCCGTCCGCACGTCCAGGGGCTGCTGCCGGGGCGCCGGCCAGAAGGCGCAGGGCAGGTTCATCCACGCGTTGTCCCAGGTCTCGAACGGTGCCACCCGGGCGAGCCGGGTGTTGTCCCGGTCCCAGACCTTCCAGTCCGTCGGCCAGGGCGCGTCGTTGCACTCCACGGTCGTGTAGACCGCGTTGAGGTTCTCCGCCTCCGCGGCCGACGCCGCGCTCGGCGCGGCCAGCCGGACCAGCGGCTTGGCGTCACCGTGCAGATAGGCCGACAGCGCCCCGGCCTGGCTCGGCCAGTAGCTGTCGTTGTACCCGGCCGACAGGAACGCGCTCTGCAGCTGGCCGGGACCGACCTTCCCTCCGGCCGCCTTCCCGGCCAGCCGCTCGCGGGCGGTGTCGTAGCTGCGCTGCACCTTCTCGGGGGTGTCGCCGAGCTGGTAGACGTCGTCGTGGCGCGCGATCCAGTCCCGGAAGTCCGCCCAGCGCTCCTCGAACGCCGCCGACTGGTCGAGGTTGTTCCGGTACCAGATCTTGTCCGGGGCGGGATCCACCGCCGAGTCCAGCACCATGCGCCGCACGTGCGAGGGGAACATCGCCGCGTAGAGCGCGCCGAAGTAGGTGCCGTACGAGGCTCCCATGAACGTCAGCCGGTCCTCGCCCAGCGCGGCCCGCAGCACGTCCAGGTCCCGGGCGTTGTTCAGCGAGGTGTAGAAGCGCAGCTTGCTCCCGGAGCGTCGGGCGCAGCCGCGGGCGTACGCCTTGGCCTGGCCGATGCGCTGCCGCTTGTACGCCTCCGAGGGGTGTGTCGGCGAGGCGGTGGGCGACCTGACGAACCTCTTCGGATCCTCGCAGGACAGTGGCGCGGAACGGCCCACACCGCGCGGGGCGTAGCCGACCAGGTCGTAGGCGGCGGCGATCCGCTGCCACACCGGGACCGCGCCGAGCAGCGCGAAGTACATGCTGGACGCGCCGGGGCCGCCGGGGTTGTAGACGAGGGCGCCCTGCCGGGGGACCTTCCGCTTGCTGTTGCGCGGGTCCTTCTGGGTCGCCGGGGTCCGGCTGACGGTGAGTTTGATCTGGGCGCCGTCCGGGTGGGCGTAGTCGAGCGGGACGGTCACCGTGCCGCACCGCACGGTGGGCGGTGCCTTCGGCAGGTCGGCCGGGGAGCACGCGCCGAAGTCGATGCCCGCCGCCCGGGCGCGGGCCACGGCCACCTCGGTGCCGCGCAGCTCGGCCGTGCCGGGGGCACCGGGCGCCCCGGCCGCACCACCGGCCGGGGCGGCGGCCAGGGTGGTCAGCAGCAGGGTCCCGGCGGCCGAGTACAGGGCGGCAGCTCTCATCGCGTATCCCTTCGATGCGGCGGCGATGGCACGGCTGCCCCGCCCCGGCGACAACAAAAGGGATATTTCGTTCGGCTCTCGATGAAGGCAAGCACCATCCGGCCGGTGTCGGCGCCAATGCCCCCTATGCGCCCCTCGACGACCCTGCGGAGGCCCCGTCGGGTGCCCTCACTCCCGCCAGGGCTGGTCGCGGTGGGTGAAGGCGGCGCGCAGCTGCGGCTCGCCGATCGCGCGGATCCCGCGTACGGCGACCGAGGTCAGGAACGACCGCTCGTCGCCGGCGGGCCTGCGCACCAGCGTGCCCAGCAGCCGCTGCCCGGCCGGGGAGGCCCAGCGCGAGTACGGATGCACCTCGAAGCGGGCGATGGCGAGGCAGCTCAGGGACAGGGCGAGGGGCAGGGCGAACCACAGTCCGACCAGCAGCCGGGGCGTCCCGGTCTGGATGGGCAGCAGCAGCGCGGTCACCCCGAGCGCCGCGACGGCCAGGGCGGCGGCTCGCACCTGGCGGACGGCGGCGCCCACGGTCGCCCCGGCGCCGTCCGGGACGGCGAGACCGGCGCGCACCAGCCGGTCGGCGAGCCGCCGTACCGCCTCGGCGCCGGCGGCCCGGGCCCGCGCCGGTGCGATGCGCGACTGGCCCTCCGGACCTATGGCCCCTATGACGGACTGCTCCATCTCGTCGCGCCCCTCGGGGTCCACGACGGTGGCCCAGCCGGTGTGCGCGAGCAGCAGGCGCCGCTGGCGGGCCATGGAGACCATCGTCACATCGGCGACCCGGGCGGGGCCGCCGGAGAGGAAGGCCGCCTCGTACAGCGTCAGATCGTGCTCCCGGCCCACCGTCGCGGCATCCGCGTCCAGGGCTGCCGCGCGGACGGCCGCCAGGCACAGCCGGGTGCACGCCGTACCGGCGAAAGCCCAGGCCAGAAGCAGGAGAAGGACCCAGAACATGACGTGTTTCTATGCCAGAGGCCTGGGTGAACGCCATGCCCTGTTCATCATCCGGACACAGTGTTAGCAGTCTGTGACGTTCCGTTTCGCGCCCAGGTCAGCGTGTCAGGAGCCGCTCGTCGCCGGCGGCGGGCTGGTGGTGGCGGGCGGCAGGGAGTACGACTCGGCCGGTGACGGGGTGACCGGCACGGCCGCGGTGGGCTCGACCGCGGGCGGGGTCGGCACGGGCGTGGGGGAGGCCGCCAGTTGCTGTGCGAGGGCGGCGAAGTCGACGTATCCCGTGGCCTCAAGCGCCTTGATGTGATCGAGGACGGTCGCGGTCGCGTCGTCGGCGAGATCGCGGACCAGGGAGTTCTGGGTGTCGGCCCGGACCTCGGCGACCAGCGTGAACACCCGGCCGTGGGCGAGCCGGACGAGGCCGGCGAACTGGCGGTCGAAGTCCTGACCCTGCGCCGACTTCAGGGTGTCGAGCCACCCCTGCTGCTGTGCGTCCGGCTCGTTGGGCAGGGGTACGCCGAGCTGGGTGGCGACGGTGCGGAGATGGGCGTCCAGCGAGGTGTACCCGTCGACCAGGTGCTGGCCCGCCGTGCGTACGGCGGCCGTGGTCCCCTTCTGCTCCGCCAGTTCGCCGGCGGGCAGCTCCCAGAGCCCCGCCAGCCGGACCTTGGCGATGAGGTCCCGGTCCTGTGCGGACAGCGGGCCGTACGGGGTCGTCACGGTCTGGGCGCTCAGGACGGTGGCACCCGCCGCCGGGCCCGGGCGGTCGGCGTAGAACCAGAGCGGGCAGAGCAGCGCCGCCGCGGTCGCCGCGAGGGCCGCGATGACAAGGCCCGTGCCGCTGAATATGCCTCGGCCCTTGACCGGGGGTCGGGGTCGCATGACGCCTCCTGTAGCGCACCGCACGCGAGTGTGCAGGGTGGTGGGGTGCGGGCGGCATATTACTCGGCTGTGTTCAGGAGTCCGGCCGGGTGCGCAGAGCCGTGGGGTGGTGACGATGCGTTGACGGCTGCGGGTGTGTCGTGGTCAGCCGCCCGCCTGAGCACACGCGCCGTGGCTGCGGGCAGTCGTGCCGCCAGGGGCGGCACGGGTGGGCGCAGCGGCCCCTGTCAGCGCCGGTAAGCGGCCCCCGCCTCCGCCCCCGCCCCCCAGCCGTCGCGCCGGGCACCCCTCACGCCGCCCGCAGTACCCTCCGTGCCAACCGAGCCACCCGCCCACCCGGCCTGGGTGCAGGGCCCGCCCGGTCCAGCCACCACTCCCGGAGCCGTCGCCGGGCATCCGCGTCCTGCGGCCGCCCGGACCCGAGCAGGTGCGCGGCGAAGTCCAGGGCGTCCCGGCGGTAGCCCCCGCTCATCGGCCGCACCCGGGCGTAGTCCAGGAACGCCGTCCGGTACCCGGCGCCGAGGATGGCCGGCAGCTCGGGTGCGACCTTCGCCACCACGTCCGCCCGCTTCGAGGCGAGGGCCCGTGCCTGCACCGCCATCCGCACCCGGTCGAACCCCTCGGGCACCGGCGTCCCGGCCACCAGTGAGGACAGTGCTGCGGCCTGGGCGACGGCGAGCCGCTCCCGCGCCCGGACCGCCGGCCGGGCCAGGACGGCGACACCCCCGCCTGCCGGGCCACCGCCGGCCCCGGTCCCCATACCCCCGTCGGCCCGTGTGCGCCCGGCCGTCACCGCGTCCCGGATCATCGTCAACTCCCGCTCCAGCTCGGCTGGTTCGGGGAAGTTCTCGTCGCGTTCCAGGAGGACGCCGGGCGGCGCGGTGCGGGCGGCGAGGTCGGTCAGGATGTCGAGCACCGGGCGCGGCACGGGGTGGGCGTGGCTGTCGTGCCACACGCCGTCCCGCTCGAAGCCGCCCGCGACATGGACGTAGGCGATCGCCTCCACGGGCAGCGCGGCCAGCGCCTCGGCCGGGTCCTCGCCCCGGTTGACGTGGTTGGTGTGCAGGTTGGCCACGTCGATCAGCAGCCGTACGCCGGTGCGCTCGACCAGCTCGGACAGGAACTGCCCCTCGGTCAGCTCCTCGCCCGGCCAGGAGAACAGCGCGGCGATGTTCTCCAGAGCCAGCGGCACGGGCAGGGCGTCCTGTGCGATGCGCACGTTCTCGCAGAGCACGTCCAGGGCGTCCCTGGTGCGCGGCACCGGCAGCAGGTGCCCGGCCTCCAGGCGGGGGGAGGCGGTGAGCGCTCCGCCCGCGCGCACGAACGCGATGTGCTCGGTGACCAGGGGGGAGCCGAGGGCCTCCGCGCGTTCCGCCAGCGCCGTCAGCCGGGTCTCGTCGGGGCGGTCGGCGCCGCCGAGGCCGAGGGAGACGCCGTGCGGGATCACGGTCACGCCGCGCTCGCGCAGCCGCAGCAGTGACGCGGGAAGGTGGCCGGGGCAGACGTTCTCCGCCACGACCTCCACCCAGTCGATGCCCGGCATGCGCTCCACGGCATCCGCGATCTCGGGTCGCCAGCCGATTCCCGTGCCCAGTCGCCGCATGGCCCCTCCCCTCGTTCGAATGGAGGGGGTATGGCCCCGGCGGCCGGACCCGAACCGCCTCCCTGGCGTGTTCAGAGCAATATTTGAGCTTCAGGTCCGGGCCGGCCACCGCTCGGGGCTGCGGCCCAGCAGGCGCAGTGCCTCCTGAAGCGGGCCGGAGCCCTCGGGTACCTCCAGCGCCGGGGCGAAGGCGAAGCCGGGGCCGCGCCGGGCGGGGTCGGTCGGCACCCGTCGGGCCACGGCGAGGGCGGCGACGAGGACGTGCTCGGGGAGTTCCACCCCGGTGCCGAGGGTGACGGCCACGTCCCAGGCGTGGACGACGTGGTCGACGAAGTGGAAGCTGACCGCCCGGTCGCCCGGGAAGTCGCCGCCCAGCTCCGGCAGCGTGAACTCCCGTGCCAGTACGCCGGGTTCGGAAAAGGCCGACAGGACCGAGGCTGCGGCCGACCGGTGGAGCCGGCCGGGATCGCTCATGTCCTCCGGCTCCCGCCAGTGCTCCGGCTCCCGCCCCGCGCCGCGCGCCGCGGCGGCGAATCCGAGGTGCTGTGCGGTCATGTGGGCGACGAGCCGCCGCAGGGTCCAGCCCGCGCAGGGGGTGTCCCGTGTCCAGTCCGCGGCCGTGGCCAGGTCCACCACGCGCACGACCTCCTGGACGGCGATCCGGTCGAGTTCGACGAAGTCCGCTCCGGTCCCAGTCATGGCCCGAGCATAAAACAAAGCGAACGGACGTGCTTATTTTTTCGCAAGCGTGACGGTGTGACCTGTCTCCAACCAGGCCCCGTGTCAGGGGAATTGGGGCAGCGGGACCCCCTCCACCGCCGCACCGCGCAGCCGTTGCGCGATGGCCACCCGTGCCCTGCGGTACGCGGTCTCCTCGTCGTGCAGCACCGACAGGGCGTTCGCCGTCTCCAGCAACGCCACCAGCTCGAAGGCGAGTTGCGCACCATCGGTGCCGGGGTGCAGCTCGCCCGCCGCACGGGCCTCCTCGACGGTGCGCTCGACATGGGCCGACCAGTCGCGCTGCGCACGGACCACGGCGTCGTGCACGGGCCCCGTCCGCGCGTCGAACTCGGCCATGGCGCCGTAGAAGAAGCAGCCGCCCGGGAAGACCCGGCTGCGCGAGTACTCCAGGAACAGCTCGCACAGCCGCCACACCCGGCCCACGCCGGGCGGGGTGTCGGCCGCGGGCCGCAGCACCCGCTCGGTGTAGATCCGCGCCGCCTCCCGCACGGTGGCCAGCTGCAGTTCCTGCTTGGAGCCGAACAGCGCGAACACCCCGCTCTTGCTCAGCTCCAGCTCGGCGGCGAGCCGGCCGACGGTGAGCGCCTCCAGGCCCTCGACCGAGGCGATGTCCACCGTGCGGCGCAGCACCAGCCGGCGGGTGCGGTTGCCCCGCTCCACCCGCCCGTCGACCCGTGTCATCGGCCCTCCTAGCGCAGCGCCGGGTGGTCGGCGACGACCGTGCAGCTGCCCGGCGCGATCTCCGTGAAGCCGGCGTCCCGGACGACCGGCAGTCCGCTGCCGGTCAGCCGTGCCCAGTCGGCGGGGCCGGCCCTGCGCACGGCAAGCGCGTAGCCCGCGTCCCGCCAGGCGCCGCGCTCCGCGTCGGACAACGCCCACCAGGCCAGCTGGGCACCGTGCCCGGCCTGCGCCATCGCCTTCCCGGCCGACATCTCCAGCTCGGGGTTCAGCCACAGCACCGGCTGGGCCGGGTCGGCGGCGGCGGGCGGCTCCGGGTCGTCCAGCTCGGTGCCGGAGACCTGGAGCTTGGCCAGGTCCTTGGGCCAGCCGTCGAGCGGGATCGGCGGAAAGACCCGCACCTCGGCGGACTTGCCGGTCACCGTGATCCCCGGCAGCGCCTCGGCCCGCCGCCACTCGGCGCCCCGGGCCCGCCGGACGACCTTGCGGATCCGCGCGTCCTCCCAGCTCCGCACCGCCTCGGCCCACTCGCCGTCCCCGTGCGCCCGTTCGTCCCCGAGCAGCTCCAGCACCGCCCGGGCGGCCGTCTCCAGCGCGTCGGTACGCGCGGGCGGCGCGCTCTTCTCGATCCGCGCGACGAGGGGCAGCACGAACTGGGGCGCCTCGTCACGCGGGGTGCGCTCGGTGTGGAAGGGACTGTCTGAGGGGGAGGCTGGAACATGGCTCACGCAGCCAACCCTAAGGGGCGCGGGGCCGTGCCCGTCCGGGGCTCCGCCGCGTGCGGGCGACCAGCCACAATGACCCCATGCAACGTGATCTACGGCTGGCAGGCGTGGGCCGCCGGTACGGCTTCCGCGGGCCCTGGGTGTTACGAGGCGTCGACCTCACCGTCCCGCCGGGCACCCTCGTGCGCATCGAGGGAGCGAACGGCACCGGAAAGTCCACCCTGCTCCGCCTCCTCGCCAGGCTCGACGCCCCCAGCGAGGGCCGTGTCACCGGCCGCCCCCGCACCGCGTACGTCCCCGAACGCTTCCCCTCCGCCCTCCCCTTCACCGCTCTGGGCTACCTCACCCACCTCGGCACGGTGCACGGCCTGAGCCGCCGGACGGCACAACGCGTCGCGGGCACCTGGCTGGAGCGCTTCGGCGCCGGGGCGTACGCCGGTACGCCCATGGCCCAGCTGTCGAAGGGCAGCAGCCAGAAGGTGGCCGTCGCGCAGGCCCTGCTCGGCGAGCCGGAGCTGCTGGTGCTGGACGAGGCCTGGACCGGCCTGGATGCGGCCGCGCGGGCCGAGCTGGAACGGGCGGTGGCCGAGCGGACCGCCGCCGGGGGCGCCGTGGTCTTCGTGGACCACGACCCGCGCCGGCTGGCCGGGGCACCCGACGCGACGTACACGGTGCTCGACGGTGGCCTCAAGCGCCGTACGGACAGCGGGAGTTCACCGGCCGGACCGCTCACCGTGGTCACCGTGCGCGGACCGGCCGGCGCACCACTGCCGCCCGACGCGGACCGCACCGCCGCCTTTGCCGAGGAGACCGCTCCCGGCCGCTACCGCCTCGCCGTCCCCGCCTCCCACTCCGACGTCGTCCTGCGCACCCTGCTCACGGCCCGCCCGCCCTGGCACGTCGTGAGCGTCACGCCGCCCCCGGACGATCCCGCACCGAACCCCGGAAGCCGCCCATGACCGCACTCCTGCGCTACCAGGCCGACCTGCTGGTGCGCTCCCAGCGCTGGCTGCCGCCGGTGATCCTGTACGCCGCGTTCCTCGGGATCGGTGTGCAGAGCGGTCAGCCCGTCCTCGACTCGCTCGGTTACACGGCCGCCGGTCTGCTCCCGGTGGCCGCCTGGCTGGTGCGGATCTGCGTCACCGGCGAGCCGGATGCGGCCCGCGCCTGTGTCGCCGCCGCCCGCGGCCCCGCCCGGGCGCACCTCGCAGCTCTCCTGACGGCGCTGCTGGCGTCGGTGGCGCTCGGGGTGGTGGCGACCGTGGTGGTGACGCTGATCAGCGATCCGGCGAGCAACGGGCACCAGGTCCGCATACCCCTGCCGCGGGCGGGCGCGGCCGGGCTGCCGGCCACGCTCACCTGCGCGCTGCTCGGTGCGGCCGTGGGCGCGCTCACCAACCGGCCACTCATGCGCTCCACCGGCCGTGCGGTGCCCGCGATGCTGCTGGGCGCGCTGCTGGCGGTGGTGCTCACCGGCTCCCCGGCGCAGGCCGCGGTCAGTGGCCTGGTCACCGGTTCGCAGACCGGCCGGGCGCCACTGCCGCTGCTCCCGCTGGCCGGGGCGACCCTGCTCACGGCCGCCGCCTTCGCCGCGGCCGCCCGGCTCACCGCCCGCCGCTCACCCTGAGCAGGCGCTCCGCCGGCCTCCAGCCTCCCCCACTCATGCCGCCGGCGCAGGACGGCTCACCGATGGCCGGCCGTCTCGCCGATCAGCTCGGAGACCTTCACGAACGCGTGGCCCCGTCCCTGCAGTGCCGGTACGACCGCGCGGACGACCCGCTCGGTGGTCGGGGCGGCGCTGCGGGCGCAGTGCATGACAACCACTACAGTCCTCCGGCGTGATGTACATGCCCTCCGGATCGGGGCCCTCGCCCAGCGGGCCCGCGACGACGAGCTCGCGGCGCGGGGAGAGCCGGGCGAAGAGCAGCGCCCGGTCGAACGCCGGGTAATGGGTGGCGATCACGACGTCCCGGGCGGTGACCGTGTGGCCCCCCTCGGTCGTCAGGCGGCAGGGCTCTCCGCCCTCCTGCAGCCCGACGACCCGCGTGTGCTCGTGGACCCGACCGCCGTGCGCCACGAGATCGTCGGTGATCGCCCGCAGGTACCTGACCGAGTGGAACTGCGCCTGCCCGGCCACCCGGACCGCGCCCGCCACCGGGAACGGCAGCGCCGTCTCCGTCGTGAACGCGGCCGGCAGCCCCGCCGCGTGCTCGATCGCCTCCGACTGCGAACAGGCGCTTGGCCGTGGTGCAACCGGTGACCCCCGCCGCCACCCGCCCGGCCTCCAGCACCGCCACCCCCAGCCCGGCCCGGGCCAGTTCGTGCGCGGTGCTCAGCCGGGCGATGCCCGCGCCGACGACGGCCACCTCCACGTCCAGTCGTGGCGCCGGGGGGTGCACGGGCGCGGCGGCCTCACGCGCGCATGCGGTTTCGCCAGGGTGCATGCCCGTGCGCGCGTGAGGCCGCCACGCCTTCCATGCCGGCGGCGGGTGCACAGACCGGTCCACCGGAAGACCGGCCTGCCACCGCTGCCGCCGTCATGGGGTCCGAACCGGCCTGTTACCTGCCGGCGCTGTTGTTGCAGCCCATGGTCGAGCCGATGTGGGTGCCCTGGGCACCCGGGTCGCCCTCGCCGTTGAGCGCGTTGCCCAGCAGGCCGTTGAGGATGCCGACCTCGCCCAGGACGTCGAGATTCAGGTCGTGGTCCTTGCAGTTGGAGCTCTGCAGGACCTTGCCCTCGTCGTCGTGTCCTCCGCCGGCGTAGGCGGTGCCGGCGGGCAGGAGGCTCACGCTGCCGAGCGCCGCGAGCAGAACGGCGGCCTTGCGAAGTCTGCGCATGTCATCTCCATGGGTGTGAGTGTGGATGCGGTGCGTAATGGTTCGACCGCTTACAGTCATGGAGATTAGTGTGAAAATATCGCATACTGGGCAACGACGCGCCGGGTTTCAGGCGTCCTTCGTCTCCTGGCAGGCGGGCCACAGCGAGCGATCGAAGACGCCGGTCTCGCCGCCGCCGGTCCCCCGGGCGCGCTAGCTGCGGCCGTACCGGCCCGTCAACGTGCCCACGGCAACCGTGTGCCCGGAAAGCGCCCGCAGCAGATCCGCCCGCGAGGCTCCCGCGGCGAGCGGCACCCGCCGGTCCACGGCGTACACCGTGAGGACATAGCGGTGCGGCCGGTCGCCGCGCGGCGGACAGGGACCGCCGTACCCGGTCCTCCCGAAGTCGTTGCGGCCCTCGCTCGCGCCCCGCGGATGCTCCCCGGCGGACAGCTGCCGGGTGTGCGGAGCGATGTCCCACACCAGCCAGTGTGCGAACGTGCCGTGCGCCGCATCGGCATCCCGCAGGACGAGGGCCAGGGAGGCCGTGTGCGCGGGTGCGGCGCCCAGGGCGAGCGGGGGCGAGACGTCGGCGCCGTCGCACGTGTGCCGTCGCGGGATCGTGCCGCCCTCGGCGTAGGCGCTGCTGATGACGGTCAGCCGGCCGATGGCGGTGAGGGAGGGCGCGGCGGCTGATCCGCCGCTGCCGCCTCCCTCGCAGCCTGCCACCGCCGTCACGGCGGCCATCGCGGCCACGGTGATCACCCAGCTCCTGTGCATGTCCGGCACGCTAGCCCGAGCGGAGCTCCCCGTCACCGTTCGGCGCGGCCGGTTGGCTGCCCCGCTCCAGGAAACGCAGCAGCTCCACCGGGATGGGCAGGACCAGCGTGGAGTTCTTCTCGGCGGACACCGCCATCACCGTCTGCAGCAGCCGCAGCTGGAGGGCGGCGGGGGTGTCGGCCATCTGCTGGGCGGCCTCGGCCAGCTTCTTGGAGGCCTGGTACTCGGCGTCGGCGTTGATGATCCGGGCCCTGCGCTCCCGGTCGGCCTCGGCCTGGCGGGCCATGGACCGCTTCATCGTGTCCGGCAGCGAGACGTCCTTGATCTCCACCCGGTCGACCTGGACGCCCCAGCCGACGGCCGGGCTGTCGATCATCAGCTCCAGACCCTGGTTGAGCTTCTCGCGGTTGGAGAGCAGATCGTCCAGGTCGCTCTTGCCGATGATCGACCTGAGGGACGTCTGGGCCATCTGCGACACCGCGAACTTGTAGTCCTCGACCTTCACCAGCGCGCTCACCGCGTCGACCACCTTGAAGTAGACGACCGCGTCCACGCGGACGGTGACGTTGTCGCGGGTGATGCCCTCCTGGGCGGGGACCGGCAGCGTCACGATCTGCATGTTGACCTTCTGCAGCCGGTCCACGACGGGGATGATCAGGTTGAACCCCGGGGCCCGTACGTCACCCGCGACGCGCCCGAGGCGGAAGAGCACGCCCCGTTCGTACTGCTTGACCACCCGGGCCGCCATCGCCAGATACACCAGTCCGGCGCACCCCGCCCCGGCGATCGCTCCCAGCAGCTCCTGGACCATGGTGACCTCCTCACCGAGAGGTCTGTTGTTTGTCCGCTGCTGTAACGATATGCCACTTCCCGGCCGACCGAGCCGGGACGGGGTCCGCCGCCTCGCCCGTCCTCAGCCCACCGGCACCGTCAGTCTCACCGGCTCCGTCCCCACCGCGCTGTGCCGCTCGGCCCAGTTCTCCAGGGCCGTACGGCAGGCGTGGTCCAGGTGGTGCAGGCCGGACAGGTCCAGGCGGACCGGTCGGTCCTTGGGCAGCGACTCCAGGCTGTCCAGGATCTTCGGCAGCCGCAGGAAGGTCGCGTTGCCCGTCAGGTGGGCCTCGACCGGGCCCGCGCCCTTGTCGACGACCTCCAGCGTGACGTGCGAGGCCTGCCAGGCCGTCTTCACCACCGCCATCGCCAGGCCGATCAGCACGCCCTCGAACATGCTGACCGCCACGATCGAGACCGCGGTCACCGTGAGGATCAGCGCCTCGCCCCGGTGCTCGCGCCACAGCAGGGCCAGCGCCCGGACCGGGACCAGCTTGGCGCCCGAGTGGATCAGGATGCCCGCGAGGGCCGGGATCGGGAGGTACGCGAGCACACCCGGCAGCAGCGCGGCGAACAGCAGCAGCCACACGCCGTGCAGGACGCGGGAGGCCTTGGTACGGGCGCCCGCCTGGACGTTGGCCGCGCTGCGCACGATCACCGCGGTCATCGGCAGCGCGCCCAGCAGCCCGCAGATGGTGTTGCCCGCGCCCTGGGCGAGGAGCTCCTTGTCGTACTCGGTGCGCGGCCCGGAGTGCAGCCGGTCCACGGCCGCCGCGCTGAACAGCGACTCGGCGGACGCGATCAGCGTGAAGGCGACGACCGTGCCGAGCAGCCCGATGCCCGCCAGCTCGCCGAAGGCGCTCAGCGGCGGCGGCTGGACCGCGCCCAGCAGGCCCCGCACCTCGACCGTGGCCACCGGCAGGTCCAGCGCGAACGCGGCCACCGTGGCGAGTCCGACCGCGGCCAGCGGGCCGGGCAGTGTCCGCGCCTTCGCCGGGACGCGCTGCCACAGCAGCAGCACCGCGATCGTGCCCGCGCACACCGCGAACGAGGCCAGTGCCGCTCCATCGCCCAGGGCGTCCAGGAATGCCCCGGGCAGCCCGGCGATCTTGCCCAGGCCGGAGTCGGGGGCCTTGGCGGCCAGCGCCGGATACAACTGCCCGGCGACGAGCACCAGTCCGATTCCGGCCAGCATGCCCTCGACGACGGAGACCGAGATGGCGCGGAACCAGCGACCCAGCCTCAGCAGGCCCATCGCCACCTGCAGGAGTCCGGAGGCGAGCACGATCACGCCGAGCGCCGGCAGCCCGAACTCCGTGACCGCCTCGAAGACGAGCACGGTCAGGCCGGCCGCCGGACCCGACACCTGCAGGCTGCTGCCGCGCATCAGCCCGGTGACGAGGCCGCCCACGATGCCGGTGACCAGGCCGAGTTCGGCCGGGACCCCGGAGGCGACGGCCACGCCCACGCACAGCGGCAGCGCGACCAGGAAGACGACGAGCGAGGCGGCGAAGTCCTGCCGCAGGTGCGGGAAACGGGATATGAGGGTGTCCTTGCTGGTCATCGGCGCGCTCACAGGGACTCGAAGGTGTCGGTCTGCGGGCGGTGCGCCCGTACGGCGCCGGTGTGCACCTCGTAGTACCAGGCGTGCAGGCCGAGCCGACCCTCCGTCAGCCGCCGCTCGACGCACGGGTACGAGCGCAGCCGCAGCAGCTGGGTCAGGACGTGGGCCTGCACGCCCGCGGCGACCTCCGGGTCCTCGGCCTGGCCGGCCGGGCGCGGGGTGGCGTGCGCGAGCCAGTCGCGCACGGCGGGTACGGCGGTCAGGTCGTCGCCGCGCACCATCGCGCCGACGGCGCCGCAGTGCGAGTGACCGCAGACCACGATGTCGCGGACGCCGAGCACCTCCACGGCGTACTCGATGGTGGCGGCCTCGCTGGTGGGGTGCTGCGAGGTGTGGGGCGGGACGATGTTGCCCGCGGTGCGCAGCTCGAAGAGCTGGCCGGGGCGGGCGCCCGTGATCAGGGCCGGGACGACCCGGGAGTCGGAGCAGGTGATGAACAGCACCTGCGGGGACTGGCCTTCGGCGAGCCTGGCGAACTCCTCAGGGCGCTGTCCGAAGGTACGGGCGTTGTCGATGAGGGGCTGCATGTATGTGGTTCCTCCTGGCGTGCCTGAGCGGCACGTCGGACTTGAACGACGGGTTGTGGGGGGAAAGGCTGAGCACCTGTCAGCAGCGGAAGACCTGAAGGGCTGCCGGGGCGTGGGCTCTGGAGGCTGCGGGGGCCGGGCCGTGCGCGGTGCCGGGCGTGTGTGAGGGGCCGGCACCGGCTACCCGGCCGGTTATCAGCGGGTGGTGCCGCACGCAGCGGGAGGCGGGACCGCGGACCGCGTCCGCCTCGTCACCCGCCGGGAGTTCGGACGACGCGGTTCCGGCCTCGGCCTTGGCCGTTGCTTCACCGAGAGTGTGCGCAGGTGCGAAGGTTTCCGTGGGTGCCGGGGACAGCAGGGCGAGCAGGGCGACCGTCAGGGCGACGAGCACGGTCCTGGTCGTCGTACCTCGGAACATGCGCCCCCCTTCCGGAAGTCCACGGCCCTCGCGCGCGCCAAGCATTGGTCAATGCTTGGTCAAGAAACACATTAACCCTGCAAAGTCCTTTGCAGGGTTAACTGCGCGTTACGAGCGCAAGAGAGCGTGAAAAGTGCCGGTCGGTGGCGCGATTTCGCCCTTGACCAGGAGTCGACCCTTGGCCAGGAGCCGACCCTTGACTAGGAGCCGACGAGTCCCTTCGCGTCGCGGGCGAGCGCGGTCAGCCGGGATATCGCGCGGAAGTACTTCTTGCGGTAGCCGCCGTTCAGCATCTCCTCGCTGAACAGCCTGTCGAACGGCAGCCCCGAGGCCAGGACCGGGACCTCGCGGTCGTAGAGCCGGTCCGCGAGCACCACGAGCCGCAGCGCCGTCGACTGGTCCGGCACCGGTGCCACATCGGTGAGGCACACCGCCTTCACCCCGTCGGTCAGCGCGCCGTAACGGCTCGGGTGCACCTTGGCCAGGTGCTCCAGCAGATGCGGGAAGTCGTCCAGCGAGGCGCCCTCGGTGGCGTACGCCGCCTTCGTCACCTCTTCGTCGGTGAAGGGCGTCGGCGCCTCGGGCAGACCGCGGTGGCGGTAGTCCTCGCCGTCGATGCGCAGGGTGCGGAAGTGGGCCGACAGGCCCTGGATCTCGCGCAGGAAGTCGGCGGCGGCGAACCGGCCCTCGCCCAGCTTGCCCGGCAGTGTGTTGGAGGTGGCGGCGAGCGCCACGCCCGCCTCGACCAGCTTGCCGAGCAGGGTCGACACCAGGACCGTGTCGCCCGGGTCGTCCAGTTCGAACTCGTCGATGCACAGCAGACGGTGGCCGGAGAGGGTCTGCACGGTCTGCTGGAAGCCGAGGGCGCCGACCAGGTTCGTCAGCTCCACGAAGGTGCCGAAGGCCTTGAGCGCGGGCTCGGCGGGGGTGGCGTGCCACAGGGAGGCGAGCAGGTGGGTCTTGCCGACGCCGTAGCCGCCGTCCAGATAGACCCCGCGCGGGCCGGCCGGGGCCTTGGGCGCCCTGGCCCTGCCGAAGCCGAAGAGGCCGCGCCGGCCGGCGCCCGAGGCGTGCGCCCCGCCGAGGCCGCCCGCGAAGCCCTCGAGGACCTGCACGGCCTCGCTCTGGCTGGGCTGGTTCGGGTCCGGTATGTACGTCGAGAAGCGGACCGAGTCGAAGCGTGGGGGCGGGACCATCTCGGCGACCAGCCGGTCCGCGGGGACGTGCGGCTCGCGGGTGCACAGGGACAGGGGGCCCGCGTCGGTCAGAGGGCTGGATCCGGGGGAGGTGGTGGAGGACGACACGGTTGTCCATGCTAAGCGCCGTGCCACACTGCACGACATGCGACGCCTGTTCCCTGTGACCGACGAAACAGCAGCCCAGGCCTCCGGCGGGACGGCCGAGAGAGGGGGGATGAGGGGGGCTGCCGGGGCGCTGGTGGCGCATGCGCCCGGTGGTGCCGGCGCCCACGCCGACCATGACGCCCACGTCGACCGGGAGTGGAGTCTCGCCGAGCTGGCCGCCGCCTACGCCTACCCGGAGCCGCCGGGCCCCCCGCGGCCCTGGCTGCGGGCCAACATGGTCTCCACACTCGACGGCGCCGCCCAGCACGAGGGGCGCTCCCAGCCCATCTCCAGCGCCGCCGACATGCGGATCTTCGGCACGCTGCGGGCGCTCGCGGACGTGATCGTGGTGGGTGCGGAAACGGTACGCCAGGAGGGGTACCGCCCCGCACGCGCGCGTGCCGAGTTCGCCGAGGCCCGTCAGGCCGCCGGACAGGGCCCGGCCCCGGCGATCGCGGTCGTCACCGCGAGCCTGGACCTGGACTTCTCGCTCCCGCTGTTCACCTCGCCCCTGGTGCCCACGCTGGTCCTGACCGGATCCGCGGCCGCCCCCGACCGCGTCGCCGCCGCCGAGAAGGCCGGCGCCACGGTGGTGGTCGCCGGTGAGGGCAGCGGCATCGACCCCGCGGCGGCGGTGGCTGCCCTGGCCGCCCTCGGCCACACCCGGCTGCTCACCGAGGGCGGTCCCCGGCTGCTCGGTCAGCTGGTGGCCGCGGAGGTGCTGGACGAGCTGTGCCTGACCCTCTCGCCCATGCTCACCGCGGGCGACGCCCAGCGCATCGCCGGGGGGCCGGCGGTCGCCGTGCCGCACCGGTTCGAACTCGCGTCCCTCCTGGAGGACGCCGGATTTCTGTTCGGCCGCTACCGGCGGTCCTGAAATCGATCGACGGTCCTGAAATCAGCGGAATGTGCCGTTCCGTTTAGCCTGCGGAGGGCAGACTTAGGTACCGGCAGAACTCGTGCGATCACGGGGCAGGATGGTTTCCGCAGGGGCCTTGTCCGGGCCCACGGAGGAGAAGAGGCGTTCGGTGTTCACCAGCGTTCTGATGATCGAGAAGGCTTTGACGGCCGCCGACGTGGAGTTCGTCACCACCTTGCACGGGGACGAGCCGGTCGCGTTCCACGTGCTCCTCCAGCCGCGCGGCGACCAGGCCGACCGCCTGCTGCGGGCCATCGACGACATCGCGCTCGGCGAGCTCGACGAGGCGGTCCGCGAACACGAGACGCCCGAAGGGGAGGACGCCAGGAGCGTCGGGCAGCAGGCTCTGGACGTCTCGGTGCAGGCGCTGCGGGCGGCCGGGAGCCGGGCGGAGGGGCAGATGGTGGAGGACCATCCGCTGGACGCGCTGAAGTCCCTGGTCGCCGAGGTGGGCGCCGACGAGGTGATCGTGCTCACCGATCCGCACTACGTGGAGGAGTTCTTCCACCGGGACTGGGCCTCCCGGGCGCGGCACAGGGTGGGGGTGCCGGTGCTGAAGCTGTTCTCGCACAGCAAGGTGCAGTGACCTCGGCTGTCAAAGATGGTCAGGAGATCGGCATAGGCTAGGGCCCGCTCAGCGTCGTACCGGAATCTTGGGGAGAACCACATGGCACCCGGCCTTCCTACCGCCATGGACCGACCGCACTTCATCGGCATCGGCGGCGCCGGGATGTCGGGGATCGCCAAGATCCTCGCGCAGCGCGGGGCCAAGGTGGCCGGCAGCGACGCCAAGGAGTCGGCGACCGTCGAGGCGCTGCGGGCGCTCGGCGTGACCGTGCACATCGGGCACGCCGCCGAGCACCTCGCCGACGACGCGAGCTGTGTCGTCGTCTCCTCGGCGATCCGCAAGGACAACCCCGAGCTGGCCCGCGCGGCCGAGCTGGGCATCCCGGTGGTGCACCGCTCCGACGCGCTCGCCGCGCTGATGGAGGGGCTGCGCCCGATCGCCGTGGCCGGTACCCACGGAAAGACGACGACCACCTCGATGCTGGCCGTCTCCCTCACCGAACTGGGCCTGGAGCCGTCGTACGCCATCGGCGGCGACCTGGACGCGCCCGGCTCCAACGCGCTGCACGGCGAGGGCGACATCTTCGTCGCCGAGGCCGACGAATCGGACCGCAGCTTCCACAAGTACGCCCCCGAGGTCGCCATCGTCCTCAACGTCGAGCTGGACCACCACGCCAACTACGCCTCGATGGACGAGATCTACGAGTCCTTCGAGACCTTCGCCGGGAAGATCGTCCCCGGCGGCACCCTGGTGATCTCCGCCGACCACGAGGGCGCCCGGGAGCTCACCCGGCGGCTGGCGGGGACCGTGCGGACGGTGACGTACGGCGAGGCCGAGGACGCCGACGTACGGGTGCTGTCGATCGTCCCGCAGGGCCTGAAGAGCCAGGTAACCGCGGTCCTGGACGGGCAGGAGCTGACCTTCGCCGTCTCCGTGCCCGGCCGTCACTACGCCCTCAACGCCGTCGCCGCGCTCACCGCCGGTGCCGCCCTCGGCGTCCCGGCCGCCCGGCTCGCGCCCGCGCTCGCCGCCTACACCGGCGTCAAGCGGCGCCTGCAGCTCAAGGGCGAGGCCGCCGGGGTGCAGGTCATCGACTCCTACGCCCACCACCCCACCGAGATGACCGCCGACCTGGAGGCCATGCGCGCCGCCGCCGGCGACTCCCGCATCCTCGTCGTCTTCCAGCCGCACCTGTTCTCCCGCACCCAGGAACTGGGCAAGGAGATGGGCGGGGCCCTCGCCCTCGCCGACGCCTCGGTGGTCCTGGACATCTACCCGGCCCGCGAGGACCCGATCCCCGGCGTGACCAGCGACCTCATCATCGAGGCCGCACGAACCGCCGGCGCCGACGTCACCGCCGTGCACGACAAGGCGGAGATCCCGGCGGTGATCGCGGGAATGGCCAAGCCCGGCGATCTCGTTCTCACCATGGGCGCGGGCGACGTGACCGACCTGGGCCCGCTGATCCTGGACCGCCTGTCGCAGTGAAGGGGCTGACGCTCATGTCGTACGAGGTCGAGAAGCCGGACGAGCAGTGGCGCGCGGAGCTGACGCCGGCCGAGTACGCCGTGCTGCGGCAGGCCGGCACCGAGCCCGCCTTCACCGGTGAGTACACCGACACCAAGACCGAGGGCGTCTACTCCTGCCGGGCCTGCGGCGCCGACCTGTTCACCTCGGACACGAAGTTCGCGTCGCACTGCGGCTGGCCGTCCTTCTACGACCCGAAGGACACCGACGCGGTGGAACTGGTCGAGGACCGCTCCCACGGCATGGTCCGCACCGAGGTGCGGTGCGCGCGGTGCGGCTCCCATCTCGGGCACGTGTTCGAGGGTGAGGGTTACCCGACGCCCACGGATCAGCGGTACTGCATCAACTCGATCTCGTTGCGGCTGCAGCCGGCCGAGGACTGAGGTCCGCGCCGTCACGCGGGCAGGACCGCCTGGATCCGGGAGAGGGTGAAGACTCGCTGGTCCTCCCGCAGGTGGCAGTAGGCGTACAGATAGGGCGGGTCGAATTCGAGCTCGCTCACCGTGCGGATGGTGTGGTTGCCGGACGCCGCGACGTACTCGATGGTGATGGGCTCGCCCTGGTGGATGGCGTGGGCGAGTTGGCGGATGTCGGTCAGCGTCAGCGCCTTCGCGTAGCCGGCGAGGATCTCTTCGGTGTCGGACGCGAACGGAATGCCGCGCTCGGGATCGGGGCGCGGCGCGCGGTCGGGGGCGGACAGCAGGCGGACCGCCAGTTCCGGCGTCGGCGCGAGGGCCGCCGGACCGGGGGACGTCCGGGGGCGGCGCGGGCGGGGCAGGACGTGGGCGGCGCGGGGTTGCTCGGGTCGCTCGATGCGCACCGCTCCGTCCTCCGTCTCGGCCACCGGCGCGTACCCTTCGGCGCGCAGGGCGTCCAGGGCCTTGGGCAGCGTGGTGCGGCAGAGCACGACGGTCGGGGCGACCCTGCGCAGGCCCAGTCGGGACAGCCGGCGGTGTGCGGAGATCTCGGCGAGCAGTGCCGCGTCGTCGCTGTGGATCACGCAGGCCGCGGCGGCGAGGCGGATCCGGCCGTGCCGGCGGGCCGTGTCGCTGATCAGGTAGGTGAGGGGCTGGGGCAGCGGGCCTTCCACGACTCCGGAAAGCTCGGACTCGATCTCTTCCGGGGTGCTGCCCGCGTCCAGGGCGCGGCGCAGCGACGCCGGGCTGAACCGCCAGACGGAGGCGGTGCCGCGGGCTTCCCGGTCGGCGAGCGAGTCCAGGAGCGCCGCGAGGCCGGCGGTGGGCGTACCGGTCACCACGGCGGTGAGATCCGCGCCGATACGGGCCTTCCCGGTGGCGCCCGGCAGCAGCCGCTCGACGCGGTCGTGCAACGCGGCCGGATCGTCGTGCAGCAGGGCCGCGCCGAGCGGGGACAGGGCGCCGCGGGCGAGCACACCCAGCAGTTCGGCCTCCCGGATCACCGAGGCGAACGGCGATGTGTCCTGCGGGAGTTCGTCGGCGAACGGCCGGTGCCAGGCCACCAGGGAACCCAGGTCGGCCGGATTCCGTGCGCCACAGGAGGCGGGCAGACCCGCAGCGGCGGTCAGCAGTCCGTGACGGGCGGCCAGACAGCCGGAGCAGGGCGGCGTCCGGGCCGCCGCGGGCAGGACCTTGCCCTCGTCGTCGCGGGCGGCGGACGGGGTGCGCCCGAGCAGCCACCAGGCCTGGAGCAGGGCCGCGAACCGGTCGCCCGGCTCCTCCTGCGCCCAGTCGTCGTAGGCCGCGGTCGCCCGTAGCGCGTCTTGCTCGTAGGCCAGCAGCCCGGCCTCGTACGCACTGTCCAGAACCAGCCGTACCACTGGCTCCTCGCACTGAACCGCCTTGCCGATGCGGGCCAGTTCGCGCGCGCCGATGCCGCCCGACTTGAGTGCGGTCACCGGGCGCGTCGCGCATGCGGCGAGGAGCGCGGTGGCCTGCCCGGTGAAGGCGGTGGCCGCGGCAGAGGCCTCGCGTTCCACCTCGGTGGCCGTGCGAGGCACCAGATCCAGTGCGGGCGGGACCGGGTCGAACGGGGCGTGCCAGTCGGGGCCCGCAGCGCGCGGGTGACCTCCGCGGGCATCTGGGCGGGCTCGTACGACCACTCGCGCCCGACCAGCAACGCCCGCTCCAGCAGCCACCGTTCGGCGGAGCCGGACGCGACCGGGCCGTACGTGATGAGCGGCGGCTGTGGCCCGGAGTGCCGCTCCAGCAGTTCCCGGGCGCGTGGCGGAGCTGAGTCGAGGAGTTCCCGGAGCCGGTCCGGGTCGCCGTGATGGTCCAGCACGGCGTCGAGGCGCTGTTGTTTTCTGGTCCCGGGCGTGAGCCCCAGCGCCGTCACGATCTTGCGCAGTTCCTCGGAGGTCTTGGCGGACAGCAGCTCCGCGAGGCCGGGTCCCAGGCCGAGAGGCGACACCCAGGCCTTGCGCAGCGCCGCCGCCATGTGCAGCTCACCGGCCGCGCCCGGCCACACCAGGGCGTGGTCGGCGAGCGTGCGCAGGGCCGGTTGAAGCTCTCCCGCGTCCGTGCCGAGCAGCTCCGCCAGCTCCCCTGGGGAGACCGGGGTTCCCAGCGCGGCGAGCGCCTCGGCCGCCTGCAGGCAGGGGAGTGGCAAACGCTGCAGCGCCTGCGCCACCGACCCGGGCCGCTGGAGACGGTCGGCGAGCTCGCCGAGGGTGCACGGCTCCGGTGGCCGCACGGAATCGGGTCGGGCGTCGAGTACGCGCCGCAGCCGCTCACCGCCGAGGGAGCGCAGCCAGGCCGTCAGCGCCGAACCGCGAGAGCCGCTGATGGGAATCACCTGTCCTGGAAAGCACCTGGTCGGGTCTGTGGGCACCCTACCGGCCATCCCGCACCGGAAGCCCGCGGACTTGACAATGCGTGCCGGTCGGCACAATGCGTGCCGGTGGGCCCGGACGGCGGTGGAGCCGATGCCGAGGCCGCCCCCGATCCACTTTCGATCCACTCTTCGGCGGTCCGAATCTGGGAATCTGGCAAAAGAGATCCCCGAGATGGCCCGCCCGGTCGAAGATGAACCTCATTCGGATACCGGAGCGCGGCTCAAGGGCTGCCCTGGGCTGCCGAGGGCAGTGGGACGGATGAGGTTAGTGCCGCATTCGCTCCGGTTTGAGATTCTGTGAGGGTGTTGGGTGTGGCGCGCTGGATACAGTCCCGTCGCAGGCCCGTACCCGCTGACAGCGGCCGCCACCGCGAGGACGAGGGCGGGAACGAGGCGACGGCGACGTCCGCGCGGGCCGGGGATTCCGCGGTCGTCGCGGGCTCGGCGGAGGGGGCGGGGAGCGTGCCGGCCGCCGATGCCATGGCGGCCGACACGCTGCTGGGCGCGCTGCGGGAGGCGCTGGCCGGGATAGGCACGACCCTCGACGAGGGCACGACCTGCACGGAGCTGACCCGGCTCGCCGTACGGCTGGCCGGTGGCACGGCCGCCGTGATGCGCCGGACCGGCCAGACCATATCCGGGTACGAGGCGATCACCGGGGACGCCGACGCGCTGCCCGACGCCCGGTGGGCCACCGCGGCGGCCCGCGACGCGGGGACACCGGCGCTCGGCGCACGGCCGGAGCCCTGGCTGGAGTACGCGGCACCCTCCCGGACCCGGATCGCGCTGTGCGCGCCGCTGACCAGCGGCGGGGACGGGTACGGCGTCCTGGTCTGGGCCCGCTCCGGGCCACCGCTGCGCCGCGCGGAGGCCGAGCTGCTCAGCCTGCTCGCCGAGCACGCCGCCTCTCACATCCGGCACGCGCGCGCCTACGCGAGCGTCAACCGCACCGCCGGCGACCTGCAGCGCGCCCTGCTCTCCGAGCCCGGCCGCCCGCACCCCAACCTCGACATCGCCATCCGCTATCTGCCGGCCGGCGGCGGCGTCCTGGTCGGCGGCGACTGGTGCGAGACCGTACGGCTGCACTTCGGGCGGACCCTCCTGGTCGTCGGCGACGTCATGGGACACGGCCTGGAGGCCGCCGTCGACATGAGCGTCTACCGCTCCTCGCTGCGCTACATCGCCTCCGCCGACCTGCCCCCGCACCGGGTGCTGCGGCAGATGGACGACATCGCCTCCCGGGAGGCGGACCTCAGGCCCGCCACCTGTCTGCTCGCCCGCGTCGACCCGGGGCGCCGCCAGGTCACGCTGGCCAGCGCGGGGCATCTGCCGCCCGCACGCATCAGCTCCGGCGGTGAGACATCGATCATGCCCGTCCCCGTCGGACCGCCGCTGGGCACCGGGCTGGGCGGCTATGAGTCGGCCACGCACCCGCTGGGCGCGGGGGAGACGCTGGTGCTGTTCACCGACGGGCTGGTGGAGCGGCGGGGGGAGGACATCGACCGGTCGCTTCAGCGGCTGTCCGCGGTGCGCTTCTCCGGCGGGGGCGGGCTGGAGGACGTGCTGGACACCATCCTCGGGCGGCTGGACGCGCGGCATGCGGAGGACGACGTCGCCGCGCTCGCCTGCCGGCCGCACAGCCGGCCGGGGCCGTCGGCCGGCGCGGTCTCGCCGTAGGGGCGCCACCCGTCCGGCTCCGTTCGGGCTGCCGGTCCCCGTCGGCCACATCAATACTCGAGGGGAAGTCGTCCGACAGAAGAACGACAGCGTTGCCGGGCGAAGTTCGTCATCCAGGACCCGAATCAAGGAGCCGCGTCCGTGACGACCCTCCAGACCCGCCCCGCGCCCCCCACCACGATCCGCCCCCGGGCCGTGGCCCGCACCGGGCTGTACGCCCTGCTGGCCGTCAACGCGGCCGTTGTGGCCCGGTTCTTCGTCCAGGCCGGATTCGCCTCGAACCCGCTGATCGTGCTGGGCCGCCTCGCCGGCCTGTGCGGCGCCCTCCTGATGGCCTTCCAGCTGCTGCTGGTGGCCCGGCTGCCCTGGCTGGACCGCCGGATCGGTATGGACCGGCTGACCTCATGGCACCGCCTTACCGGCTTCGGCATCCTGTGGACCCTGCTCACGCACGCGGTGTTCATCACCTTCGGCTACGCCCAGGCGTCCTCGATGGACCCGGTGAACCAGCTCGTGAACCTCGCCGAAACCGTCGAGGGCGTGCTGCGCGCCGTCGTCGCGCTCGCCCTGATCGTCGTGGTCGGCGCCGTCTCCGCCCGCTGGGCACGCCGCCGACTCGCCTACGAGACCTGGCACTTCATCCACCTGTACACCTACGCCGCCGTGGTCCTCGCCTTCACCCACCAGGTCGCGGCCGGTACGACCTTCACCTCCTCGCCCGCCGCGAGGACGTACTGGACCGCGCTGTGGAGCTTCGCCCTCGGCTCGGTCCTCCTGGGCCGGCTGGTGCTGCCGCTGTGGCGGAACCTGCGGCACCGGCTGCGGGTGTCGGCGGTCGTGCCCGAGTCCGACGACGTCGTCTCCGTCTATGTCACCGGCCGCGACCTGGACCGGCTGCCCGCCCGGGCCGGCCAGTTCTTCCTCTGGCGGTTCCTCACCCGGGACCGCTGGTGGCAGGCCCACCCGTTCTCCCTGTCCGCCGCCCCCGACGGCCGTACCCTGCGCCTGACCGCCAAGGCGGTCGGCGACGGCAGCGCCGCCCTGCGGCACCTCAAGCCCGGCACCCGCGTCTTCGCCGAGGGCCCCTACGGCGCCTTCACCACGCTGCACCGCACCCGCCCGGAGTCCGTGCTGATCGCCGGCGGCGTCGGTGTGACGCCCATCCGGGCGCTGCTGGAGGAACTTCAGGGCCACGCCGTGGTCATCTACCGGGTGTCCACCGACCGCGACGCCGTCCTCTACGACGAGCTGTGCGACCTCGCCCTCACCAAGGGCGCCGAGCTGCACCTGGTGACCGGACCGGTCGCCCCCGACAAGCTCGCCCCGGGCGAACTGGCGCGGCTCGTCCCCGACATCGGGCAACGGGACGTCTTCCTGTGCGGGCCGCCCGGCATGATGACCGCCGTGCTGCGCAGCCTGGCCGACCTGGGCGTGCCCAAGCGGCAGATCCACTTCGAGCGTTTCAGCCTCGCGGGCTGAGAGAGGACGTCCGACCGTGAAGCGAGCCATTCCCGTCTTCGTCCTCACCGTCGCCGGCCTGATACCGGTGTGGCGATACCACCCCTCGGCCGGGACCGTCGAGACCGCGCAGCCCGCGGCGCCGCCCACCCCCGTGCCGTCCGCCGCCTCGTCCGCCTCGTCCCGTTCGCCCTCCTCGCCGGCCGAGAAGGTCGTCCCGGGCACCGC
This sequence comes from Streptomyces sp. NPDC001393, assembly GCF_053597455.1. Taxonomy (NCBI): domain Bacteria; kingdom Bacillati; phylum Actinomycetota; class Actinomycetes; order Kitasatosporales; family Streptomycetaceae; genus Streptomyces; species Streptomyces sp. NPDC001393. The sequence continues at coordinate 33,717 of NZ_JBSFIH010000006.1, forward strand.
GGTGAGCACCACGAAGGGCGTCTTCCAGGTGGAGGTGACCTTCCGCGGCGACCGGATCGCCTCCGTGCGGATGCTCCAGGCGCCCCACCATCCGCAGACCCGGTGGGCCGTACCGGAGCTGGTCGCGGAGACGCTCAAGGCGCAGAGCGCCCACATCGACTCGGTGTCCGGAGCCACGATCACGAGCCAGGGATACCGGGAGTCGCTCCAGGCCGCGATCGACGCCAGGGGAGCGTGAGGTGCGGCGTGTCGAGCACGTCATGGGGTTCCCCGTCTCGCTGCGGATCGACGACGAGGGCGAGCTCGGCGCGGCCGCGGACCTGGTCTTTGCCTGGCTGCGCCAAGTGGACGCCCGTTTCAGTCCGTTCAAGCCCGGGAGCGAGGTGTCCCGGTACGGGCGCGGGGAGTTGGCGGACGACAAGCTGAGCGCGGACCTGAAGGAGGTGCTCGGCCTGTGCGAGCGGTACCGGGCCGAGACCGGCGGTGCCTTCGACGCGCGGCTGCCCGGCCGGGGCCTCGATCCCTGCGCGGTGGTCAAGGGCTGGTCGGTGCAGCGGGCGGCCCGGCTGCTGGCGGCGGCCGGGGCGCGGCGGTTCTGCCTCAACGCCGGCGGTGACGTGGTCGTCTCCGGCGGGCCGTGGCGGGTCGGGATCCGGCACCCGGAACAGGCCGACCGGGTCTGTGCCGTGCTGGCGGTCACCGACGCGGCCGTGGCCACCTCCGGGCGGTACGAGCGCGGGGAGCACATCCTCGACGGCCGCACCGGACGCCCCGCCACGGGCCTGCTCAGCCTCACCGTGGTCGCCCCGACCCTGACCGAGGCGGACGCCACCGCCACGGCCGCCTTCGCGCTGGGCGCCGACGGACCGGCCTGGGCCGCCGCCCGCCCGGGCTGCGAGGTGTTCGCGGTGGACACCGCACGGCGCGTGCTCCGCAGCCCGGGCCTGCCGGTGGCAGCCGGCTGACCGGCATCCGCCCTGCTCCCGGCGTACGGGCTCCCCCCCGACGCTGGTCCGGCAGAACGCTTTGACACTCGCGGTCTGGACGCTCCCGGCAGCGGGCGCCACCGCCACGGCCGCCTTCGCGCTGGGGGCCGACGGGCCGGCTTGGGCCGCCGTCGGCAGCCGGCTGACCGGCAACCGCCTCCGCTCCCGGCGTATGGCAGCTCCCCCCGGCGCTCGTCCGACAGAATGCTGAAACACTCGCGGTCTAGACTCTCCCCGCAACGGGCTGCGCAGCGACGACCGTGGCCGAAAGCGGGCGGAAATCCGCCAGACCCGAAGGGCATTCGGCGTTTTGATACGGATAGAGTCAGTCACCAAGCGGTATCCGGACGGCACGGTCGCGGTCGACCGGCTCTCGCTGGAGATACCGGACCGCGCGATCACCGTCCTCGTCGGGCCCTCCGGCTGCGGCAAGACGACGACCCTGCGGATGATCAACCGGATGGTGGAGCCCACCGAGGGCAGCATCCTCCTCGACGGCACGGACATCCGGCAGCAGCCCGTCAACACCCTGCGCCGGTCGATGGGTTACGTCATCCAGAACGCCGGACTCTTCCAGCACCGCACCATCCTCGACAACATCGCCACCGTGCCCCGGCTGCTCGGCTGGAGCAAGCAGAAGGCCCGCGCGCGAGCCGCCGAGCTGATGGAACGGGTCGGCCTCGACGCCTCCCTCGCCAAGCGGTACCCGTACCAGCTCTCCGGTGGCCAGCAGCAGCGCGTCGGCGTGGCCCGGGCCCTCGCCGCCGACCCGCCGGTGCTGCTGATGGACGAGCCGTTCTCCGCCGTCGACCCCGTGGTGCGCAAGGGGCTTCAGGACGAACTGCTGCGTATCCAGGACGAGTTGGGCAAGACCATCGTCTTCGTCACGCACGACATCGATGAGGCGATCAAGCTCGGCACCATGGTCGCCGTGCTGCGCACCGGCGGTCGGCTCGCCCAGTTCGCCCCGCCCGCCGAACTGCTCAGCGCGCCCGCCGACCCCTTCGTGGAGGACTTCCTCGGGGCCGACCGCGGCATCCGCCGGCTGTCCTTCTTCCCGTCCGCCGGACTGGAGCTGCAGACCGCGCCGATCGTGGCCGACGGCGCCGGCGCCGACGAGATCGCCTCCCGCGCCGAGGCCCCCTACCTCCTCGTCACCGACCCCGACGGCAGGCCGCTCGGCTGGAGCGAGCCGGACCGGCTCACCGCCGGGGCCGTCGCCCGGGACCAACTCCTCGATCACGGGCGGCCGTTCGTGCCCGGAACGGACTCGCTGCGCACCGCGCTCGACGGGGCGGTGCTCTCACCGACCGGCTGGGCCGTCGCGGTGGACGGCGAGGGGCGCGCCGTCGGTGTCGTCTCCCAGCAGGTCATCGGCGAGGCCATCCGCGCCGCGCACGGCCGGGCAGCGGACCGCGCCGCCGCCGAGCGCGACCGGACCGCGGACGGCACCGACGCCGAGCACGGCCGGACCGCGGACGGTGCCGACCTCGAGGCCGCGCAGTGAACGGCTTCTTCGACCTGCCGAGCGACCTCCAGCACAGCTACCTCGGGCTCGTCGGCCTGCATGTGCGCGAGGGTCTGCTGCCGGTGCTGGCCGCGCTGCTCGTCGCGCTGCCCGTGGCCCAGCTCTGCGTCCGCTTCCGCTGGGTCTACCCGCCCGTCCTCGGCATCACCACCGTGCTCTACTCCATCCCCTCGCTGGCCTTCTTCGTCGTGCTCATCGACTACTTCGGGCAGAGCGAGACCACGGTGATGATCCCGCTCGCGGTCTACAGCCTGGTGGTGCTGGTGCCGGGGATCGTGGACGGCGTCCGCTCGGTGCCGCAGGAGACCCTGGCCGCCGCACAGGCCATGGGCTTCGGCGCCGTACGCCGATATCTCCAGGTCCAGTTGCCCATCGCCGCACCCGCGATCATCGCGGGCCTCAGGGTCGCGGTCGTCTCCAGCTTCTCCCTGGTCAGCGTCGGCATGCTCATCGGCAACCAGGGCGCGCTCGGTAACATGCTCAACGACGCCACCACCTACCACCGGCCCGCCCTGGCCGTGAACTCGGTCCTGACGACAGCGCTGCTGGGCATCCTCGCCGACGCCCTGCTGGTCCTCGTCCGCCGCCTCCTCACCCCTTGGATGCCGAGGAAGGGTGCCACCCGGTGAACGTCCTGAACTTCGCGCACGCCTTCTTCAGCGACAGCGCCCACTGGCACGGCTACGACGGCATCCCCGTCCGGCTCGCCGAACACGTCACGTACTCCCTGGAAGCACTGCTGTTCGCCGCCCTGATCGGACTGCCCGTCGGCCTGGTCACCGGCCACTACGGCCGTGGCGGCAACGCCCTGGCCCTGATCGCCACGGCAGGCCGGGCCCTGCCCAGCTTCGGTCTGCTGGTCCTGATGTTCATCTGGATCGGACTCGGTCTGCTGCCGGTGATGATCCCGCTGGTCGTGCTCGCCGTACCGCCCATCCTGGTCACCACCTACGAGGCGGTCCGCTCCGTCGACCCCTCGCCCGTGGACGCCGCCCGCGGCATGGGCATGCCCGAGGCCAGGGTGCTCTTCCAGGTCGAGCTGCCGGTCGCGCTCCCCCTCATCCTGAGCGGCCTGCGCACCGCGGCCATCCAGATCGTCTCCACCGCCACCATCGCCGCCTACGTCAGTCTCGGCGGACTCGGCCGCTACATCATCGACGGTCTCTACCAGAGGAACTACGAGAAGGTGGTCGGGGGCGCCACCCTGGTCGCCGGACTCGCCCTGGCCACCCTCGTGGTGTTCTGGGCGGCCTCCCGGCTCACGGTCTCACCGGGGGTACGGCGGAGCAGCTGACGCCTGCGGGCGGCTGCTCTCTGCACCAGCGACTGCCCCCGGGCGCACAAGCGACCGCAGATCGAGGCCAATCGGTGATCCGCCGCCCTTGACTGACCGAGAACCGGCTGGATTGGATCGGTGGGTGACTTCCATCAACCGCATCAGCAGGTCCATCCGGAGGAACCGAGGCGCGGCGGTGGTCGCCCTCGCGGCGGCGACGGCTCTGCTGGCGGGCTGTTCCTCCAAGGACTCCGGCGGCAATCCGCTGACGGACAGCAAGGCGAGCGGCGACACCGTGGTCGTCGGATCCAACAACTTCCCCGAGAGCACCCTGCTCGCCGACATCTACGGCGAAGCCCTCAAGGCCAAGGGAATCAAGGTCAGTTACAAGCCGAACATCGGCAGCCGCGAGACCACCTACGGCCTGATCAAGAACGGTTCCATCAAGCTGCTGCCGGAGTACAACGGCGCACTGCTGGCCTACCTCGACCCGAAGGCCAAGCCGACGACGGCCGAGGCCACCACGACGGCCATCGAGGCCAAGCTGGAGTCCAGCCTCACCCTGCTCAAGCCGGCGGCGGCGCAGTCCAAGGACTCGGTCACGCTCAACGCGGCCACCGCGCAGAAGTACCACCTCACCGAGAAGTCGACCATCGCCGACCTGAAGGACGTCGCGAAAGACCTGGTCATCGGCGCCTCGCCGGAGTTCCAGACCCGGCAGCAGGGGCTGGTGGGCCTGAAGTCGGTCTACGGCCTGCAGTTCAAGTCGTTCAAGGCGCTCGACGCGGGCGGCGCGCTCACCCAGGCCGCGCTGCAGAAGAACGCCGTACAGGCCGCGGACATCTTCACCACGGACCCGACCATCTCCAAGGAGAAGTTCGTCGTCCTGCAGGACCCGAAGAACCTCTTCGGGTTCGAGAACGTCCAGCCGCTCGTCCGCAAGGGTGCCCTGCCCCAGAAGGGCGCCGACGCGCTCGACGCGGTCTCGGCCAAGCTCGACACCGCGACCCTGCTGGAGCTGGACACCCAGGTGCAGGGCCAGGGCAAGGACCCGCTGGACGTGGCCCAGGCCTGGCTGAAGTCCGCCGGCCTCGCCTGACGCCCGACCCCTCGATACGACCCCGCACACGCCGACGCGGGTGCTCCCGGTACCGGGAGCACCCGCGTCGCGCTTTCCCCCTGTGAGTTTTCTTCAGGCACAGCGCGGTCGATGGAAGAAATCCGCATACACGCCGCTCCCGATGGAGCCCGTCCTCCTCGCTCTCCCATGCTGCCCCAGGGCCGGTCCCGGCCCCCTCGGCGAGCGCGAGAGGAACAGCGGAACTCCCATGACCACAGCACACATGGCCGTAGCCACTGACTGCCGCAGGCGGTGGGCGGGCCTGACCGCCCTGCTGCTCGGCGAGGCGATGAACCTGCTGGACGCGACCGTCGTACAGGTGGCCGCGCCCGCCGTCCACGCCGACCTGGGCGGACCGGTCTCGGACGTCCAGTGGTTCGGCGCCGCCTACACCCTGCCGTTCGCGGTGCTGCTCATCACCGGCGGGCGGCTCGGGGACATCGCGGGCCGGCGCCGTATGTTCGTCCTCGGCGTCACGCTGTTCACGGCGGCGTCCGTGGCCTGTGCACTGGCCCCGTCCCCTGGCCTGCTCATCGCCTTCCGGGCCGTGCAGGGCGCCGCGGCGGCGCTGATCATTCCGCAGACCATCGGGCTGATCAAGGCGATGTTCTCGGGCGCGGAGACGGCGAAGGCGCTGGGCAGCATCGGACCGGTGATGGGGCTCGCCGCCGTCTGCGGACCCGTCGTCGGCGGAGTGCTGACCCACGCCGACCTGTTCGGCTCGTCCTGGCGGTCCGCGTTCCTGGTGAACGTGCCGGTGGCCGCGGCGGTGCTGGCCCTCGCCCGCAACCTGCCGGAGAACCGCGCCCCGCACCGCCCGGCCCTCGACTGGCCCGGCACCGCACTGGCCGCCCTCGGCACCGGACTCCTGGTGTACCCGCTGATCGGCGGCAACCTGCGCCAACTGCACGCCCGCGAGTGGCTGTTGCTCGGCACCGGACTGCTCGTGCTCGCCGGCTTCGCCCGGCACCAGCGGCGCACGGCCCGTCCGCTGCTGGAGCCCAGCCTGTTCACCCACCGCGGCTTCCCGGCCGCTCTCGTCACCTCCACCGCCTTCTTCGCGGTGACCAACGGGCTGACCGTCGTGGTCGTCCTCCAGCTCCAACTCGACGCCGGAACAGGCGTGCTGGCGTCCGGACTGAGCCTGCTGCCGTGGTCCGCCGGTCTGGCCCTCGCCTCCTGGTGGGCGGGCTCGCGGCTGGTACGGCGGCACGGGCGGCGGGTCATGCCGTACGGGATCGGGCTGTTGCTGGCCGGACTGCTCGCCGCCGTGGCCGCGTACCGCACGACCGCGCCGGGGCACTACCCGGGCGCGCTGCTGCCGGCCCTCGCCCTCGTCGGCCTCGGCGCCGGCCTGTTCACGCCCGCCTTCTTCACCCTCGCCCTGCACCCCCTGCGTCCGCAGGAGGTCGGCTCGGCCGCCGGACTGCTCAACGCGGTACAGCAGTTGGGGGCCACCCTGGGAGTGGCGGTCCTCGGCAGCACCTACCTCGCGGGGACGGGCCCGGGCGCACCGCAGGCGGCGTGCTGGGTGGCGGTGGGGCTGCTGGTCGTGGCCTGGGCGGCGAGCAGGCCGGTCGGGGCGGCGGAGGCAGCTTCTTAGGCGCCCGGAGGGCCCGGTAAGGGGTCTCAACCGCCCCGCACGGCAGGCGCCGTGCCCGGCTGTCCCCGCCGCACCCTCGCCAGATCCGTCAGCACCGGACTCGCCGCCTTCAACGTCCGCAGCACAGGACTGCTCTCCAGCGCGTCGATCTCCCGAAGCGCACCGAGCCGCCCGGTGAGGTAACGGTGCAGGTCGGCCGGGTCACGGCACAGCGCCTGGGCGACCAGGTTCGTGCGGCCGGTGGTCGCGGCGACGAAGGCCAGCTCGTCATGGCCGGCCAGGGCGAGCGCGACCTGCTCCAGGTTCGCCGGCCGCACCGACAGCCACAGCAGGGCCCGGGTGCGGACCCCGAAGAGCCCGGCGTCCACCTCGACGTCGAAGAACAGGGCGCCTGACGCGCGCAGTTCGGCCAGCCGTCGGGCCACGGTCGTGGGCGACCAGCCGGTCACCCGGGCCAGCTCCCCCTGCCCGGCCCGCCCGTCCCGCTCCAGTGCGGCCAGCAGCTCGGCGTCGTCCGGGCCCGGTTGCCGTACCCCCTCGGCGCTTAGCCGGTACTCCAGTGCCGCCCGCTGCCGCTCGTCGAGGGCCTGGGCGCTGCGCCGCCAGTTGGCGGGGCCGCCCAGGTAGGTGTGCAGCAGGCAGTGCGCGGAGACGGCCGTGATGCCGCCGGTGCGCGGGACGTCGTGCAGCAGCAGGGAGCCGGGGGAGGAGTCCTCGGCCGGGGCGTGGATCACCGCGGTGATCTCGGTGCCCCCCGAAGTCAGCTTCACCCAGGACGTGTCCGGCCGCCGTACCAGAGCCCCGGCGATGTCCTGGGCCGAGCGCGCCGTCGCCGTCAGCCGCACCAACCACTGGGCGCGGCCCGCGCGGTCCGGGTCGGCGAGGCCCACCACCCGCAGCCCGGCCTCGTGGCGCAGCCGGCGGTAGCGGCGGGCCACGGTCTGTGCCGAGACGCGGAGCACCTCGCCGATCCTGCTGAACGGCGCCCGGCCGTCCAGGTGGAGGGCGTGAATGAGGGCACGGTCGAGATCGTCGAGCATGCCACCGTCCTCGCGCGTCCTTGCGGGCTCAGAGGTCGAACTCGTGCGGCGGCAGGTCCAACGTGTAGCACGCCTCGCGCACCACGGCCTGCTCCGTCTTGTCGAAGTCGCCGTCCGCGCCGCCGATCACGATGCCGATCTGGATCACGGCCCGAGCCTCGGCCGGCTTCTTCTTCGCCTTGGCGACCTCCTGCAGCACGCTCACCTTGCCGAAGGCGAAGTCGGCCGTCAGCTTGCCCAGGTTCTCCTCGAAACGGCGCCTGAGGTCGTCCGCAGCGAAGTTCTGCAACACCTCGTTCGTGGCGATGAGCTGGGCCACCCGCTGGCGCTCCGAGGGGTCCACCGTCCCGTCCGCCGCGGCCACGAGCGCGCACATCGCCATGCTCGCGTCGCGGAACGCGCCGCTCTTCAGGTCGTTCTTCTTCGCCACCAACTGGGTCTGTATCTGCGACGCCGACTCCTTGACGCGGTCCCACAGGGCCATGTGAACTCCTCATATCGGTCGCCGCACCTCTACAGCACCGTGGAAACTCCCGGGACCGCCGGGAAGTTCCAGCCGACCTACACTGAACCCCCGCACACGGACCGAACAGACGCGGCACAGGACGCGGAGGGAAGGCGACAGTGGCGACAGCGCCCGGCACCGGCTACCAGGACCCCTCCGCCGAGGTGCTCACCGAGGCGGCCGCCGCCTTCGGACTGCTCGCCTCGCCCGCCCGGCTGCACCTCGTGTGGGCGCTGATCCAGGGGGAGAGCGACGTCACCGGGCTCGCCGAGCGGGTCGGCGGCGCCCTGCCCGCCGTCAGCCAGCACCTGACCAAGCTGAAGCTCGCCGGGCTGGTCCGCTCCCGTCGCGAGGGCCGCCGTCAGGTGTACTTCGTGGACGCCGCCGGGCAGGGCGCCGTCGTCGACGTCGTACGCCTCATCGTCGACCGGCTCGCCGAACGGGCCACAGCCGCCCCGGCCCGCCGCCTCCGTGGCCTGTGAGGCCCCGACGGGCCCGGTGAACGGCGCTCACCGTGGCGACGACCGGCCACGCGCGGGGCCCGGCCGTACATCGCGTTTCGTACGTCGTCGTGGGGCCGTCAGGCCGTCAGGCCCTCCGCGCCGTTGGCACCCTCGGCCCGCGTGCCCGCCGCCTTCTGCTGCTTCCGGCGGGTGCGGCGGCTGATGCGGGGTTCCTGGTCGGGGAGCCAGCCGAAGGCGAGGCAGCTGCCGGTCACGCCCAGCAGGAGGCCGATGAAGAAGCCGCCCAGGTTGGACGTGACCCAGGTGCCCAGGGAGAGCAGGACGCCGGTGATGGAGTAGAAGAGCCGCTGCGCCGGGTTGAAGAGGATCAGCAGGCCCAGCAGCGCCATCAGGGTCGGCAGCAGATAGCCGGCCGCCCCCTGCATGCCGATGTGCATCACGACCTTCAGCGAGGCCTTCTCGGTGAGCAGGATCTCGCCGCCGGCCAGGGCGAGCAGCAGCCCGCCCCAGAACGGCCGGCGGGCCCGCCACCTGCGGAAGGCGGCCCGTGCACCCTGACGTGGACGGTCGCTCACCGCGATCAGCAACCCGAGCCGCTGAAGCGGAGCTTGAGACTGGGAAGCTTGAACACACCGGCCGTCGTTGCGTAGTTGGTCTGCCGCAGGTTGGCGATGTGCACGGTGTCGGCCTGCTGGCTGAACACGCCGATCGGGCCCTTCACGCCCGCCTTGGTCAGCGTGCTGGCGTCGTTGCCGATCTCGATGTTGTTGAACGCGGCGTTGCCGGACAGCTCCGTGGAGTCCGTGGTCAGATCGCTCGCCTGTACCTTGTCCGCGCCACCGCCCGCGGTGATCAGCAGGTTGGTGCCGCCGAGGTCGACACTCTGGCACAGATGGTCGAGCGTGGCGTTCTTGATGGCGGAGGTCACCACGAGCTCCTGGCCGCCGGTGTTCCCGGCGTTCGGGCTGCCGTCCGCCATGGTGTCGAGGCCGCCGAACTGCTCGAAACCGGTTCCGTTCAGTTCCGTCGCGGTGACCGTGAACGGCATGCCGGAGATCGCGAACTGCACGCCCAGGGCCCCCTGGGCGGTGAGCACCGCGAGACCGGCGGCGAGGAGGGTGGCGGGCACCGCCATCACCGCGGCCCGGCGGGCCCGTACCCGGCCCCGTCTCTCTCCGCCGCCCGTGCCGGCCGCGTGCGCTTCGGAGGGTGAACCGTTTTCCGGGTTTTCGGGCGTGTTGCCGACGGACGGGACGTCCGGGGACGAGGCCATTGTCTGCTCCCATGGGCATGGATCGATGCGGGGTGGGGGGTTCAGCGGCGCGGTGTCCTGGCGCGGACGACGACTGTCGCGTACACCTCCTCGCACCCCGGCGGAGCAAGGGCTTTCTCGTTACGCGGCAGTAGCCTGCGAGGAAGTTACCGCCGGTTACTTCTGGGGGTCAAGGCGGATGTGAAAAAAGCGTGCCGGATGTGCGCGAGCTGCGATGGCGGTCCACAACTGCCTTTTCCAGACTTGACGTTGACGGTTGATCAGGTCTACAACTTCCCCTGCTTCCACGGATCCGTGGCGCCGGATCCGCCGAGCGGCACCGCATGCGCTTCCCGGCCTCTCACGCCGACCGCTCACCCCCGCCGGCAGAAACCGTTCACATCGGTGCGGCCCGCATGGCCACTCCCCCCTGGCCGTGCGCGGCCGCCCCCTGCCGGCCCGGCCGAAGGCCTACCCCCGGGCCTTCGGCCGGTGTCCGGGCCGCCGCCGTCGCCGGACCGTCGCGTACGGAGAAGGCGCACGGTCCTGCGTCGGCGGCACGCACACATCGCCGCACCCCGTCGATACGGCATTACTCGCCGGCCACTCAGGCACTCTGCGCCCCCGCGCACCTGCCACCCTCCAACGGCAACCCCGCGCAACTGCCACCCCACCAACTGTCAACCGGACCACATGCCAACCCCCGCCCACCTCATCCGGACCCCACCCAGGAAAGAGAAACCCGCATGCGTACGCGATCCCTTCTCGCCCTCGTCGGCACCGCAACCGCCCTCGCCCTCGCGGTCGCCGCCCCCGCCTCCGCCGACGGCGGCGCCGTCCTCACCACCGGCAGCGCGGGCGGCACCGCCGTCGCGACCGGCGACACCCTCACCGCGCCGCTGGCCGCCGGCACCTCCGCCACGCTCTACTCCAGCGCGACCGGCACCAGCGGCGTCACCTGCACGTCCTCGCAGTTCACCGCCACGGTCACCGGCAACCCGACCGCTCCCGGCACGGCCACCGAGTCCGTCACCGGGCACACCTTCGACTCCAGCTCCTGCACCAGCAACGTCGTCGGCGTCCTCGGGGTCAGCAGCATCACCGTCGACAACCTGCCCTACACCGCGACGATCGCCTCCGACGGCACCCTCACCGTCTCGCCGGCGAGCGGCTCCACCATCCAGACCACGGTCAAGCTGCGCACCCTGCTGGGCTCCATCACCTGCGTCTACCAGGCGGCCTCCCTGACCGGGAAGGCCGACAACACCGACAACAGCATCAGCTTCACCAACCAGCAGTTCACCAAGACCTCCGGTTCGTCGCTGTGCTTCGCCAACGGTTACTTCACCGCCAAGTACGCGCCCGTGACGGACGGGGGCACCCCGGTCTACGTCAACTGAGCGGCCTTCCGCCAAGCAGAGACGCAGAGTTCAGCGTCGTCGTAGACGCACTGCTAGGGCGGCGCCCCCGGTGAGCACCAGCACCGTGGCGGCGCCGCCCGCAAGCACGGGCGCCGATGGGCCCGTGTCCCCGGCGGCCCGACCGCCCGCGGCGGGGGCCGGGGCCGCCGTCGCCACCTGCGCGGCCTTCGCCGCCCCTGCTCCCGATCCTCCCCCCGCCCCCTTCTCGTTCTTCTCGCCCTGCTCCGGAAAGACCACGTCGGAACACGAGTAGTAGGTGTCCGGCGTGCTGCTGTTCTGCCAGACGGTGTACAGAATCTGACGCCCTGTCCGGTCCCGCGGAAGTGTCGCGGCGATGTGGTACGCCCCGTCGCGCAGCGGTGGATCGGTGACCTGCGCGAAGGGTCGCCCCGGCAGATCGGACCAACTGAGCGGTTTTGCCGGGTCGTAGCCGGGCTTGGTCAGATACAGCCGGAACGTGCCCGTGTGCGCGATCGTCGAGGCGTACGTCATCGTCAGTGCGGCCCCCGGCCTGAGCCGGGTCGCCGGCCAGTCCCGCCGCGCCAGGTCCAGGCCCCGGTACGCCGGAAGGTTCCCGCTGCACAGTCTGCCGTCCGGAATCACCTGCCGGTCACGGCCGTTCACCCCTGCCACGCGCAGGTTGTCCCACGCGGTGAAGGGCGCGCCGTTCGCTGTGACAGCGGCCCGGCAGGCCGCCGAGCGGGCGGCGTCGCCGCCCTCGGGGGAGCAGGCGTAGACCCGGCTGACCGGATCCGTGGGGGCCCCGTGCGCCTGGGCAGACCCCGCCGCCCACGACAGGAGCAGGAGCGGGGCCGCGGTGGCGGCCGCCGTGACGCTCAGGCGGGCGGTCATCCGGGTCATCCGGGATGTCTCCTCGGCGGGCGCGGGAACGGGGTCTGCGCGGTCCAGTACGGCGGTGGCGTTCCGGGTGTTCAGCCGGACTGGCGTGCGGATCGGCTTATCGATGGTCCGGGGGGCGTGAAAGCACCGACCGGTTCGGCTGTTTCGCGCCTGACTCAAGACCCCGTTGAGGAGCCGGCGGTCGCCCTCGTATCGTGGCGATCATGGTTCCGGCACCCGCCGCCCCACGGCTGCCGAGCGAAGCCCGGCAAGGAAGGGGGATACCGTCCTGGTCTCGTCGTTCATGGACCGCCCGGATTCCGTCCGGCGCCGGAGCCGCCGGTGCGGCCGGGTCGGGAAACCGACCGCGCACCCCCGGACTCCCGTTGTCACTCGGTGAGTTATCGTATGCAGGGGGTTAAGAACAAACCGCATGTCCCGTTCGTACGAGTCGCGAGGAGGGGGTCCCAGGATGGCGAGGCAGTTACGCGCCGAACAGACCCGGGCCACGATCATCACGGCCGCAGCCGATCTGTTCGACCGGCAAGGCTACGAGTCCACGAGCCTGAGTGACATCGTCGCACACGCAAAGGTCACCAAGGGTGCGCTGTACTTTCACTTCGCCGCCAAGGAGGACCTCGCCCACGCCATCCTCGAACTCAGCGCAGGCGCCGCGAAATCAATCGTCGCCGAGGTCGAGAGCCGCGGCTGCTCCTCGCTGGAGGCCCTGATGCGCACCACGTTCGGGATCGCCAGACTCTCCGTGGAGGACCCGGTGCCGCGTGCCGCGCTGCGTCTCGCCACCGCCGACGTCGCCGTACGGCCGCCCCTGAGGCATCCGTTCACCGAGTGGCTGGAATTCGCCAACCGGAAGTTCACTGGAGCCGTCAGGGAGTCCGATGTGCACGGCGATCTCGACGTCGGCATGGTCGCGCACTCCCTGGTCTCCTTCTTCGTCGGCACCCGGGTCGCCGGCCGCTCGCTCGAACCGGCCGGTCGGCTTCCGCGCCGGGTCGCCGAGATGTGGCACCTCCTGATCCGGAGCGTGGTCCCGGTGCACCGCCGCCCCCGCTACGTCACACTCGCCACGCAGCTGGAGCGGGAGACCAGAACCGTCTGAGGCGCGCGGTACGGTGACGGACATGCCCCCCACCCCGTTCGCACCCGTGATCCTCGGCAACGAACCAGGCTCCTTCCCGCACAGCGTGCTGGCCGAGCGGCACCCCGCGATCATCGGCCGGGTACGGGACGCCTTCCCCTACGGCCCCGCGCAGCACCGGGCGCTGGACGAGCTGCTCAAGAGCTGTACCGAGGGGGCGGTGGAGCCGCTGCCCGCCGATGCCCCGGACCGGGACCGGTGGCAGGAGTGGGGCCTGCCCGGCTGTGCCGGGCGCTCCTGGTACGACGTGCCGTGGCTGTGGTCCGAGAGCTACTTCTACCGTCGGCTGCTGGACGCCGTCGGCTGGTTCGGACCCGGCCCCTGGCAGGGCATCGACCCCTTCGGCCCGTTCAAGCGCGCCGAGCTCGACGCGCCGGAGACTGACGAGGAACTGACTGCGCTGGACGTCCTGCCCGGCCTGCCGGAGGAGGAGCGGGCGCGGGCCCTGCTGCACGGCTCGCTCTGGGGCAACCGCGCCGACCTCGGCTTCCGGCTCTCCGCCGAGGACGCCGGGGGCGCCCAGGACCGGGAACCGGAACCGGCCCCCGCGCTGGTCGCCGACGACAGCGCGGCCCTGTGGTCGCTGCTGCCGCCCGGCGGAGCGGCCACACTCGTCCTGGTCGCGGACAACGCCGGCCGTGAACTCGTCCCGGACCTGCTGCTGACCGCCCATCTCCTCGCCGAGGGCCGGGCCGCGCGGGTGGTGCTGCACGTCAAGCCGTACCCGTACTACGTCTCCGACGCCACCACCGCCGACGTCGTCGACGCGCTGCACCGGCTGCGCGTCGCCTCCGGCGCGGCCGCCGAGTACGCGCGCGTGCTCTGGTCGGCCCTGGCCGACGGCCGCCTCACCGTGCGCGCCCATCCCTTCTCCTGCGCCCCGCTGCCGTACGCGGAGATGCCTCAGGACCTGCGCGCCGAGTTCGCCGCGGCCACGCTGACCGTCTTCAAGGGCGACCTCAACTACCGGCGCCTGGTGGGCGACCGGCTCTGGCCGCCGACCACGCCGTTCCAGGAGACGACCGCCTGTTTCCCCGGCCCGGTCGCCGCGCTGCGCACCCTGAAGTCCGACGTGATCACCGGCCTGTCCGCGCGGACCGAGGCCGCGCTGGTGGCGGCCGAGGACGGGCGCTGGCGCACCAGCGGCACCCACGCGCTGATCCAGGTCTCCGGGCGCGACGTCAAGTGAGCTGCATCCGCAGCGACTTGATGCCGTTGATGAAGTTCGACACCAGACGTCCGGCCGGTGCGGCGAGCCGCGGTTCGGGGAGCACCCGCAGCACCTCTTCATGCAGCAGCCGTAGTTGCAGCCGCGCGAAGTGGGCGCCCAGGCACACGTGCGGGCCGTCGCCGAAGGACACGTGCGGGTTGGGCGAGCGGGCCAGGGCGAGGCGGTCCGGTTCGGCGAAGACCCGCTCGTCCCGGTTGGCCGAGGCGTGGAAGACCACGACCTTGTCACCGGCCCGGATCCGCCGCCCCGCCAGCTCGGTGTCCCGCGCGGCGGTCCTCCGGAAGGTCAGCACGGGCGGGTGCCAGCGCAGCAACTCTTCGACCGCGCTGGTGAGTCCCACCTTGCCGTCGCGCAACGACGCGTACGCCTCAGGGTGTTCCGCGAGGGCCAGCAGCCCGCCGGGGGCGGCGCTGCGGACGGTGTCGTTGCCCGCGATCGTCAGCAGGAAGAAGAACATCTCCAGCTCGGCGCCCGAGAGGTCGCTGTCATGGGCGAGGGTCGTCATGATGTCGTCGGCGGGATACCGCCGTTTGTGCACGGCCAACTGCCCGGCGTACGCGAACATGTCCTTCAGCATCGCCGGGGACCGCGGATTGACCGGCTTGCCCGTCGCGTCCAGCACCGGGGGACCGGCCTCGTCCGGGTCCTGGTAGCCGATGACCCGCTGCGTCCAGTGCAGCAGCAGCCGCCGGTCGCTCTCCGGCACGCCCAGCAGGTCCGCCAGGTTCAGCAGGGCGTACTCGTCGGTGACGCCGGCCACCAGATCGGCCGTGCCGTCCCCGTCCCGCGCCTGCTGCAGCGCCCCGGCGAGCAGGGTGCGCGCCCGGTCCCGGGCGACGGCCGTGAACCGGTCGATCCGGCCCGGTGTGAACGCCCGGCTCACGAGACGCCGCAACCGACCGTGTAGCGGCGGGTCCTGATTGAGCATCATGCGGCGTATGAAGGGCAGATCCTCCGGATCGGGGTCGCGGATCTGGGTCGCGCCGAGGTGGGAGGAGTACGTCGTGGCGTCCTTCAGCACCCGGACGACGTCCGCGTGCCGGGTCACCGCCCAGAACCCCGGCCCGGCCGGCCAGCCCAGCACCTCCGGCTCCTCCTGCCGGGCGACCGGGTGGTGGTCGCGCAGCAGGCGGTAGTCGTCGTACGGCACACCGACGGCGTACCGGCGCGGGTCGAACACGTCGGGCACCGGCCGGGCCTCGGGCACGCTCACACCGGCTCGCTCTCGCCGGCAGCGGCCCCGGCAGCCGCGGTGTTCTCGGCGCTCGCAGGGTTCTCTGTGTCCGCAGGGCTTTCCGCGTCCGCAGGGTCTTCGGTGCCCGCAACGTCTTCGGTGTCCGCAGGGTCTTCGGTGTCCGCTCGCAGGAAGTCCTCGACCGCGCGGATCAGGTCCAGCGGGGACTCGTCCATGGCATAGTGGCCGGCGAACGGCAGCTCCACGAGCTGGGCACGCGGATACCAGCACATCCAGGTCTGCCGCATGACCTCGGGCGGCAGGGCCGGGTCCAGCTCCCCGGCCACGGCCAGCGCGGGCACCTGGCTCCCCTCGACGTCGGCGTGGAAGTCCTCGCCCGCCCACGAGTCCAGCCAGGCCCGGAACGCCTTGGCGTCACTGCACTCCAGCGAACGGGCGACCATCCGGTCCAGCCAGGCGGCCGGACGCCGGCCCCCGGTGGTGAAGTCGATGATCGCGCGCCGGTTCTCCGGCTTGTGCGCGGCGTCGGTGAACAGCGCGCCCTGCTCGCCGGCCAGCGGCACTCCCGAGGCCGGCACCGGGGAGACACCGACCATCCGGCGCAGCCGGTGCGGGACGAGCGCCGCCAACCGCTGGGCCACCGCGCCGCCCATCGAGTGCCCGATCACCGAGAACCGGTCCCAGCCCAGCCGGTCGGCCAGCTCCACCAGATCCCCGGCCGCCTCGGCCGTCGTGTACAAGCCCGCCGCGTCCCGGGCCTCGCCGTAGCCGCGCAGGTCGACGAGCGCGTAGCTGAAGGAGGTGCGGTCGAGGTCCGGCAGGACGGCGGCGTAGGCGGACCGGTCGGCGAACCAGCCGTGCACGGCGAACACCTTGTGGGCGCCGTCGCCGTGCACCTCATGGGGCAGCACGAAGGAGGTCATGCGCCTACCGTGGCCCGCCGGCGGGGGCACGGCAAGGGCACGGACGGGGCATACCGGAAGGTGCCCGGTTCGGGGGCGGTTCACGCGATGGTGTGATCATGTCCCGTGCGACGGATGGGTGTTGCGGGCCGCGGGTAGGGCCCGGCCATGACGCAGCCGTTCGAACTCCCGCACTTCTACATGCCGTATCCCGCGCGGCTCAACCCGCACCTCGACGAGGCGCGTGCCCACTCGACCGAATGGGCACGCGAGATGGGCATGCTGGAAGGCTCCGGGATCTGGGACCAGGCCGACCTGGAGGCGCACGACTACGGGCTCCTGTGCTCCTACACCCACCCCGACTGCGACGGACCCGCTCTCTCGTTGATCACCGACTGGTACGTGTGGGTGTTCTTCTTCGACGACCACTTCCTCGACATGTACAAGCGCACCCAGGATCGCGCCGCCGGCAAGGCCCACCTGGACCGCCTGCCCCTGTTCATGCCGCTCGATCCGGCAACCCCCGTGCCGGAGCCGGAGAATCCCGTCGAGGCGGGCTTGAAGGACCTGTGGGCGCGCACGGTGCCGTCCATGTCGGTGGACTGGCGCCGCCGCTTCTCCGTGGCCACCGAGCACCTGCTCAACGAGTCGATGTGGGAGCTGTCGAACATCAACGAGGGGCGCATCGCCAACCCGGTCGAGTACATCGAGATGCGCCGCAAGGTGGGCGGCGCCCCCTGGTCGGCCGGGCTCGTGGAGTACGCGACCGCCGAGGTGCCCGCCGCCGTCGCCGGTACCCGGCCGCTGCGGGTCCTGATGGAGACGTTCTCCGACGCCGTCCACCTGCGCAACGACCTGTTCTCCTACCAGCGCGAGGTCGAGGACGAGGGCGAGAACAGCAACGGCGTGCTCGTGCTGGAGACCTTCTTCGGCTGTACGACCCAGGAGGCCGCCGAGACCGTCAACGACATCCTCACCTCACGCCTGCACCAGTTCGAGCACACCGCGCTCACCGAAGTCCCCGCCGTGGCCCTGGAGAAGGGCCTCACCCCGGACCAGGTCGCCGCGGTCGCCGCCTACACCAAGGGACTGCAGGACTGGCAGTCCGGCGGCCACGAATGGCACATGCGCTCCAGCCGCTACATGAACAAGGGAGCGCAACCCGGCTCGCCCTGGCAGCTCCCCAGCGGCTCCGGCATCTCCGCCGCCGACGTCGGCGCGCTCCTCGCCTCGGCCGCGCAGGAACGCCTGCGCGCCTACACCCACCTGCCGTACCAGAAGGTCGGCCCGTCCGTCCTGCCCGAGTTCCACATGCCGTACCGGCTCGAACTGAGCCCCCATCTCGACGACGCACGCCTGGGCCTCGTCGGCTGGTCGCACCGCATGGGCATCCTGGAGGAGGGCGTCTGGGACGAGGACAGGCTCGCCGCCGCCGACCTCGCACTGTGCGCCGCGGGCCTGGACCCCGATGCCACCCCCGAGGCCCTCGACCTCAGCGCCCAGTGGCTCGCCTGGGGGACGTACGGCGACGACTACTACCCGCTGGTCCACGGCCGCCGTCGGGACCTCGCCGCCGCCCGGCTGACCACGGCCCGGCTGTCGCAGTGCATGCCCGTCGACGGCGAGCCGGCCCTCGTCCCTGCCAACGCGCTGGAGCGGGGGCTCGTCGACCTGTGGGCGCGGACGACGGCCGGCATGACCGCCGACCAGCGGCGCACCCTGAAGGCCGCCGTGAACACGATGACCGAGAGCTGGGTGTGGGAGCTGTCCAACCAGCTGCAGAACCGCATCCCCGACCCGGTCGACTACCTGGAGATGCGGCGCGCCACCTTCGGCTCCGACCTCACCCTGAGCCTGTGCCGGATGGGCCACGGCCCCGCCGTCCCACCTCAGGTGTACCGCAGCGGCCCGGTGCGCTCGCTGGAGAACGCCGCCATCGACTACGCCTGTCTGCTCAACGACATCTTCTCCTACCAGAAGGAGATCGAGTACGAGGGCGAGATCCACAACGCCGTCCTCGTCGTACAGAACTTCTTCGGCGTGGACCATCCGGCCGCCCTCGGTGTCGTCCACGACCTGACGACCCAGCGCATGCAGCAGTTCGAGCACGTCATCGCGCACGAACTGCCCGTGCTGTACGACGACTTCGAGCTCTCGGAGGCGGGGCGGGCCGCGATGGACGGCTATGTCCTCGACCTGCAGAACTGGCTCGCCGGGATCCTGAACTGGCACCGGAACGTGGACCGCTACAAGGCCGCGTGGCTGGACCGCCGCGCACACGGCTTCCTGCCCGACCGTGCCCCCGCGCCGCCCGTCCAGCTCGTCAGCTGACCTCGCCCACCCGCTCCGCCACCTCCGCCGCGGCCGCGTCCAGTCCCGCGCCGGCCGCTCCGCCCAGCTCGCCGCGTATCGCCTCGCCACCCGCCAGGACCGCGCGGGCCTCCTGAAGGAGGTCCGCCTCGGCCAGGGCGCGGGCCAGGGCGTAGTGCTCCTGGGCGAGGTGCCGGCCGAGGTTCACCTCCCGCCAGTGTCCGAGCGAGTCGTCGCCCGGGGAGATGACGATGTCCCGGACCCTGGCCAGGGTCCGCGCGGCTGGGACCAGCCTGCCCGTCTCGCGCTCCAGCCGCGCCTGGTCCCGCAGCGCCGACACCCGGTCCCAGGCGGACTCCCGCAGCGCGGCGTACAGCCGCCGGGCCCGTAGCGCCTGTTCCAGGTCGCCCAGGTCCTCGAAGTCGTAGGCCAGGGAACCGAGCGCGGAGGGGTCGATGGCGGCGGGGGCGCCGGGCCGCCGCAGCAGGCTCTGGTTCATGACGACTGCGTCCAGCTGCCGGATCAGGGTCACCCGGGCCAGCTCGGTGAGCCCCTGCGCCGCGGCCAGGTCGGTCCAGGTCGACTCCGGCTCGTCGGACGGGTCGGTGCCGAACAGGGAGTCGTCCAGGCCCTCGGCCCATCGGCGTAGTTCGGTCGCGTCGGCGTCCGGGTCCGGTATGCCGCCGAGGCCGCACCAGGTGTCGTAGTCCCTCTCGCGCACCTCGTGCAGCAGCGGCAGGTCCGCGGGATCCCCGTGCAGGCCCACCAGAACGGCCGCGAGCCGCAGTTCGTCGCTCATCGAGGACTCCGCCTCCCGGCGCAGCAGCAGCCGCAGCATGGGCAGGTCACTGTCCGCGCGGTCGAACTGCGCGGCCCGCAGCACCAGCCGGCGCCGTAGCGGGTCGTCGGCCACGGCTGTGTCCCCGGCGCGCAGCCGGGCGAGCCCGGCGCGGCCCTCGGCCAGCACCCGCTCCCACAGCGGCGGGCGGGGATGGCTGTCCAGCAGCCGATAGGCCATCCCCTCCTCGGCGTTGAGCAGCACATGGTCCGGTTCGGTGCGCAGCAGGGCCGCGTGCAGCATGCCGATCAGCTCCACCGGGGAACGCTCCGGCAGACCGAGCGCGGCGCGCAGTTCGACGCGCTCGGCGTCGAAGCCGTAGCACTCGCGGATCTCGTCCTCCGTCTCGGTCACGTACGCGAGGATCGCCTCCTCGCCGTCCGCCGGAGACAGGTCGACGTAGTCCCGCCAGCCGGGCAGGCCGATCATGATCTCCAGCGCCTCGTCCGCGCTCGCCCCGATGATCCCGGCCCCGCCCTCCGAGTCGGCGTACAGCATCGAGCCGTCCGCGCACAGGAAGTACGTGCCGCCGGAGTCGTCGCCCGCTATCACCTCCAGCGGGCCGCCCGAGCCCAGGCGGACCGGTTCGACGTGGCCGTGGTCGGCCCGGTCCAGGTCGAACTCGAAGGGAAAAGCTGCCAGTTCGGCAAGGTGCCGGTGCTGCCGCAGCAGCTGCAGGGCGTGATCGGTCATGTCACAGAACGTAACAGCCGCCACTGACAACGCCGTCCGGCCCCGCCCGGCCCCGCCCGGCTCCGCCCGCCCCGACACCCGCTGCTTTTCGGCCCTTCGTGCGCGGAAGCGGACATTCAGGGAACTTCGGTGAGCCGCCGGGAGTCTTGCAGGGTGAGGGAACGAGACCAGAACACACGGGGGTGTTCAGCTTGACCGACCTCATCGAGCGGACCACCGGCGCGGCCGGGCAGCAGGCGGAGAAGGAGCCGGACGAAACGCCGGTCACCGCCGAACTGACGCCGTACGTCGAGCCGTTGCCCGTCCCGCCCGTCCTGCGCCCGGCCTCCGCGGACGTCCTGCGCGAGACCGAGATCGCCATCCGCCCGGCCTGGGTGCGCCTGCACCCGCAGCTGCCACCGACCCTGATGTGGGGGTACGACGGGCAGGTGCCGGGCCCGACCATCGAGGTGCGGCGCGGACAGCGCGTCCGCATCGCCTGGACCAACCGCATACCGAAGGACAGCGAGTACCCGGTCACCTCGGTCGAGGTGCCCGCCCGCGCACCCGGCACGCCGCCGCCCAGCACCGATCCCGGCCGCGAGGGCGTCGAGCCCGACAAGGACGTCGCCGCGCTGCCCGCCTGGACGGTGACGCATCTCCACGGCGCCCAGACCGGCGGCGGCAACGACGGCTGGGCGGACAACGCCGTCGGGTACGGCGACGCCCAGCTGTCGGAGTACCCCAACGACCACCAGGCGGTGCAGTGGTGGTACCACGACCACGCGATGAACATCACGCGGTGGAACGTGATGACGGGCCTGTACGGCACCTACCTCGTCCGGGACGAGGAGGAGGACGCCCTGCGTCTGCCGTCCGGGGAGCGGGAGATACCGCTGCTCCTCGCCGACCGGAACCTCGACACCGACGAGGACGGCCGCCTCAACGGCCGGCTGCTGCACAAGACGGTGATCGTCCAGCAGAGCAACCCGGAGACCGGAAAGCCGGTCTCCATCCCGTTCACCGGCGCGTACACCACGGTCAACGGCCGTATCTGGCCGTACGCCGAGGTGGATGCGGCCTGGTACCGCTTCCGACTGGTCAACGCCTCGAACGCGCGCATCTTCGAGCTCGTGCTGATCGACGAGGACGGCAACCCGGTGCCGGGCGTCGTGCACCAGATCGGCAGCGACGGCGGGCTGCTGCCGCGCCCGGTGCCGATCGACTTCGACGGTGACCTGCCCACGCTGACCGCCGCGCCGGCCGAGCGCTTCGACCTGCTCGTCGACTTCCGTGCGCTGGCGGGCCGCACCCTGCGGCTGGTGAACAAGGGCCCCGATCAGCCGGCGGGCGTGCCGGACCCGGTCGGCAACGTGCGCTACCCGCACGTCCTGGAGTTCCGGGTCCGCGAGACGTGTGCGGAGGACACCTTCGAGCTGCCCGAGGTGCTCTCCGGGTCCTTCCGCCGACTGACCCACGACCTCCCGCACGGCCACCGCCTGATCCTGCTCACCCCGCCCGCCACCAAGGGGGCCGGCGGCCACCCGGAGATCTGGGAGCTGACCGAGGTCGAGGATCCGAGCGGCCTCACGCTCCCGGCCGACGGCATCGTGCAGGTCACCGGGCCCGACGGCACCACGAAGACCTACCGGCGCACCTCCCGGACGTTCAACGACGGCCTCGGCTTCACCATCGCCGAGGGCGGCTACGAGCAGTGGAGCTTCCTCAACCTCGCGCCCATCGTCCACCCCATGCACATCCATCTGGCCGACTTCCAGCTGCTCGGGCGCGATGCCTACGACGTCTCGGGCTTCGACCCGGCCGTCGGCGGCACCCGCACGCCGATCCGGTACGACGCCGGCCGGGCGATCCCGCTCGCGCCCAACGAGCGGGGCAACAAGGACGTCTTCCGGGTGCCGGGCAGCCAGATGCTGCGGGTCATGGGCCGCTTCGACGGGGCGTACGGCCGGTTCATGTACCACTGCCATCTGCTGGAGCACGAGGACATGGGCATGATGCGGCCCTTCGTCGTGATGCCGCCCGAGGCGATGAAGTTCGACCACGGCGGGGCACACGGCGGCCATGGGGAGGGCCACACGGGCTGACGCCGCACCGGTACCGGCGGACCGGCCGGCGGGCGGTCACGCCGGCCGGGCGAGCCGGGACGCGGCGTGCTCGACCGCGGCTCGCGCCAGCGCCCGGACCATCGAGTGGGGGCGCGAGCCGTCGCCGGACAGCTCCGGCTGGAACAGGGACGCCAGGAAGAAGGGATGGCCGGGCAGTTCGGCGACCCGCACCTGACCCTCCTCGTCGTGCCCGGAGAACCGCAGACCGTGGGCGCGGATCGTGTCGAGGTGACGGGAGGGGCCGTAGGCGCAGAAGTACCGCTCGACCGCGCGCGCAGAGCCGATAACGGACTCCGCCAGCGAGCCCGGCTCGATCGTCACCGCGGCCTCATGGCCCACCAGAGAGCAGGCCAGCGGCTCGATGAGCGGGTCGGCGGCGTCCGGGTCGTTCTCGGCGTGCGCCACCCCTGTCAGACCGCACACGTTGCGGGCGAACTCCAGCAGCGCGTGCTGGAAGCCGCCGCACGTGCCCAGGAACGGAATGCCCTCCTCGCGCGCCGTGCGCACGGCCGCGAGGACACCCGCCTCGCTGCGGTACGGGCTGCCCGGCAGCACCCACACGGCGTCGAACCCTAGAACCGCGCCCTCGGCCTCGGCGTCCTCGGAGGGGATCCAGTACGCGTCCAGGACCAGCTGGTCGTGCGCGGCAAGAGCCTGCAGCAGCAGCGGGATGCGGGTGTGGGACACGACGTTGGGGGAGCGGTCGCCGACGAGGGCGATGGTGGCGGTGTTCGTCATGCCCCCATCCTCAGTGCGGGCCCGAGTTCACGTCCAACGATGATTACTGCACCATCGATAAGCGACGCTGATGGGATCCTGGGCCGCATGGACCCGCATCTGCTGCGCACGTACGTCACCGTGGCCCGCCTCGCCTCCTTCTCGGAGGCCGCCCGAGAGCTGGGCTACACCCAGTCCGCGGTCTCCCAGCACATCGCCGCGCTCGAACAGGACCTGGGCGCACCCTTGCTGACCCGGCGGCCCGTCGCGCCCACCACGGCCGGCGAGCGACTCCTGGAGCACGCGGGCCCGTTGCTGCTGCGCCTGGACGCGGCACGCGCCGACATCCTCCGCATGGCCGCCGCACCCCAGCGGGGTCTGACCCTCGCCGCCACCCCGACCGCGCTCGGCGCCGGCGTCCTCGCCGCGCTCCCGTCGGCCGGAGTCACCCTGCGCGTCCTCGCCCGCGAGGAGATCCCGGCCGCCGTCGCCGCCGGCACCGCCGACCTCGGACTCGTCGACGGGCTCGCCGCGCCCAGCGATCCGCTGCGCCTGCCGGACGTGGCGCCGCTGACCACGCACGGCCTCACCGAGGAACCCGTGAGCATCCTGCTGCCCGCCGGGCACCCGCTCGCCACCCGGACCGGCCTGCGCCTGGCCGACCTCGCCGACGCCCGCTGGATCGACGCGCCCGACGCCGCCCTCCCGCTCCACCAGCTGCGCGCCGCGACCGGCGGCGGCGCGTTCCGCTCGGCCCTGCGCTACGAGGGCACCGACCTGCGTACCCTCACCGCCCTCGCGGCCACGGGACACGGCCTCGCCCTGCTGCCCCGCTCCGCCGCCACCGCCGTACCCGGCACGGTCGCCGTCCCTCTCACCGCGCCCCGGCTCGTGCACCGCACGGAACTCGTCCACGGCGGGAGTCCCGGGGGAGCGGCGCAGGAGATGGTGCGCAGGCTGGTGGGAGCGGTCTGATCACCCACCGCGCCGGGGGCCCCAGGGGCCGGGCGTCCCCGGAGCCCGCCCCTGGAGGCCATGACTACCCTCCGCCACGCTCCGGCCAGTCTCACCCGTTCGTGTCTCGTCGCGGCCCGGCGCCCCGGGTAGAGCACCAGTCGGAGGCGAGCGAACCATGGAACAGACTGCGTTGCGTCCCAAGCCGATGCCCGGTCAGGACCCGCGGGAGGGCGGCACCCCGGGCCCGCCCCGCCGCCCGCACGCCGCGCCACAGCGCGGACGGCGGCTGCGGACCCTGCTGTTCGTCCTGTGCGCCGGCACCCTGCTGGTGCTGTCCGGCGTCGGCATCGGCACGGTCGGCGCCACGGTGATCGGCATGAGCAGGCTCGCCGAGCTGCAACGCCAGGCCCCGCCGGCCACACCCCCGGTCAGGGCCACACCCACCGGCCCCGCCGCCACACCGAGCCCCGCCCGGGCCGCCGCGGCCGGGGCGACCCTGGGTATCGAGGCCGTCGACGCCCGCACGGCGGGCGCGCTCGTCGTGGGCGTGCACGTGCCCGGACCCGGCTATGCGGCCGGTCTGGTCCGCGGGGACGTGCTGCTGCAGCTCGGTTCCGCCCGCATCGACACCGCCGCCGACCTGGCCCGGGCCGTCGCCGAGGCCCGCCCCGGGCAGCAGGTGCTCCTCACCGTGCGTCACCGCGGCGGGGGCTACCAGCAGTTGACGGTCGTGCCGGGCGTGGTGATCTGAGCGGGCCGGTGCGGGACCCGGCCTCGACAACTCCCGGTCACTCCGGGAAACCCGCTGGTCACCGTCCGCCCCACGCGCCATGATGGCCCCATGCCGAGTCCCTTCCGAGCCGATCGCGCCCTGCGGGGAGCACCGGCGATCGGCTCGCGTGACCCTGTCCGGCCGGGCAGGATGCTGCCCGAGACGCCGTCGCCCGTTTCCCGACCCGCGCCCGGAGGCCCGGATGACCGGTAGTACGCCCGCGCTCTTCACCGCCGCCGACTACGCGGCCCGCATGGAGCGTGCCGCG
Source organism: Streptomyces sp. NPDC001393 (assembly GCF_053597455.1). Classification (NCBI taxonomy): domain Bacteria; kingdom Bacillati; phylum Actinomycetota; class Actinomycetes; order Kitasatosporales; family Streptomycetaceae; genus Streptomyces; species Streptomyces sp. NPDC001393. The sequence continues at coordinate 58,899 of NZ_JBSFIH010000006.1, forward strand.
CGCTCCGCGGCCGACGCCGGCCTCGCGGGGCTGCTCGTGGCGCCGGGACCGGACATGGTCTGGCTCACCGGCTACACGCCCACCGCCGTCACCGAGCGGCTCACCGTGCTGGTCCTCACCTCCGGCCAGGACCCCGTGCTCGTCGTGCCGACCCTGGAGGCCCCCGACGCCGCGCACGCGGCAGGGGCCTCCGGGCTCACCCTGCGCGACTGGACCGACGGCAAGGACCCCTACGCCGTCACCGCCGCCCTCCTCGACGGCCACGGCCGGTTCGGCATCAGCGACAACACCTGGGCCATGCACCTGCTGGGCCTCCAGCGGGCCCTGCCGGACACCTCCTACGCCTCTCTCACCGACGCCCTCCCCATGCTGCGCGCTGTCAAGGACGCGGCGGAACGGGAACTCCTCGCGGCCGCCGGTGCCGCTGCCGATGCAACGTTCGAGGAGATCCGCAAAGTTCCCTTCGCCGGCCGCCGCGAGTCCGACGTCGGCCAGGACCTCGCCGGCCTGCTGCGCCGCTTCGGCCACTCCCAGGTCGACTTCACCATCGTCGGCTCCGGCCCCAACGGCGCCAACCCGCACCACGAGGTCGGCGACCGCGTCATCGAGCGCGGCGACATGGTCGTCCTGGACTTCGGCGGGCTGATGGACGGCTACGGCTCCGACACCACCCGTACGGTCCACGTGGGCGAGCCCACCGAGGAGGAGCGCCGGGTGCACGACATCGTGCGCGAGGCCCAGGAGGCGGGCTACCAGGCCGTACGGCCCGGCGTGGCCTGCCAGGAGGTCGACCGCGCCGCCCGCGCGGTGATCACCGCGGCCGGGTACGGCGAGTACTTCATCCACCGCACCGGGCACGGCATCGGCGTCACCACGCACGAGCCGCCGTACATGATCGAGGGCGAGGAACAGCCCCTCGTGCCCGGCATGTGCTTCTCCGTCGAGCCCGGCATCTACCTGCCCGGCCGCTTCGGGGTGCGCATCGAGGACATCGTCACGGTGACCGAGGACGGCGGCCGCCGCCTCAACAACACCACGCGTGACCTGGTCATAGTGGACTGAGAGCCCCCGCCCAGACCCAGGAGACACATTTCCGACGACATCCCGGAACGGCGACGCGCGATCCATGACCCAGGCACCGACACCCACCGCGGACACCGTCCGCCGACTGGTCCGTTCGCTGCTCAAGGAGGGTGACGACGGCACCGCGGGCCCCGACGTGCGGCCCGTGACGCAGGGCCGTGAGTACACCTGGTGGGTCGGCGCCCGCCATGTGCTGCGCCTCGCCCCCGACCGCGAGGCCTCGGTACTGCGCCGCCGGGAGCTGCGCCTGCGCGACCTGGTCCGGCCGCACCTGCCCGTGGCCGTCCCCACCAGCGTCGCGCACGGCGACTGGGCGCCCGGCCTCGCCTACACGCTGGACATGAAGGTGCCCGGCGGCACGGCCGAGGAGCACGACGTCTCCGCCGTCGGCGAGGCCGACCTCGCCGGACTGCTCACCGGGCTGCGCGCGGTGCCCGCACGGCAGGCGGAGTCGCTCGGCGTGCCGCGCACCGCCCCGCGCTCCCTGGAGGCGCTGCGCCGCATGGCCGTGCACGCGGCCGAACGGCTCGCCGCCGCCGACGAGTTCGACGCCGCCCGGCTGCACCAGCTGACCCCGCCCGGCGCGGCCCAGCTCGCCGCGCAGCCCGGCACCGCCGTCCTCACCCACCACGGCCTGACCGGCGAGCACGTGGTGGTCAGCGCCGACGGCCGGGTGCGCGGCATCCTGGAGTGGACCCGGGCGGCCCTGGGCGACCCCGCCGAGGACATCGCGGGCCTGGCCCTCGCCGTCGGCTCCCCGGCGGCCGTCCGCGCCGCCACCCTCGCCGGCTACGGCGCCCGCCCCTGCCTGCGCGGCCTGTGGCTCGCCCGCTGCGACGCCGTCATCCACCTCACCGACCACCTCGAAGGCCGCGCTCCTGCTTCTCTCCCCCTGCTCCGCACCCAGCTGCGCCGCGCCTGGGAGCCGATCCTTCTGGAGCGGCTGTCGGACTTCAAGGAGGACGACGCGGAGCCGTAGGAAACCGGCCCGCAACCCGCGTCGTCCACCGCCTCAGGGCTGGGCCAGCACCACGCACGACTCCCCGGGCACCTGCAGCAGTCCGTCCCGGCCCGGCGTCTGAACCGGCTCCCACGCCGCCAGGACCACCGCCGGACGCGTGCCCAGCGGGATCGCCGCCGGCGCCTTCCCGAGGTTCACCGCCACCCGTACGTCACCGCGCCGGAAGGCCAGCCAGCGGGCGTCCTCGTCGTACGCCACCTTGGTGTCGGCCAGGTCGGGGTCGGTGAGATCCGGTTGTCCGTGCCGGAGGGCGATCAGCCGGCGGTACCAGGCGAGCACGCGCGCGTGGGGCTCGCGTTCCGGTTCCGACCAGTCCAGGCAGGACCGCTCGCGGGTCGCCGGGTCCTGCGGGTCCGGTACGTCCTCCTCGGCCCAGCCGTGCGCCGCGAACTCCCGCCGCCGGCCCCGCCGTACCGCCTCGGCCAGCTCCGGATCGGTGTGGTCGGTGAAGAACTGCCAGGGCGTGCCCGCCGCCCATTCCTCGCCCATGAACAGCATCGGTGTGAACGGCGAGGTCAGCGTCAGCGTCGCCGCGCAGGCCAGCAGACCGGGGGAGAGCCGGGCGGAGAGCCGGTCGCCCTGGGCGCGGTTGCCGACCTGGTCGTGGGTCTGGCTGTAGCCGAGCAGCCGGTGCCCGGCCACCCGCGCCCGGTCCAGCGGGCGGCCGTGGTGCCGGCCCCGGAACGACGAGTACGTGCCGTCGTGGAAGTAGCCACCGGTGAGCGTCTTGGCCAGCGCGGCGAACGGGGCGCGCGCGAAGTCCGCGTAGTACCCCTGCGACTCCCCGGTCAGCGCGGTGTGCAGCGCGTGGTGGAAGTCGTCGTTCCACTGCGCGTGCAGCCCGAGGCCGTGCTCCGCGCGCGGGGTGATGAGCCGCGGGTCGTTCAGATCGGACTCGGCGATCAGGAACAGCGGCCGGCCCAGTTCCCCGGCGAGCGCGTCCACGGCCGCCGACAGCTCCTCCAGGAAGTGGCACGCGCGCGTGTCGTACAGCGTGTGCACCGCGTCCAGCCGCAGCCCGTCGATCCGGTAGTCCCGCAGCCACGCCAGCGCGCTGCCGACGAGGAAGGCGCGCACCTCGTCCGAGCCGGGCCCGTCCAGGTTCACCGCCGAACCCCACGGTGTGTGGTGCGCGTCGGTGAAGTACGGCCCGAAGTCCGGCAGATAGTTCCCGGACGGACCCAAGTGGTTGTGTACGACGTCCAGGACGACCCCCAGACCGAGCTCGTGCGCCCGGTCAACGAACCGTTTCAGCGCCTCCGGGCCGCCGTACGGCTCGTGCACCGCCCACAGCGACACCCCCTCGTAGCCCCAGCCGTGCCGCCCCGGGAACGGACACACCGGCATCAACTGCACGTGCGTGACGCCCAGTTCCACCAGGTGCTCCAGCCGGGCCGCCGCCGCGTCCAGGGTGCCCTCGGGCGTGTACGTGCCCACGTGCAGCTCGTAGAGCACGGCACCCGGCAGCCCCCGGCCCGCCCACTCGGTGCGCCACGCGTGGCGCCCGTGGTCCACGACCGCGCTCAGCCCGTCGGGTCCGTCCGGCTGGCGGCGCGAGCGCGGGTCGGGCCGCACGGGACCGTCGTCCAGCGCGAAGCCGTACCGGGCGCCGTCCGCGGCCTCCGCCTCCCCCGTCCACCAGCCCGCGCGCTCCGGATCGCGCGTCAGCGCGCGCGTGGCGCCCTCGCACTGGAGCGTCACTCGGTCTGCCTGCGGTGCCCACACCTCGAACTGCACGGACGGTTCCCCTTCGTCTGCCATGTCTTGCCTGCTCACCGTGATGTCCCGCGTTCCCATCGTGCCCGCCCGGACGATCGATCCACTCGCGAATCCGCCCTTTCCCGGCGGGTGTCGCGGAAGTACCCGCAGACCGGCGCCGATTCCCCGTTTTCTGGACACCCGCGGTTCACTGGCCGACAATCACCTGCGTGACGTCGTCCTTCGAGTTCTCCACGTACCCCGCGCGGCTGTCCGACGCGGAGCGCGACAAGGCGCTGCAGGTGCTGCGTGACGGCGTCGCCATGGGCAGGCTCTCGCACGACACGTTCGTGCGCCGCATGGAGCTGGCGCTGGCCGCCCGCCGCGCCGACGAACTGGCCGCCCTCGTCGCCGACCTGCCCCGGGAGAACCGTCTCTCCCGCGCGGTCCTCGGCACCGTCGAGGCCGTCTCCGGGTTCACCGTACGGCTGCGCCGGGCCTGGCAGGCCGAGCGGCTGCCCAAGCTGCTGCTGCCGCACCCGGCGCACACCCGTCCGCTGCGCATCGGCCGCGACCCGGCCAACGGGCTGCGCCTGAACCACGAGACGGTCTCCCGAGCGCACGCCGAGCTCAGCCGCCACGGCGGCATGTGGATCCTCAGGGATCTCGGCTCCACCAACGGCACCACCGTCAACGGCCGCCGGGTGATCGGCTCGGTCGTCGTCCGCGAGGGCGACCAGGTCGCCTTCGGCAGGATGGCGTTCCGGCTCGCCGCGAGCTGACCGGCCCCGGCCGGCGTGTTCGAAACCGGCGCTCCCGCACGCGCGCGTGCCTCCCGATCGGGTGATCCGGGCTGTGGAACGCGGCCCCGTGTGCCGATGCATCGGGCATGACGTACCTCACCCGAGTGACCACGGCCGCCGGCGCCCTGCTGGCCTGTGCCGGTCTCCTCGCCGCGGCCCCGGCCCAGGCGGCACCCCGCGCCGCGCGCACGACGTTCCCCCTCACCGACAACTGGCTCTACCTCACCGTCACCCGCGGCGAGAACGCCCAGAGCGGTGACAAGCACGGCACGCTGCTGATGTGCGACCCGCTGCCCCTGGGGTACGCGCGCGCGGCCGAGGCCTGTGCCGAACTCGCGAAGGCCGACGGCGACATCGCCCGCATCCCGCAGAAGAAGGTCTTCTGCCCGATGATCTACGCCCCCGTGACCGTCCACGCGCACGGGCAGTGGAACGGACAGCCGGTCGACTACCAGGAGACCTACACCAGCAAGTGCGCCATGGAAGCGCGCACAGGCGCCGTCTTCGCCGTCGACCACTGACCCGGCCGCCGGGAGGGGCGGCACGGGCGGTGTGGCGGCCTCACACCGCCCGTTCCCGGGCCTGCTGTGCCGCCACCAGCACCGTCCGGGACTGGTGCTCCACCTGATGCTCCAACGGCACCCAGCGGGCCCGGAACCGCGCCGCGAAGGCATCGCACCAGTCGGCGACGAGCTGCTCCAGCCGCGGCGCCGCCCGGTCGCCCGTCTCCCGCAGCACCCGCAGCAGCATCGCCGCCGCCCGCAGCGGCAGCCGCCGCCCGAAGGCGTCCACACTGCCGACGTACGCCATCGTCGTAGCGGCCGGCGGGGTGTGGATCCAGTCCTCGGCCAGGCCCGGGATCAGCTCCAGCGCCCAGCGCGACGCCCGCAGCAGCGGACCGTCCGCGCCGTCCAGGCGGGGCAGTGCCTCGGCGAGGATCCGCTCCACCTCCAGCGAGTCCCGCAGCAGCCGCTGCGCCAGGCGCCGCATCGCCGCCGCCGGTGCCGGGTGCGGCGCCGGATCGTCCACCAGGTCGCTCGCCCACATCGGCACCTCCACCACGGCCGTCAGGCCGCCGTAGCGGTGCGCGTGGTACCAGGTGCTGTGCCGCGCGTCGTCCGGCATGCTCGGATAGGCGGCCCCCGTCTCCGGTCCGGGCATGACGTGCACCCCGGGACCGGAGGCCGGCCAGCCGGCGGCGTCCGAGGCGCCCGTCTCCACCGGGATGTGCAGCTGCGCCGCCGACTTGGCGAACGGCTCGGCGAGCCCCGGCACGTCCCTGGTCAGCTGCACCCAGCTGCCGCCCAGATCGGTGCCGTGCAGGGTCACCTGGAGATAGGGCCGCAGCTCGTCGATCACCCCGGTCAGCGTCCGGGTCTCGGGCGGCAGCCGGTCCGGCGGCAGCACGGACGGCGACCACTCCGGCTGCTCGGCGCCCGTCGGCCGGTAGAAGCCGAGGTGGTAGTCGAGCAGGCTGCGCGGCGCCGGCGTCACATGCAGGCTCGCGCCGTCCGGATCGGCGCACAGCAGGAAGTGCCAGGACGTGTCCGCCCGCAACTCACGCTCGGCCAGTACGCGTTCGGCCAGCACCCGCAGGGTGGAGCCCCCGGTCGGCTCGTTGGCGTGGGCGCCGGCGACCACCAGCACCGCCCGCCGGGCATGCCCCACCGACAGCAGGTGCAGGGGTCTTCCCGCGCGGGAGAAACCCACCTGCCTGAGCGAGCACAGCCCGGGTTCCTGAGCGGCCAACGCCTGAGCGGAGGCGATCAGTTCGGGAACGCTGGGATAGCGCAGCTCCGGCAGAGGACTCACCCCCGACTTGTTCCCGCCCGGCTTCGCCCTCCAAGTCCCGCATGCGAAAGGTGAACTGTCAAGCATGCAGCGGGGGAGGCTACCGGGGGCGCCCGGACGGAGCTGAGGGGGTGCGGCGGGTGCGGTGCGTGCCGTGCGTTCACTGCTGGTGCAGGCCGCGTCCCGCGAGGGTCAGGAACACCTCGCCCACCGCTTCCGACAGCGTGGGGTGGGCGTGCACATGCCGGGCCACGTCCGAGGGCTCGGCGTCCCAGCCGACGATCAGCCGGCTCTCGGCGATCATCTCCGACACGTTCGGACCGACCAGGTGCACGCCGAGCACCTGCCCGCCGCCGGCCTCGGCGACGACCTTCACCATGCCGCCCCCGCCGTGCACCATGCCCTTGGCCACGGCGGTCAACGGCATCGTGTTCACCGCGACCTCGCATCCACGCGCGCGTGCCTCGGTCTCGCTCAGCCCCACCGAGGCGGTCTGCGGCGAGGCGTACGTCACCCGGGGCACCCTCGCGTGGTCCACCTGGGCCGGCCGCAGCCCGGCCAGCGTCTCGGCGACCAGCAGCCGCACGCCCGCCTGCACATCCCCTGGCCGGCCCCGGGAACTTCGCCTGCGCCGCAGCCGTCTCACTCTTCCCCGACCCGCTCCAGCAGCACCACCGGCAACCGGTCGAATAGGTCCGCCACGCGCGTGTCCCCGGTGAACTGCCGTTCCGGCGTGAGCACGTCCGCCCATTGGCCCGGCGGCAGTTCCAGCCGTGTGTCGCGCCAGCCGCCCGTCTCCGCGAGCCGCAGCGACAGCCGGGTCACTGCCGTGACCACCTCGCCGGAGCGTCCGAAGGCCACACAGTGCTCCGCCGCCGGGCCCTCGGCGGTCAGCGGGGTGTACGACGCGGTGGCGCCGAAGGCGTCGGGCCGCCGGGCGCGCAGCCGCAGGGCCGCCGCCGTCAGCGCGTCCTTCTCGCCCGGCACCTCGGGCGGGAACACCACCGGACGCCGGTTGTCCGGGTCCACCAGCGCCCGGTACTCGCCCTCCGTGCCCTGGTACACGTCCGGCACGCCCGGCATCGTCAGATGGACCAGGGCGGTGCCGAGCACGTTGGCCCGGATGTGCGGCTCCAGCGCCTTGCGGAAGGCCGCCACGCGCTCGCCCGGTGCCCCGCACGGCCCGGCCGCGACGAACGCGGCCACCGCCTCCTCGTACGGCGGCTCCTGCTCCGTCCAGCTGGTGTACATGCCCGCCTCGCGCACATGCTTCAGCAGGGCCTGCTGCACCCGCTCCTCCTCGGCCGGCCCCAGCCCGAACACCGTCTGCCAGGCCGCCCAGGCCAGCTGTCCGTCCGGCACGCCCACGCCCTCCTCGGGCCGGTTCACCTCGGCCAGCAACTCCGCCCACCGGCCGGGGCACTCGGTGAGCACGGCCAGCGCGGCGCGTACGTCGGCACTGCGCTTGGTGTCGTGCGTGGAGACCACCGTGCCGGTGACCGGCCACTCGCGCTGCACGCGCGCGCAGTACGCGTGGAAGTCCTCCGGGGACACGCCCGGCCGGCCCGGATCGCCGCCCACCTCGGCCGCCGACAGCAGCGGCACATAGCGGTAGAACGCCGTGTCCTCCACCGACTTGGCGCGCAGCGCGGAGGCGGTCTGCGCGAACCGGGTGCGGAACTCCGCCCGGTCGGCGTGGTCCGGCGTCGACGGGTCACCGGGCGGCTCGACGAGCAGCCGGCGCACGATGCCGACGGCCTCCGCCTCCTCGGGCACCACGAACGCGAGCCGGGCCTCCTCGGCGGCCTCCTCGGTGACGACGGCGGCCGCGTCCCCGGAGGCGTACGGCCGGTACACCCGCATCCGGACCAGCAGCTCCTCCACGGCCGTGCGCAGCGCCCAGGGCGCCCGGTCGCGCAGGCCGAGGTCCGGCGAGGTGGCGCACAGCCGGGTGGCCACCCGGGTGAGCCGGTCGGTCTCGGCGGCCAGCTCGTGCGTGAGCACCTTGTAGGCGGCCCGCCGTGCCGTCGCGTCCCAGTTGCCGCCCCGGTCCGTCTGCGGGGCCGCGAACGCCCGGTAGCGGCCCAGCAGTTCGTACGCCCCCGTCTGGTCGGTGAACAGGCCGTCCACCTGGCGCAGGGCGTCGTATCCGGTGGTGCCCGCGACGGGCCAGGACGCCGGCAGCCGTTCGCCGTCGGCGAGGATCTTCTCCACCACCGTCCAGCGCCCCCCGGTCGCCTCGTGCAGCCGCGCGAGGTAGCCGTCGGGGTCGGCGAGCCCGTCGGGGTGGTCGACGCGCAGCCCGTCGAGCACGCCCTCGTGCACCAGCTGGAGGATCTTGGCGTGGGTGGCGTCGAACACCTCCGGGTCCTCCACGCGCACCCCGATCAGCTCCGAGATGCTGAAGAACCGCCGGTAGTTCAGCTCGGTGCGGGCCAGCCGCCACCACACCGGGCGGTACCACTGGGCGTCCAGCAGCTCCGGCAGCGGCAGGTCGTGGGTGCCCGCGCGGAGCGGGAAGGAGTGCTCGTGGTAGCGCAGCACGTCGCCGTCGACCACGAGATGCTCAAGCTGCGAGCCGAGCGGACCGCCCAGCACCGGCAGCAGCACGCGCCCGTCCTGTGCCTCCCAGTCGATGTCGAACCAGCGCGCGTACGGTGAGCCGGGCCCCTCGCGCAGCACTTCCCACAGGGCGTGGTTGTGCCGGGGCGCCATGGCCATGTGGTTCGGCACGATGTCGGCCACCAGGCCCACACCGTGCTCCCGCGCGGTCCGCGCCAGCGACCTGAGGCCCTCCTCACCGCCCAGTTCCTCGCGCACGCGCGCGTGGTCCACCACGTCGTAGCCGTGCAGGGAGCCCGGCACGGCCTCGAGAACGGGGGACAGGTGCAGGTGCGAGACACCGAGCGACGCCAGGTACGGCACGGCCGCGGCGGCGGCGGCGAACGGGAACGCGGGCTGGAGCTGCAGCCGGTAGGTGGCCGTGGGCACCTCCGGTCCGGGGCGCGCAGAAGTCATGGAGCCTACGTACCCAGCCCGCCGACTTTCGTGTCATCGGGCGTCCGCCACGCGCGCGTACGGGCGAGTGTCCCCGCCCAGGGGCTGCCGCGACACGCTCCCTACGTCGGCCGCTGCAGCACCGTCAGACTGCGGTCCAGCAGGGTGATCCGGTCGCCCGCCCCGACCTTCGTCCCGGATCCCGGCGGCACCCCGTCCGGGCGGGCCGTGTCGACGACCACCTGCCACTGCCGGCCGTGGTTGACCGGCACCAGGAAGTCCAGCGGATCGGGGGAGGCGTTGAACATCAGCAGGAAGGAGTCGTCGCCGATGCGCTCCCCGCGGGTTCCGGGCTCGGAGATCGCGTTGCCGTTCAGGAACACCGTCAGTGCGGACGCCCGTGCCGAGTCCCAGTCCCGCTGGGTCATCTCCTTGCCCTCCGGGGTGAACCACGCGATGTCGGACAGCTCGTCGTGGGTGCCCTCCACCGGGCGGCCGTGGAAGAAGCGGCGCCGCCGGAACACCGGATGGTCCCGGCGCAGCCACACCATCGCGCGCGTGAACTGAAGCAGGTCGCCATCCAGGGACTCCGGCCAGTTCAGCCAGGACAGCTCGTTGTCCTGGCAGTAGGCGTTGTTGTTGCCGCGCTGGGTGCGGGCGAACTCGTCGCCGTGGCTGATCATCGGCACGCCCTGGGACAGCATCAGCGTGGCGATGAAGTTCCGCATCTGCCGGACGCGCAGCGCGAGCACGTCCGGATCGTCGGTCTCGCCCTCCACCCCGCAGTTCCAGGACCGGTTGTGGCTCTCGCCGTCCCGGTTGTCCTCGCCGTTGGCCGCGTTGTGCTTGTCGTTGTACGAGACGAGGTCGTGCAGGGTGAAGCCGTCGTGACAGGTGACGAAGTTGATCGAGGCCAGTGGGCGGCGGCCGTCGTCCTGGTAGAGGTCCGAGGAGCCGGTCAGCCGGGAGGCGAACTCCGCCAGCGCCCGCGGCTCGCCCCGCCACAGGTCCCGTACCGTGTCCCGGTACTTGCCGTTCCACTCCGTCCACAGCGGCGGGAAGTTGCCCACCTGGTAGCCGCCCTCGCCCACGTCCCAGGGCTCGGCGATCAACTTCACCTGGGAGACCACCGGGTCCTGCTGCACCAGGTCGAAGAACGACGACAGCCGGTCCACCTCGTGGAACTGCCGGGCCAGGGTCGCCGCGAGGTCGAAGCGGAAGCCGTCGACGTGCATCTCGGTGACCCAGTACCGCAGCGAGTCCATGATCAGCTGGAGCACGTGCGGGGACCGCATGAGCAGGGAGTTCCCGGTGCCCGTGGTGTCCATGTAGTAGCGCGGGTTGTCGGTGAGGCGGTAGTACTGCCGGTTGTCGATGCCCTTGAAGGACAGCGTCGGGCCCAGATGGTTGCCCTCGGCGGTGTGGTTGTAGACGACGTCCAGGATGACCTCGATCCCGGCCTCGTGCAGTGCCCGGACCGCCGACTTGAACTCCAGTACCTGCTGGCCGCGGTCGCCCCAGGAGGCGTACGCGTTGTGCGGGGCGAAGAAGCCGATGGTGTTGTAGCCCCAGTAGTTGCTCAGGCCCATGTCGACCAGCCGGTGGTCGTGCACGAACTGGTGGACCGGCATCAGCTCCAGGGCCGTCACGCCGAGCTTGGTCAGGTGCTCGATCAGCGCAGGGTGCGCGAGCGCCGCGTACGTGCCGCGCAGCTCCTCCGGCAGCCCCGGATGACGCATGGTCAGGCCCTTGACGTGGGCCTCGTAGATCACCGTGTGGTGGTACTCGGTGCGCGGCGGCCGGTCGTCGCCCCAGTCGAAGTACGGGTTGATCACCACCGAGGCCATGGTGTGCGGGGCCGAGTCCAGGTCGTTGCGGCTGTCCGGAGCGCCGAAGTGGTAGCCGTACACCTCCTCGCCCCACCGGATCGCACCGCTGATCGCCTTCGCGTACGGGTCGAGCAGCAGCTTCGCGGAGTTGCAGCGCAGCCCGCGCCCGGGGTCGTACGGGCCGTGCACCCGGAACCCGTACCGCTGTCCCGGCATCACGCCCGGCACGTACGCGTGCCGCACGAACGCGTCGCTCTCGCGGAGCTCCACGGCCGTCTCCGAGCCGTCGTCGTGCAGCAGACACAGCTCTACTCGGTCCGCGGCCTCCGTGAAGACCGCGAAGTTGGTTCCGGCGCCGTCGTAGGTGGCGCCGAGCGGATACGCCTGTCCAGGCCAGACCTGCATGGCTACGACTCTCCCAGGTGTGCCACCGCCGCGGGGCCGCGTTGGGCCCCGAGTCGCCGCGAATTGACGGAACTCCTGTCTCTTGCGTCCCTCTTACCCACCGGCCGGCGCACACGATGGCTCTCGTACCCGCTGTGCGCCGGACCAGTGGGGCACCCGTTGTCGTCGAAGGATCACCGCTGGTGGCGGGTGGTCAGCGCGACCGGCAGGAACACCGGCAGGAACAACGACGGACATGCACGTTCGTACGAGACGGCCCCCGGTCCCACCATCCAGTACCTCGGCCGATGCCGGTGCACTGGCAGGGCTTCGCCATCGCCCCCGGGACGTGACCGCTATGAATCCGCTCACTCCGCGTGACCTGGCATGGCAGAACGGCCACTGCGAGCCGTGTAGTTGAGGAAAGCAGTTGAGAAACCGACCTGTCCATCCGGCTGCACCGCCCACCTCTCGCGGAGTACCCTTCCTTGATCGTTGAGACGGGAAAGGCCCGGGGATCGGAAGGCGGTGCACGGGTGGGCTCGGGAGGCCTGGAGCTGCCCCCTGGTGACGAGGGTCACGAGGGGAACTCCACAGACGTCCCGCCCGGCGCGGTGTCCCTGGCCCGCCCGATGGACGCGGGGTCCATCGGGCCGGAGCTGGACTGGGACGCCGACGCCTGGCGCGAGGTGCGCACCCGTGCCCAGCGGGCCGGCCGGGCCTACATCTGGCTGAACCTCGTCGAGCAGCGGCTGCGCGCGGTCGTGGCCGCTGTCCTGCGCCCGATCTACGAACCCGTCCACGGGGACGACTGGGTGGTCGCCGCGGCCGGTCCGGCCGGACAGGAGTGGGTGCAGCGCGCGGTCGCCGTCCGCGAGGTCAGCCGCCGCAAGGGCTATCTGCTCGACCCGGCCGACGACAACGTGCTCAGCTTCCTCACCCTGCCCCAGCTGCGCGAACTGATGGTGCAGCACTGGCCGTGCTTCGAGCCGTACTTCGACGAGCGCCGCGACCTCGAACTCGCGCTGGACGAGCTGGAGGTGACCCGCAACGTCGTCTCCCGCAACCGGGCGCTGTCCGAGGCGGTCCTGAGCCAGGCCGAGCGCGCCTCCGCCCGGCTGCTGGAGACGCTCGGCGCCGGCGGTGACGTGCCCTCCGCGCGCCGGCTGCCCGTGGACGCGGTCGAGGACCTGGTCGGCGACCGGTACGCCGATGTCGTCGCCGTCCACTCCGACCGGGTGCGGCTGATGCGTCAGTTCCCCGCCGAGGACCTCTTCGGCGGCGCCCGCCGCCTCGACGCCATCGGCATCGGCCTCAACCTGCTCGTGCAGAACTTCTCCGGCCGCCGTCTGGTCCGGCTCGCCGAGACCGGCTGCCGGGTACGGCTGCTCTTCCTCAACCCGGCCTCCAGCTCGGTCAAGCGCCGCGAGCGCGAACTCGGGATGAAACGGGGCGAACTGGGCCGCTCCGTCGAGATGAACATCCTGCACATGCGCCGGGTCCGCTCCCGGCTGCGCGACCCGGGCGCCTTCGAGATCCAGGTCTACGACGAGACACCGCGCTTCACCGCCTACCTGGTGGACGGCGACGGCGCCGACGGCATCGCCGTGGTGCAGTCCTATCTGCGCGGGGCGCGCGGGATGGAGTCCCCGGTCCTGGTGCTGCGCAACGGCGGCAAGCTGGTCAAGCCGGGCGACGTGGGCGAAGCAGGACTCTTTCCGACATACCGCGAGGAGTTCGAGCTGACGTGGGCGGATTCGCGCCCGGTGTCCTGAGCCCTGTCCCGAACTGTCCGCCGGCGCAAGCGGAACGCGGTCCTCGGATTGTCAGTGCCGCGTGCGATGGTGGAGGCCACTGGGGGAAAGCACCACCAAGAAGGGGGGCCGCCCATGGGCTGGCACCGGGAGCTGCTGATCGGCTTCGACCTGGAGACGACCGGGACCGATCCGCGCGAGGCACGCATCGTCACCGGCGCGGTGATCGAGGTCAGGGCCGGTGAGCCCATGGGACGCCGGGAGTGGCTGGCCGATCCGGGCGTGGAGATCCCGGCGGACGCGGTGGCGGTGCACGGCATCAGCAACGAGCGGGCGGCGGCCGAGGGCCACCCGGCCGACCGGGTGGCCGACTCCATCGCCGACGTCCTGGTGGGGTACTGGAAGACGGGCGTCCCGGTCGTCGCCTACAACGCCGCCTTCGACCTCACCCTGCTCTCCGCCGAACTGCGCCGCCACGCCCTGCCGTCCCTCGCCGACCGCCTGGGCGGCCTTGCCCCCGCCCCGGTCATCGACCCCTACACCATCGACCGCTGGGTCGACCGCTATCGCCGCGGCAAACGGAACCTGGAAGCGGTCTGCGCCGAGTACGGCATACCCCTCGACGCGGCCCACACGGCCCCGGCCGACGCCCTCGCCGCAGCGCGCCTCGCCTCCGCGATAGCCGGCCGCCACCCGAAGATCGCGGCCCTGGGCGCCGCCGAACTCCACCGACGCCAGATCCAGTGGTATGCGCAGTGGGCGGCGGACTTCCAGGCGTTCCTGCGCCGCAAGGGGGATGCAGGGGCGGTGGTGGACGGGGCGTGGCCGCTGCGGGAGTTGGCGGCGGCACAGTCCGCCTAGCCGCTGTCAGAACGGGTACCAGCGGACGGTCTCGTCCCCGTCCCGCAGCGATGCGACCCGCCGCCGGAACTCGGCCAGCGCCTTGGGGTTGCTCGGCGCGTGCTGGGCCACCCAGGCACAGCTGGCCGTCTCCCGGGCCCCGCGGAGCACACCGCAGCCCTGCCACTCCCGTACGTCCCACCCGTACGCCTCGGTGAAGGAGTCGTACGCCTCGGCGGGCAGCCCGTACCGGTCCCGGGAGAGGGCCATGACCACCAGGTCGTGCTCGCGCAGGTCGGCGGAGAAGGTCTCCAGGTCGACCAGGACCGGCCCGTCCGGTCCGATGTGCACATTGCGGGGCAGCGCGTCCCCGTGGATCGGGCCCGGCGGCAGATGGGGCGTCAGCGCGGCCGAGGCCGCCGCGAACCCGTCCCGGCGCGCCCGGAGGTAGGCCGCGTCCGCGGGGTCGATCGCGTCGCCCGCGAGGCGCAGCCAGCGCTCCACCCCGCCCAGCAGTTCGCGGGGCGGCAGCGCGAAGGAAGGAGAGGGAAGTGCGTGCACCATCCGCAGCAACCGCGCCAGATCCGGGGGTTCGGCGGGGCGCACCGGGTCAGGCAGCCGGTGCCACACGGTCACCGGATGGCCCTGGACCAGCCGCGGCTTCGGCTCCGCCGCCCGCACCGCCGGCACGCCCGCCTCGGCCAGCCAGCCGGCGATGTCCAGCTCGCGCCGGGCCCGTTCGAACAGCTCGGCGTCGCGGCCGACCTTCACCACCAGATCACCGGCGGCGAACACCGCGTTCTCGCCGAGGGAGAGGAGGGCCGCGTCCCGGGCCGGGCCGGGCAGCACCCCCGCCGAGGCCAGTACGTCCCGTGCCCGTGCCTCGTCCATCGTGCCTCCGTGCCGTGCCGTGCCGTGTCGTCCGCGTCGTCCGCGTCGTCCCGTGCCGTCTCTCCGGCCAGTCTCGCATTCGCACAGGTCGGCGGTGTGCGCGGTTCCTTCCCCGCCGCCGGAGGGGCGGAAAATCGCTTTGAACGAGACGTCTCGTCTCGTCTACCCTCGACGCCATGACCACGCCCGCCCATATCGCCATGTTCTCCATCGCCGCGCACGGCCATGTGAACCCCAGCCTGGAGGTGATCCGCGAACTCGTGGCCCGGGGCCACCGGGTCACGTACGCCATCCCGCCGGTGTTCGCCGAGAAGGTGGCCGCCACCGGGGTCCGTCCCGTGCCGTACACCTCCACGCTGCCCGGACCCGACGCCGACCCCGAGGCCTGGGGGAGCACACTGCTGGACAACGTGGAGCCGTTCCTGGACGACGCGATCCAGGCGCTTCCACAGCTCATCGAGGCCTACGCGGGCGACGAGCCCGACCTCGTGCTGCACGACATCGCCTCCTACCCGGCCCGCGTCCTCGCCCACCGCTGGGGCGTCCCGGCGATCTCCCTCTCCCCGAACCTCGTCGCCTGGGAGGGCTACGAGGCGGAGGTGGCCGAGCCGATGTGGGCGGAGCCGAGGCAGACCCCGCGCGGGCAGGCGTACTACGCCAGGTTCGAGGCGTGGCTGGCGGAGAACGGGATCACCCAGCACCCGGATCCCTTCGCTGGCCGGCCCGCCCGCTCGCTCGTCCTCATCCCGAAGGCGCTGCAGCCGCACGCCGACCGGGTCGACGAACGCGTCCACACCTTCGTCGGCGCCTGTCAGGGTGACCGCGCCGACCAGGGCGACTGGCGGCGGCCGGCCGGCGCCGAGAAGGTCGTGCTGGTGTCCCTCGGCTCGGCCTTCACCAGGCAACCCGGGTTCTACCGGGAGTGCGTGCGAGCCTTCGGGGACCTGCCCGGCTGGCACCTGGTCCTCCAGGTCGGCCGGCATGTGCGCCCGGCCGACCTGGGCGACGTACCCGGCAACGTAGAAGTGCACAGCTGGGTACCGCAGTTGGCGATCCTCAGGCAGGCCGACCTGTTCGTCACGCACGCGGGCGCGGGCGGCAGCCAGGAGGGGCTCGCCACCGCCACGCCGATGATCGCCGTACCGCAGGCCGTCGACCAGTTCGGCAACGCCGACGTGCTCCAGGCCCGCGGTGTCGCCCGCCGTCTGGACACCGAGGAGGCCACCGCCGACCGCCTCCGCGAGACCGCGCTCACCCTGGTGGCCGACCCGGAGGTGGCCCGGCGCCTGAAGGAGATCCAGGCGGAGATGGCCGAGGAGGGCGGCACCCGGCGGGCGGCGGACCTGATCGAGGCCGAACTGCTGCTTCGTACGGGGAAGTAAGACTCAAAAGGGGCGTGGGGAACTGGTGACCAGCCCCCACGCCCCGCACCCGCGCACAGCCTGTACCGCCCCCGGCGAGCAGGCGTGCCGGATCACACCGGCAACCGCTCCCCCTCCTCCCGTACCTGCCGCGAGGCAACCGGCGCCTCGTCATGGGTGAGGTCGGGCAAGCGGCGCAGCCACTTCGGCAGGTACCAGTTGCGGTCGCCGAGCAGGGCCATCACCGCCGGCAGCAGCACCCCGCGGATGACCGTCGCGTCGATGAGGACCGCCGCGGCCAGACCCACGCCCATCTGCTTCATGGACTGCATCGACAGCGTGCCGAAGATCGCGAACACGGCGACCATGATGACCGCGGCGCTGGTGACGACGCCGGCCGTGGTCACCACGCCGTGCCGGATCGCGTCCTTCGTCGTACGGCCGCTCAGGTGGGCCTCGCGGATCCGGGACACCACGAACACGTGGTAGTCCATCGACAGCCCGAACAGGATCACGAACAGGAACAGCGGCAGCCATGTCACGATCGCGCCGACGCCCTCGGCGCCCACCAGTGAGGCACCCCAGCCGTGCTGGAAGACCGCGACGAGGACACCGTACGCGGCGCCGACCGACAGCAGGTTGAGCACGATCGAGGTGATCGCGACGGTCAGCGAGCGGAACGACAGCAGCATCAGCAGGAAGGCGAACACGATCACGAACGCGAAGACCGGGACGACGGAACCGAGCAGCTGGTCGTTGAAGTCGTGGTTCCCGGCCACCTGTCCGGTGATCGGTGCCTGCACCCCGTCCACCTTGCCGAGCGTGGCGGGCCGCACCTCGTCGCGCAGCTTGTCCAGGCTCTTGACCGCCCGGTCCATGTCCGAGCCACCGACCAGCGGTACGGAGACCAGGGCGATGTTCTGCGCGTCGTGCAGCCGGATGTCGACCGGGCCGCGCGAGGCGCCCGAGGCGATCGCCTGCTGTTTGAAGTCGGCCAGCGCCCGCCGTACCTCGGGCGCGCCTATGTCCTTGGCCTTGACGACGACCTGAGCCGGCTCACTGCCGCCCGGGAAGGCGTCGTTGATCCGGTCGTACGTCTGTACGATCGGCAGCGACTTGCCGAACTCCTGGTCCAGGGTGAGCTGTTGGGTCTTCATGCCGAGCGCGGGTGCGGCCACCGCCAGCAGGGCACCGGCCGCCACGACGACGGAGACCAGCGGCCGGGCCAGCACCACGCGCAGTACGGCGGTCCAGATCCGGCTGCCCTCGTCCGCGGCCCGCTTCCCGCGCCGGCGGCCCAGGAACGGGATCCGCCCCTTCTCGACCCGCTCCCCGAGCAGCGACAGCAGCGCCGGCAGGACCGTCACCGACCCGACCATGGCGACCGCGACCACCATCAGCGAGGCCAGGCCCATCGCCTCGAATCCGGCGAGCCCGGTGAAGAGCATGCCCGCCATCGCCACGCACACCGTGACCCCGGAGACGATGACCGCCCGGCCGCTGGTGGCGGCGGCGATCCTCAGGGCGGTGCCCGCGTCCTTGCCCGCCTGCCGTTCCTCGCGCTCGCGGCGCAGATAGAACAGGCAGTAGTCGACGCCGACGGCCATACCGACCAGCAGCATCACGGAGTTGGCGGTGTCGCTCATCGGCTGCACGTGGCTGACGAGGCCCATCAGGCCCATCGTCGCCATGATCGCGGTGATCGCGAGGGCCACCGGCAGCAGCGCCGCCACCAGCGCCCCGAAGGCGATCAGCAGAATGCCGAGGGCCACCGGCACCGCCGAGTACTCGGCCTGCTTGAAGTCGTCCCCGAAGGCGTCCTTGTACTGCTTCTGCATGCTGGCGCCGCCGATCTCCTCGATCCGCAGGCCGCCGTGCGCCTTCTGCACCCCGGCGACCGCGTTCAGCACCGGCTCGACCCGGTCCACGGCCGTCTTGGCGTCCCCGCGCAGGTCGAACTGCACCAGCGCGCTGCGGCCGTCCCGGGAGATGGTGTGCGTGTCGTAGGGCGAGGTCACGGCGGTGACCTTCCCGGTGCCCTCGACGGCCTTCACCACATCGGCGACGGCGCCCCGGAACTCGACGCCGGTCGCCGTGACCGAGGCGTCCTTGGACTGGATCAGGACCGTCTCGCCGGCCGGCTCCTTGATCCCCGCGTCGTCGATGATCCGGGCGGCGGTGTGCGTCTCGCCCTTGAGCTGGTTGTTCTCGTCCACGTCGACCCGGCCCGCCGCCGAACCCAGCCCCATGGCCAGCACGACGAACAGTACCCATATGCCCACGGCCGCCCAGCGGTGCCGGGCGCTCCAGCCGCCGGCGCGGGCGGCCAGCCCCCGCACCGGCACGTCCCTGTTCCCCATCGCGGGTCTTACCCCCTCGTGTGCGGTG
Source organism: Streptomyces sp. NPDC001393 (assembly GCF_053597455.1). NCBI lineage: Bacteria > Bacillati > Actinomycetota > Actinomycetes > Kitasatosporales > Streptomycetaceae > Streptomyces > Streptomyces sp. NPDC001393. The sequence goes on from NZ_JBSFIH010000006.1 coordinate 77,739, forward strand.
GCGACCCCCTGCCGCCACCTCTGCGCTTGCTTCGGTATGACCGTATGAGCCGGATAAATGCGCCTCGTCGTGCTGCCCGGTGAACTCGGTGACCCGCCGGTCAGCACTGGGGAGGACAGCGGCCCCTTACACCTATCCGCGCTTCTCGGGGGCGTGTCTCGGGGTTCGACGGCCCGTTCCGCAGCCTGTTGCGCAGGTTGTACGCCGTGGGTCGCCGGCCGTCGGACATGGGTTGTCCGTTCTGCCGTCGGCGCGTCGGTTTGTGATTACAAAACCTTGTTGAACAAGTCACAGGTGCGTGTAGAGGTTGATCCACCACCCGCCGATCGGCGAGAGTTTCGCGCAGCCCCGCCGTGCGCGGGCCCGGCCGTCGTGCCCACCCCCACGGGGCACGACGGCCGCTCTACGCTGGCCGGATGACGACCTACGCGGCGCTGTTGCGCGGAATCAACGTCGGCGGCAGCAGGAAGCTGCCGATGGCCGACCTCCGTACGCTGCTGAGCGGCCTCGGCCACACCGGCGTACGGACCCATCTGCAGAGCGGCCAGGCCGTGTTCACCACCGCTCACGGCGACGAGGAGTCGCTGGCGGCGGAGTTGAGCCGGGCGGTCGAGGAGCGGTTCGGCTTCGCGGTCGACGTGATCGTGCGCGACCACGCCTATCTGGCGGCGGTCGCCGAGGCCTGCCCGTTCCCGGCCGCCGAGCTGCAGCCCAAGCAACTGCACGTCACGTACTTCTCCGCACCGGCCGCCCCGGACCGCTACGCCGGCATCGACGCCGCCGCGTATCTCCCCGAGGAGTTCCGCCTCGGCGACCGCTGCCTGTACCTGTACGCCCCCGAGGGCCTCGGCCGCTCCAAGCTCGCCGAGGCCCTGTCCCGCCCGCGCCTGACCAAGGGCCTGATCGCCACGAGCCGGAACTGGAACACCGTGCTCAAGCTGGTCGAGCTGACGGCTCCGGGAGCGTGACGGTCCGCGGACCGAGGAACGGCGCGTGCGGGAGGATCTCGCGGGGAGGGACCCAGTCGTCCCAGGGCAGCGGCTCGGTGCCGGTCAGCACGGCCAGGTCCAGTACGCGCTGTGCGCCACCAGCTCCAGTCCGCGCAGACCCGGTCAAGGGAACGTACGCGTGTGCGAGGCTCTGTCCATGCGCTACGTCATCATCGGGGCCGGAGCGGTCGGCGGGGCCGTCGGCGGGCGGCTGGCCCAGGCAGGACGCGAGGTCGTCCTCGTCGCACGAGGCAGGCACCTGGCGGCACTCACGGAGCACGGACTGCGACTGCGGGTGCCGGAAGGGGAGTTGACACACCGGCTGCCCGCCGTCGACGGGCCCGGACCGCTCGGCGAACTGCGCGCCGACGACGTCCTCGTGCTCGCCGTGAAGACGCAGGACATGGTGGCCGCCCTGGACACCTGGGCCGGGGTGCCCGTCGCGGGCGGCGGAACGGCCGCCGAGCGACTGCCGCTCGTGTGTCTGCAGAACGGCGTGGAGAGCGGCCGGCTGGCCCTGCGCCGCTTCCGGCACGTGTACGGCGTCTGCGTCTGGCTGCCCGCGAGCTTCGTGGAGCCCGGCGTCGTCTCCGCCGCCGGCCGCCCGCTCACCGGCATCCTGCACCTCGGCCGGCTGCCGCACGGCACCGACGACACCGCCCACCGGATCGCCGCCGACCTGGCGGACGCGCACTTCGAGGCGCCGGTCGTGCCCGACGTGGCCCGCTGGCAGTACGCCAAGCTGCTCGCGAACCTCAGCAACGCCATCGAGGCGCTGACCGGGACCCGCGACACCGAGCCCGCCCTGGCGCTGTACGCGCGCGTGCGGGCCGAGGGGGAGGCCGTCCTCGCTGCCGCCGGGATCGCGTGCACGAGCCTGGACGAGCAGGTCGCGGCCCGCGGCGACAAGGTCACCCTGGTGCCGCTGGACGGGGTCCAGTGCGGCGGCGGTTCCTCCTGGCAGTCCCTTGCCCGGGGCACCGGCACCATCGAGGCCGACTACCTCAACGGCGAGATCGCGCTCCTCGGCCGGCTGCACGGCGTACCGACCCCGCTCAACGAACTGCTCCAGCGGCTCGCGGGCCGTTTCGCGCGGGAGCGCCGGGCCGCCGGGTCGATGCCGCTTGCGGAACTGGTGCGGCTGGCCGACGCCGTTGCGCCGCAGGGTAGTTGACCTTGTGACCGGTCCGGCGTTGCGCAAGGCCGGGACAGCACGTATCGAGGGGGCGGGGAACGATGGAGGACAGCACGCAGGATGCCGGGCGGCGGCTCGCGGAGCGGTTCGAGGTGGACCGGCCGCATCTCATGGCCGTGGCGCAGCGGCTGCTCGGCTCGGCCGGGGAGGCCGACGACGCGCTGCAGGAGGCCTGGCTGCGGGCCCGGCAGGCCGATCTGGACGCGGTGCAGAACCTCACCGGCTGGCTGACCACCGTGGTCACCCGGGTCTGCCTCAACCTGCTGCGGGCCCGCCGCAACCGGCGCGAGGACTTCCTCGAGGCCCACGACGGCGCCCACGACACCCCGGCGCTCTCCGCCCTGGCCGGTGACCCCGCCCAGGAGGCGCTGCTGGCCGACCAGGTCGGGGTCGCACTGCTGGTCGTCCTGGACACCCTCGGCCCGGCCGAGCGGGTCGCCTTCGTGCTGCACGACATGTTCGCCGTGCCCTTCGAGGACATCGCCCCGCTGATCGAGAAGACCCCCGCCGCCACCCGGCAGCTCGCCAGCCGGGCCCGCCGCCGGGTCCAGGGCCGGCCGGCCGCGCCCGCCGCCGACGCCGTACGCCGCCGCCGGGCCGTCGAGGCGTTCCTGGCCGCCACCCGCGGCGGCGACTTCACGGCCCTGGTCGCGCTGCTCGACCCGGACGTGGTGCTGCACGCCGACGCGCTGGTCGGACCCACACCCGCACCGATCACCGTGCGGGGCGCCGAGTCCGTCGCCCAGGGCGCGATGGCCGCGATGGCGCGCGCTCGGCTCACCGGACTCGCCCTGCTGGACGGCGAGTTCGGCCTGGTCATGGCGGAGCGGGGACGGCCGCGCCTGGTCCTGGCCTTCGCCTTCGGCGCCGATGCCCGGATCACCCGGATCGACGTCGTGGCGGAACCGGCACGCCTGCGCGCCACGGAGATCGCGGTGGCGGACCCGGCGCGGACCGGGACCGGTGGCGGCATCGAAGAACTGGACCAGTGAATCGGGAGCGGATTGGACCGGGACACTGAACCAATGGAGCACTAGCGTCCCTGCCATGACCTACCGCGACACCGCCACCGAGCCCGCCCCGACCCGGGTCGACTTCTTCTTCGACCCGGCCTGCCCCTTCGCCTGGATCACCTCCCGCTGGCTGCTGGAGGTCGAGCGCCTGCGCCCGCTCGACCTCCGGTTCCGGGTGATGAGCCTGTACCTGCACAACACGGGCAACGAACTCCCCGACTGGTACCGGGACCTGGTGGACCGCTCGATCGGCCCGGTGCGGGTCGCCGCGGCCGCCGCCGAACGGCACGGCGACAAGGTGCTGCGCGACCTGTACACCGCGTTCGGCACCCGGATCCACGAAGGCCGGATCGAGGACTTCGACCGGGTGGTCGCCGAGTCGCTGGCCGAACTCGGGCTGCCCGCCGACCTGTCGGCGGCCGCCCACGACCCGTCGTACGACGACGCGGTGCGCCGCCGTCATGAGGCCGGCGTCGAGCCGGAGACGGGCGGCTACGTGGGCACGCCGACCCTGCACGTCGACGGCACGGTGTGGTTCGGCCCCGTGCTGCGCGCCGTTCCGCGGGGCGAGGAGGCCGCCGAACTCTTCGACAGCTTCCGGGTGCTGGCCCGCCACCCCGACCTGTTCGAACTCAAGCGCACCCGCACCGGCGCCCTCCGCTTCGACTGACAGGCAACCGGGTTGGCTGATAACGGTCCCTCGATCGCGTCGGCTTCGCCGCTCGTGTGACGCGCGGGCCGGGGCCGACGCAGAAGACCACGAGCCGCCGTGGTCCGACGTCGCAGGGGAGCGCCGGACCCGGCGGCAGCCCTTTACCACGCCCCCGTCCCCGAAGGCCAGCCCTCGCCGAACGCCGCGACAAACCCCTCTCGTTGTCCCTAGGGTGAGGCGCGCAGACGGCCGGAGGGGCGACCGGAAGGGGCGAGGGGACGGATGAGCGTGACGGGCAGAGCATCACGGGCACGTCCGCGGTACGACGGTGACAGAGGCGGCCCGGAGACGGAACGCCCGCCGTGCCCTCCGCGGCCCGGTCAACGGACCCCGATCACCCGGACGGGTGGCGATTTTCAGCCCAATCGGCGGTATCGCGGCTGGCCGGACCCTGGTCCACCGCACCGCACGCGCGGTGCTCCTCCCCGCATCATCTGTAACGTCAGCCGCCTCAGCACCTTCATCTTCGGCAACCACAGCCTGGTCGCCCGCGCCGAAGCCGTAGCCACCCCCCACCCCCGAAGGCTCCTTCGGATGACAAGCGAGGACAGGACATGAGCACCTACGACTTCGGGCACACACCCGCCTATTTCGCCCGTATCGACCCCAGGAACGGCACACCCGACCTCGAAACCCTCATGGACGTCGCCGACCGGCTGACCGGGGCCCTGCGGGCCGAGTACCCGGGGATCGCCGGGAACGGGGAGGTCATCCAGGCGGAGCTGGCGCTGTCCGCGGAGGACGGCCTGCCGCCCAACCGGGGCCGGATCCGCACCGCACTGGAGAACGTCGCCATCACGGCGGGCGCGGGCACCGCCAGCCTCACCTACACCCAGCACCTCCTGCAGGCGCTCGGCCTGTGAGCCCGGCAGGGCCGGGGCCGGGGAACGGTCAGGCGCCCAGGGCCGTCAGGGCCGGCCGGCGCGCCCCGTCGTAGCGTTCCAGCAGCACCCGCGCCACCTCAGGCGCCGGGCCCAGCACGTCCGCCAGTACGTCCGCCCCGGCCGCGCCCCGCGCGATGCGGTCCGGCAGAAAGCCGGGGGCCAGGACGTACGGCGCGACGGCGACCCGCTCGCAGCCGAGGGCGCGCAGTTCCCGTACGGCGTCCTCGGTGCGCGGGAACCCCGTGGGAGATCCAGCGGAGGCGAACGCAGGCCGCACGGCGCACCAACCGGTGTGCCACCACTCCCGCGCGATGTCGGCGATCACTGCGATCGCCTCCGGGTCGGTGGACCCCGCCGAGGCCAGCACGACCCCGGTCGAGGACTTGTCGGCGGGCGTCAGCCCCGCCTCGTACAGCCGCCGTTCCAGCGCCGCCAGCAGCAGCGGCGACGGGCCCAGCACATCCGCCTGCCGGATCCGCAGCCGGGCCGACGACTCCCGCAGCACGGCGGGGATGTCGGCCTTGGCGTGGAAGGCGCGGGTCAGCAGCAGGGGCAGCGCGACCACGTCCTGGACGCGGTCCGCCGCAAGAGATTCCAGCACCCCGTGCACGGACGGCACGTTGAAGTCCAGGAAGCCGGTCTCCACACGCAGCCCCGGCCGCAGCGACCGTACCCGCTCCACGAGGGCGTGCACGGTCGCCGCATGCCGCGGATCACGGCTGCCGTGGGCGATGACGAGGAGAACCGGCCTGGTCATGTCAGCCCTTCACCAGCAGGCCGCGGCTGCGCAGCACCCACCGCTCCAGCGGGCTGAAGATCAGCAGGTCGATGGCGATACCGACGAACAGGATGAGCAGGATGGCCTCGAACACCATGGCCATGTCGCTGGCGGTGCGGGCGTTCTCCAGCAGCTGGCCGAGGCCCGTGCCCAGGTCGGGGAAGTTGGCGATGATCTCCGCGGCCATCAGGGAGCGCCAGGAGAAGGCCCAGCCCTGCTTCATGCCCGCCACATACCCCGGCAGCGCGGCCGGCAGGGTGACGTGCCAGGTGCCCTTCAGGCCCGTGGCGCCCATCGTGCGGCCCGCCCGCAGGAACAGCGGCGGCACCTGGTCCACGCCGGACACCAGGCCGTTGGCGATGGACGGCACGGCGCCGAGCAGGATCACCGCGTACATCATGGAGTTGTTCAGGCCCAGCCAGATCACCGCGGGCGGCACCCACGCCACCGACGGCAGCGACTGCAGACCCGACAGGATCGGGCCGATCGCCGCGCGCACGAACCTCACCCGCGCCACCAGCAGACCCAGCGGGGTGCCGATCACCAGCGCGAAGCAGAAGCCGAGCAGACCGCGCGAGACGCTGGTCCAGATGTAACCGAGCAGCTTGCCCTGCAGCCAGTCGTTGCGGAAGGCATGCCAGACCGCGCCCGGCGTGGGCAGCTTGGTCGGATCGTCGACGAACTTCAGGGTGATCAGGCCCTGCCAGACCACCAGCACCACCACGATCGCGGTGATCGGCGGCAGGACCTTGTCGACCAGGGTCTTCCTCAGCGGTGGGCGGCCCGGCTGCGCGGTCTCCAGCGCGTCGAGGCCCGCCTCCACACTCCCCGTCTCAGCGACGGTCGTCGTCTCAGTGCTGGCCATGGCGGCGGATCTCCCCACGCAGGACTTCGGTGATCTCCAGGGACAGTTCCGCCACGGGCGCGTCCTCGATGCGGCGCGGCTGCGGAATGTCGACCTCCCACTGGCGGGCCACCCGGCCCGGACGGGAGGACAGCAGCACGACCCGCTGCGCGAGCCGCACCGCCTCGCGCACGTTGTGCGTCACGAACAGCACGGACAGCCCCGTCTCCGACCAGATCCGGGTCAGCTCGTCGTGCAGCACGTCCCGGGTGATGGCGTCCAGCGCCGCGAACGGCTCGTCCATCAGCAGCAGACTGCTCTCCTGCGCCAGCGCGCGGGCCATCGCCACCCGCTGCCGCATGCCGCCCGACAGTTCGTGCACACGCTTGCCGTGCGCGCCCTTCAGCCGGACGAGTTCGAGCAGCTCCTCGGCCTTGCCGCGCCGCTCGGACTTGGGAACTCCCCTCAGCTTCAGGGCGAGTTCGATGTTCTTGCCCGCGGTCAGCCACGGGAACAGGGCGTGCTCCTGGAACATCAGGGCCGGGCGGCCGTCCGTGGTGATGGACCCGGCGGTGGGCCGGTCCAGGCCCGCCACCAGGTTCAGCAGGGTGGACTTGCCGCAGCCCGAGGCCCCCAGGAGGGTGACGAACTCGCCCGGCGCGACATCGAGGCTGATGTCGTCCAGGACGAGCTGCTGCCCGCCGGGTGTCGGATACGACTTCGAGACGTGCTCGAGGCGTGCGGCGTATTCGACCGACTCAGCGGCCTTGGCGAGGGTCGTGGCCATGGTCGTCACCTCCTGGGAAGCTCATCGGGAAGGGGCGTCAGCTGGTGCCGAGACCGGCCGCGTCGACCGGCTTGTCACCGGAAGCCTTGAGGACCTTGTTGAGGATCGTCAGGTCGTAGATCCCCTTCAGGTCCGGCTTGGTCAGCAGGCCGGCCTTGACCGCGTGCGCCGCCTCGGTGCTGAGGGTGGAGGCCAGCGGGTCGTCGGTGAACTGGATGGACTTCCACGCCGGGTCGAGGACCTTCGCCGGCAGCTCCTTGCCGGAGTCGATGCCCAGCTGCTTGTTCGCCGCCGCCTTCGCCGCCTCCGGGTTGGCGTTGATCCACTTGTTGGCCTCGACCGAGGCCTTCAGCACCGCCTCGACCGCCTTCGGGTGCTCCTTCAGGAAGGCCTGCCGCACGATGATGTTCGTGATCACGAACTTCTTGTCCGGCCACAGCGAGGACTCGTCCAGCAGCACCTTGCCGCCCTCGGCGACCAGCTTGGACGCGGTCGGCTCCGGCACCCAGGCGCCGTCGACCGATCCGGCCTTGAACGCGTCCGGGGTGACCTTGTTGTCGCTGCGGACGACCGTGACGTCACCCTTGCCGCTCTGCGCGTCGACCTTCCAGCCCTGCTCCGCGGCCCAGTTGAGGAACGCCACGTCCTGCGTGTTGCCCAGCTGAGGGGTGGCGATCTTCTTGCCCTTGACGTCCTTGAGGGACGAGATCTTCTTCGGGTTGACGACCAGCTTCACACCGCCGGACGCCGAACCGCCGATGATCTTCAGGCTCTTGCCGTTCGACTTGGTGTAGCCGTTGATCGCGGGGGAGGGGCCGATCCAGCCGATGTCGATGGAGCCGGAGTTGAGGGCCTCGATCTCGGACGGCCCGGCGTTGAAGGTGGCGTAGTCCGCCTTGGTGGCGCCCAGCTCCTTCTGGAAGAAGCCCTTCTGGTTGGCGACCAGCGCGGTGGCGTGCGTCAGGTTGCCGAAGTACCCGATCTTGACGGAGTCGAGTCCGTCGATCTTCTTGGCGCCGGCGGCGACCTTCGCGGTGTCGTCCTTCTTGGCCTGGGAGCCGTAACCGCAGGCGGCGAGCGTGAGCAGGGGAAGGGCGGCGAGCGCGGCTATGCCGCGACGCAGGAACTTTGAGCGGTTGGCAGGCACGGGAGGGGTTCCTCTCGTTGGCCCGGCGGTCACGGTCTCTCAGGTCGTGGCCGGGAGTTCGGCAAAGGGTCTTCGTCGTGTCCGGGACGACGCCGGGTGGGGGGCCAGGGCGCGCGAGCGGTGCGCGTACGTCAGCGCACACATCGCGCCACCCCGCCCTGCCCGCTGCCGAGGGCGCCGCTGCCGACGCGGCCGCCCTCCTTGGCGAACGTCGAGTAGACGTCGGTCGTGTTCATGCTCAGAAGTCCCAGCCGTCGTCTTCGGACTCGTCCTTGACCGGCTCGGGGGTGGCGAACGACTCGCCGACCATGCCCGCGGTGAGCGTGGTGCCGTCGCTCGGGTCGATCAGGATGAAGGAGCCGGTGCGGCGTGAGTCGGCGTAGGAGTCGACCGGCAGCGGCTCGGCGGTACGGATCTTCACCCGGCCGATGTCGTTGGCGACGAGCTGTCCCGGGTGCGGGTGCAGGGACAGGTCGTCGAGGGTGAGCCGGGACGGGATGTCCTTCACGATCGCCTTGACCGTGCGGGTGCCGTGCTTGAGCAGCACCCGGTGGCCGACGGTCAGCGGGGCGTCGGCCACATGGCAGACGGTCGCCTCCACGTCCTGAGTGGTCGCCGGCGCGTCCTTCGTCGGCACGATCAGGTCGCCGCGCGAGACGTCGATGTCGTCCTGGAGCAGGACCGTCACCGACTGCGTCGTCCACGCCACGTCCACCGGCTCGCCCAGCAGGTCGATACCGGAGATCCGCGTCGTCCGCCCGGACGGCAGCACCGTGACCTCCTCGCCGACCCGGAAGGTGCCCGCCGCGATCTGGCCCGCGTAGCCCCGGTAGTCGGGGTGCTCGGCGGTCTGCGGCCGGATCACGTACTGCACGGGCAGCCGGGCGTGGCAGTGCGCCAGGTCGTGGCTGACCGGCACGGTCTCCAGGTGCTCCAGCACCGTCGGGCCGCCGTACCAGTCCATGTTCGCGCTCGGCTCCACCACGTTGTCACCGGCCAGCGCCGAGATCGGGACCGCGGTGACCTCGGGCACGCCCAGCTCGGTCGCGTACGCCGTGAACTCCTCGGCGATCGCGGCGAACACGGACTCCTCGTACCCGACGAGGTCCATCTTGTTGACGGCGAGGACCACGTGCGGGACCCGCAGCAGGGCCGCGATCGCCGCGTGCCGGCGGGTCTGCTCGACCACGCCGTTGCGGGCGTCGACCAGGATCACGGTCAGCTCGGCGGTGGACGCACCGGTGACCATGTTGCGGGTGTACTGCACATGGCCGGGCGTGTCGGCCAGGATGAACCGGCGCCGGGGCGTGGCGAAGTAGCGGTACGCCACGTCGATGGTGATGCCCTGCTCCCGCTCGGCGCGCAGGCCGTCGGTGAGCAGGGCGAGGTCCGGGCCGTCCTGGCCGCGGCTCGCGGAGGCCCGCTCCACGGCCTCCAGCTGGTCGGCGAGGACCGACTTGGAGTCGTGCAGGAGGCGTCCGACGAGCGTGGACTTGCCGTCGTCGACGGAGCCGGCGGTGGCGAACCGCAGCAGCGTGGTGGCCGAGAGCGCCTCGGTCGTGGTCGTGCTCATGCTTAGAAGTACCCCTCGCGCTTGCGGTCTTCCATCGCGGCCTCGGACAGCTTGTCGTCGGCGCGGGTCGCGCCCCGCTCGGTGAGCCGGGAGGCGGCGATCTCGGCGATCACGGCGTCCAGCGTGGTGGCGTCGGAGTCGACGGCACCGGTGCAGGACATGTCACCGACGGTGCGGTAGCGGACCTGGCGCTTCTCCACGCTCTCGCCGTCCTTCGGGCCGCCCCACTCACCGGCCGTCAGCCACATGCCGCCCCGGGCGAACACCTCGCGCTCGTGCGCGAAGTAGATCTGCGGCAGCTCGATGCCCTCCCGGGCGATGTACTGCCACACGTCCAGCTCGGTCCAGTTCGACAGCGGGAAGACCCGGACGTGCTCGCCGGGGGCGTGCCGGCCGTTGTACAGGTTCCACAGCTCGGGGCGCTGGCGACGCGGGTCCCACTGGGAGAACTCGTCGCGCAAGCTGAACACCCGCTCCTTGGCGCGGGCCTTCTCCTCGTCCCGGCGTCCGCCGCCGAACACTGCGTCGAACTTCTCGCTCTGGATCTTCTCCGTCAGTGGAAGCGTCTGCAGCGGGTTACGGGTGCCGTCGGCCCGCTCCTTGAGCACACCCCGGTCGATGTAGTCCTGGACGGAGGCCACATGGAGGCGCAGCCCATGTGCGGCGACCACACGGTCCCGGTACTCAAGGACCTCCGGGAAGTTGTGTCCGGTGTCCACATGCAGCAGGGAGAAGGGGATCGCCGCCGGGGCGAACGCCTTCAGCGCCAGGTGCAGCATGACGATCGAGTCCTTGCCGCCGGAGAAGAGAATCACCGGGTTCTCGAACTCGCCCGCCACCTCGCGGAAGATGTGCACCGCCTCGGACTCCAGCGCGTCCAGGTGCGACAGGGCGTACGGGCTGTCCGTACCGCCCTCGACCTTGGCCACGGTCGTCATGCCAGTCCCCTCTCGCTCAGCAGGGCGTACACCGACGCCGCGGACTCCTGCACGGTCTGGTGCTGCGACTCGATCCGCAGGTCGGGCGTCGAAGGCTCCTCATAGGGGTCGTCGACCCCGGTGAGCCCGGTCAGTTCGCCCGCGGCCTGCTTGGCGTACAGCCCCTTCACATCGCGCACGCTGCACACGTCGACCGGCGTCGCCACGTGGATCTCCAGGTACGACGTCCCGTTCTCCGCGTGCCGCTTGCGTACCGCCTCCCGGCTGTCCGCGTACGGCGCGATCACCGGCACCAGGGCCTTGACGCCGTTGCGGGCGAGCAGCTCGGCGACGAAACCGATGCGCTGCACGTTGGTGTGCCGGTCCTCGCGGGAAAAGCCGAGGCCCGCCGAGAGGAACTCGCGGATCTCGTCGCCGTCGAGCACCTCGACCCGGTGGCCCTCGGCACGCAGCCGGCCGGCCAGCTCATGCGCGATGGTGGTCTTGCCGGCGCTCGGCAGACCCGTGAGCCAGACGGTGGCTCCGGTCGTCACGTCGTTCTCCTGAAGATCCTGAAGGCTCTGATGGGTCGTCATCCGTGCAGTCCGCACTCGGTCTTGGCGCGGCCCGCCCAGCGGCCGGCGCGCGCGTCCTCGCCCTGAAGGACCCGGCGGGTGCACGGGGCGCAGCCGATGGAGGCGTAGCCGTCCATCAGCAACGGGTTGGTGAGCACGCCGTGCTCGGTGACGTAGGCGTCCACGTCGTCCTGCGTCCAGCGGGCGATCGGGGAGATCTTGACCTTCTGCCGCTTCTCGTCCCAGCCGACGACCGGGGTGTTCGCCCGGGTCGGGGACTCGTCGCGGCGCAGGCCGGTCGCCCACGCCTGGTAGCCCTTCAGCCCCTCTTCGAGCGGCTTGACCTTGCGCAGCGCGCAGCACAGGTCGGGGTCGCGGTCATGCAGCCTGGGGCCGTACTCCGCGTCCTGCTCGGCGACCGTCTGCTTCGGCGTGAGGGTGATGACGTTGACGTCCATCACCGCCTCGACGGCGTCACGGGTGCCGATGGTCTCCGGGAAGTGGTAGCCGGTGTCGAGGAAGACCACGTCGACGCCCTTGAGCACGCGGGAGGCGAGATGGGCGACCACGGCGTCCTCCATGGACGAGGTGACGCAGAACTTCGTCCCGAAGGTGTCGACCGCCCACTGGAGGATCTCCAGGGCGGAGGCGTCCTCCAGGTCACGGCCCGCCCGCTCGGCGAGTGCCTTCAACTCCTCGGCCGTACGCTGCTGTTCCTGAGCCGTCGTCATATCCCGTCGTCCCCTCCGTTGTCGGCTCGCTGAAGGCCCCGGGCCAGCAGCCCGAGGAACTTCAGCTGGAATGCGCGGTTGCACGCCCCGCATTCCCAGGCGCCATGACCCGCTTCATGCGGACGCAGGTCCTCGTCGCCGCAGTAGGGGCAGTAGAAGGGCGCGGCACGCTCGCTCACGACAACGCCTCCTCAGAAGCACGGGCCGCCCAGGTCGCGAAGCGCTCGCCGTCCGTGCGCTCCGCCTGGAAGCGCTTCAGCACCCGCTCGATGTAGTCGGGGAGCTCCTCCGCGGTGACCTTCAATCCGCGCACCTTGCGGCCGAAGCCCGCCTCCAGGCCGAGCGCGCCGCCGAGGTGCACCTGGTAGCCCTCGACCTGTTCGCCCTTGTCGTTCAGCACCAGCTGGCCCTTGAGACCGATGTCCGCGACCTGGATACGGGCGCAGGCGTTCGGGCAGCCGTTGAGGTTGATGGTGATCGGCTCGTCGAAGTCCGGCAGGCGGCGCTCCAGTTCGTCGATCAGCGTGGCGCCGCGCTGCTTGGTCTCGACGATGGCGAGCTTGCAGAACTCGATGCCGGTGCAGGCCATGGTGCCGCGCCGGAAGGAGGACGGCCGGGCGGTGAGGTCCAGCGCCTGAAGCCCCTCGACCAGCGAGTCCACCCTGTCCTGCTCGACGTCGAGGACGATCATCTTCTGCTCGACGGTGGTGCGCACCCGGCCTGAGCCGTGCGCCTCCGCGAGATCGGCGATCTTCGTCAGCGTGGCGCCGTCGACGCGGCCGACGCGCGGGGCGAAACCGACGTAGTAACGGCCGTCCTTCTGCCGGTGCACACCGATGTGGTCGCGCCACTGCTGCGCGGGCTGCTCCGGGGCGGGCCCGTCGATCAGCTTTCGCCCGCCCAGGTACTCGTCCTCCAGCACCCGACGGAACTTCTCCGCGCCCCAGTCGGCGACGAGGAACTTCAGCCGGGCCCGGTTGCGCAGCCGGCGGTAGCCGTAGTCACGGAAGATCGAGATGACGCCCTCGTAGACGTCCGCGACCTCCTCCAGCGGCACCCAGGCGCCGAGCCGCACGCCCAGCTTGGGGTTGGTGGACAGACCGCCGCCGACCCACAGGTCGAAGCCCGGGCCGTGCTCGGGGTGCCGTACACCGACGAACGCCACGTCGTTGATCTCGTGGACGACGTCCAGCAGCGGCGAGCCCGAGATGGCCGTCTTGAACTTGCGCGGGAGGTTCGAGTACGCCTTGTTGTTCAGGACGCGGCGCTTCATCTCCTCCAGCGCGGGGGTGGCGTCGATGATCTCGTCCTCGGCGATGCCCGCCACCGGGGACCCGATCATCACACGCGGGGTGTCACCGCAGGCGGTGACGGTGGACAGGCCCACGCCCTCCAGCCGTTCCCAGATCTCGGGCACGTCCTCGATCCGGATCCAGTGGTACTGGACGTTCTGCCGGTCGGTGATGTCCGCGGTGCCGCGCGCGAACTCCTGGGAGATCTCACCGATGACCCGCAGCTGCTGGGTGGTCAGCGCGCCGCCGTCGATGCGTACCCGCATCATGAAGTAGCGGTCGTCCAGCTCCTCCGGCTCCAGCACCGCGGTCTTGCCGCCGTCGATGCCGGGCTTGCGCTGGGTGTACAGCCCCCACCAGCGCATCCGGCCCCGCAGGTCGCTGGGGTCGATCGAGTCGAAACCGCGCTTGGAGTAGATCGTCTCAATGCGTGTCCGCACATTGAGACCGTCGTCGTCCTTCTTGACCTGCTCGTTGCCGTTGAGCGGGGTGAAGTGACCCACCGCCCACTGACCCTCACCACGGTGACGGCTCACCTTGCGGCGGGGCGCGGAGGCGGCGGGGTTCGGCGGAGTGGCGGCCATGGTTCTACGTCCTTCGGGACCGGTGGGAATCGGCTCTGACCTGCACAGATGCGCGCACGCGGGCAGGCGTGCGCGGCGTTGCGCAAGGAAAAACAGGCAGGGGGGTTCGCGGCGGTGCTGGGGCGGTCAGCTCGCCGGACAGATGGCGCTGGACATGCGGCCGAGGTCGACGTGCCGCCGACTCACCAAGGCAATTCCAGTTCCAGGCATGTCGGAAGCGTGTCACGGCGATCTGGACACAGTCCAGCTTTATCCATCATGCGGACACCCTTGTCCCGGAATGTGGGACGAGGGTGTTGTCGCTCACATGCCGTGCGGGAAGGCTTGTCCCGGCAGGTCAGGCCGGGTATGCGCCCGGCCACGGCCCCGGCGCCGCCACGTCGGGCTCCAGCTCGACCTTCGTGTCGAACAGCTTGAAGCCGCGCCGCGTGTAGTTGTCCATGGCGAACTCGCCGTCCAGGCTGCAGGTGTGCAGCCACACCCGCTTCGTCGGCGTCCGCCCCGGCCACCGCTCGGCGAGGTCCCAGGCGCGGGCCGTACCGTACGACAGCAGATGACCGCCGATACGCCGGCCGCGGAACGCCGGAACCAGCCCGAAATAGACGATCTCGACCACGCCCTCGTCCTGCGGGTCCAGCTCCACATAGCCGGCCGGGGTGCCGCGGTCGTAGGCCACCCAGGTCTCCACGCCGGGCCGGTCCAGCTGCTCCTGCCACTGCGCGTACGTCCAGCCCAGCCGGTCGGTCCAGCGGATGTCGCCGCCGACCGAGGCGTACAGGAAGCGGCTGAACTCGGGGGAGGGAACCTCGGCGCGGACGATCCGCACGTCGCCCTCGGGCGCGCCGGCGGGCAGGAGGTCGGCCGGCGAGGTCTGCTCCAGGGACCAGGTGGTGACAGGAACGCTGCTCATGCGGGCCAGGGAACCATCCCGCCGCCGGATCTGTCGACGGACCAGGTCACCTGATGGACGGGCGAGCCCATCCCAGGGGCTGGCACGGCGACTGGTCCGGCGAGCGGTCGCCTCGCGGCGTGCTCTGGGCGTGGCTCGCTGGGGGGAGGAGGCCGGGCCGGTCCGGCGGGTGGGTCACCTCATGGGCCGGATCGGTGGTGGGGGCGGTCCGGGGGCCGGTTGGGTGGCGGGACCGGCCCGGGGGCTGGCTTGTCGGTGGGGGTGGTTCGGTGGCTGGGGCCACGCAGAGGGCTCAGTTTGGGGGCTGGCCAGGGAGTGGTTCGGTGAGCGGGTCACCTCGCGGGCCGGATCGGTGGTGGGGTCGGCCTGGGGGCCGGTGGGGTGGCATGCCCGGTCCAGGGGCCGTTTGCCGTGTGGGGTCGGTCCAGGGTGTGGTCAGGCGGGGCCGTCAGCTCAGGGAATGGTCCAGTTCTGCCAGGGGCAGGGCGAAGAGCATCCGGTCCGACAGGGACCAGACCTCGCCCGTTGCCTGCCAGTAGGACAGGGAGCCCGCCGCCTCGGCCCAGCAGCGGTGGGAGCCGTCCGCCCCGCAGTGCGCCGCCTTCGCGCCCTCGGCGTCCTGCCGCCACAGCCCGCCGTGCCCGTCCCGTGAGCCGGGCAGGCGTCCCACATACCAGGACGCGTCGTCCGCCCCGGGCTGCCGATACGACAGCACCCCCCGGATCCCGGCCGCCCGGGTCCGGTACGCCTCCACCGCCGTCGCCCGCCCCGCGGTGTCCGTGGCGAGCAGCCCCTCGTGCGCCGGAGACGTGCTGAACGCATACCGCCACAGCCGGGCGCTCCGGTCGCCGTCCGGCGCGGTCCACTCCGCGGCGACCAGGCTGTCCGGCACGCTGCTCCGGTCGAGGGCGAGCGCACCGGGACAGGGCGGGCCGGAACGGCCGCAGCGGCCCCCCGTGAAGCGGTACGAGCCGATCGCGGGCATCACATAGCGGTAGCCGTCGGCGGACCAGCCGCCGGGCACCCGGCCGATCGCCGGCCCGTCGACGCCGACGCGCTGGATCCGGTCGAGGTCGTACACATACAGTGCGTCGGCGCCGCCGGACCTCGCGGTGACCAGCAGCTTGTCCTGGTACCAGACCATCCCGGAGATCCCGGAGGCCAGCCCCCGGTAGTCACGGCCGCCGTCGACCGGCACCACCAGCAGCACCCAGCGATAGGCGAGGCGCGCGGGGTCGTCGGCGTTCACGAAGGCGACCCTGGCCAGCCCCCGCTCGTCGGAACGGCCGCCGGAGGTGCTGTGGGTCCAGCCCGCGAGCACCACCCGGTGGGTGCCCCAGACACCGTCGTCGTCGGCGTCCCCGGAGGTGGTCAGCGACGCCGGCCGCCAGTCGGCGCCGGTGGAGTCGGCCGGGTCCCAGCAGTAGGCGCGGGCGGCGGCCGGGGTGACCGGCAGGGACGCGCGGTCGGCGGAGGAGCAGTCGGCGGAGGTGCGCATCGCGCGGTCGGCGCTCGCCAGCACGGCGTCCACGCCGACCGGGCGGCCCATCGCGGCGGAGAGCCGGTCCAGTGTGCGGGCGGGCGTCAGCTGCTCCTGGAGCCGCAGCCGACCGGTGTCCGCCAGGGAGGAGAGCGGCCTCAGCGCACCGGGGCCGTCGGTGACGTCCGCCTGGGAGACGCTGATCAGGGTGGCGGCCGCGGTGAGCGCCAGCGCGGTCCC
The DNA here is from genome assembly GCF_053597455.1 of Streptomyces sp. NPDC001393. NCBI lineage: Bacteria > Bacillati > Actinomycetota > Actinomycetes > Kitasatosporales > Streptomycetaceae > Streptomyces > Streptomyces sp. NPDC001393. The sequence goes on from NZ_JBSFIH010000006.1 coordinate 94,390, forward strand.
GGTCAGGACCGCGCGCAGTGCAGCGCCCCGCCTGCGCCGGCGGTGTCTGCCGCGATGCTTCATCTCGTCCCCTTCTCCGGGGCTCCTTCGCCGCCGTGGCGCGCCGGCCGGTGGCCGGCCAACTGCGCCTGATGATCCGTACGTTGACGCGAGAAGCGGCTGGGGAGGCCCTCAGGGGATGCTACGGCAGCAACGGCCCGCGCAGGGCGAAGACCCCGCAAATATGCGGAAGACACGCTCACGGTTCCGCGCGCCCCCCGCACCGCGCGACCGTCCGGCTCTGCGTGATCGCCGGCGCCGTCGAGGAAGGCAGCAGGTCACGGGGGTCGTCGGGGAGGAGCGCCTCGATCTGCGCGTCCTCGCGAAAACGATACGGCCGATGCTGCAGGAGCTCCCCGCAGTACCGCCGGATCCGGGACATCTCCGCCCGCACCGTCACCGTGCGTGAGGGGTCCCCGAACAGATCCTCGGCCAGCGCCGCCGCCCCGCGGCCGGCCCGGTGCGCGGTGAGCAGATACAGCAACTCGGCATGCCGCAGACTGAGTTCACGCGACCAGGAACCCGCCGAACCGGACACCGTCAGCGTACTGCGTCCCGGCCTGGCCAGATCCAGCACGATCCGCGTGTCCGTGCCGACCGGTTCCTCGGCCGCCCGCAGCAACCAGCCCCCGGCCAGCGGCTCCACCGCGCACGAACCCAGCGACGGCAGCCACCGGCGGCCCGGCGCCAGCGACTTGGGCAGCGCGATGCGCCGTACGTACGGCATCCCGGACACCGCCGCCGACCAGCCGTCCCGGTCCACCACCAGCGCCCGCCCCGCCAGCCGGGCCAGCACGGGCGCCGCGACCGACCGCAGCCGCTCCAGCGACTCCAGGTGCAGCTCCCGCAGCCGCGCCTCGGCCAGCTTGGCCACCGACTCCACCCAGGCGAGCGTCGCCGGATGCATGGTCTCCAGCGGGCCGCTGACGTCCACCACACCGATCAGCCGGCCGTCCCGGGGATCGGTGATCGGCGCGCCGGTACAGGTCCAGGAGGCGTGCGAGCGGACGAAGTGCTCGGCGGCGAAGACCTGCACGGGCCGCCGTACGACCGCCGGGGTGCCCACGCCGTTGGTGCCGACGACGTCTTCCCGCCAGTCCGCGCCGAGTTCGAAGCCCAGGCCGTCCGCCTTGCGCAGCACCGGCGCGGCCCCCTCCCGCCACAGCACCCGCCCGTCGGCGTCCGCGACGACCATGATGTGCTGGGCGACATCGGCGACCGAAAGCAGACCCTGGCGCAGCACCGGCAGGACGTGCCTGAGCGGTGACTCCTCGCGCCGGCGCCGCACTTCGTCCGAGGACAGCAGCCCGGATCTGAAGTCGTGGTCGGGATCGACACCGCTGCGCAGCATCCGTCCCCAGGACTGCTCGATCACCGGCCGGGGTGCGATCCTCGTACGCTGACCGGCGAGGGTGGCGTCGCGCACCTCGCTCAGCAGCCGCGCCGCCTGCGGCGCGTCCACGGCGGCCAGACGTGCCACGTTGATCGGCGGGTTCACCACGGGGGGCCTCCCGGAAGGGCGTCGAACATACTTGTCAAGCCGTCCGGGCGGCGGTTTCCGGCCCGGCTGCACCTCTCATACTGCCGCTCGGGCAGGCCGGAGGCACACACTCCGCGCACATGCACCAACAAGTTGCAACCCCTTGCAACCCTGGTGGTCGGCCGCAGGGTGGCCGAGACTTGACCCCGACGCGGCTTCGCGTCCGCGGGCTTCAACTGGCCCAGGTGGTGGGGGTGGTGCCGTGTCGGCGCAGCACCACCCCTGCCGGGTGTCCGGCGGATTCCGCCGTGTGTTCAGGGCGGTATGCGCTTTCACGAACCCGGGTGTGCTCGTTATTCCGGGTGTGCTCGTTCGACGATCGACGCCAGGTCCAGGCCCGTCGGCAGGGTGCCGAACGACGCTCCGTGGTCGCCGCCCAGGCGGGACGCGCAGAAGGCGTCGGCCACCTCCGGCGGGGCGTGCCGGACCAGGAGTGAGCCCTGGAGCACCAGCGCGAGGCGCTCCGCGATCCGCCGTGCGCGGCCCTCGACGGCGTCCAGGTCGGCGAGTTCGGTGAACAGGTCCTTCACGGCGCGGTCGAGCCGGTGGTCGGCGCTGTGGGCCCGGCCGATCTCGGTCAGGCAGGCGTCGAGTGCGCCCGGCTCGCGCTGCAGCGCCCGGAGCACGTCCAGTGCCTGAACGTTTCCGGCGCCCTCCCAGACCGAGTTCAGCGGCGACTCCCGTACCAGCCGGGGCAGGCCCGACTCCTCGACGTAGCCGTTTCCGCCCAGACACTCCGCGGCCTCGACGGCAACGGGCGCACAGCGCTTGGTGATCCAGAACTTGGCGGCCGGCACCGCCAGCCGCAGAAACGCGCGCTCCTGTTCGCCGCCGTCGTCGCAGGCGGCCGCCAGCCTGAGCGTGAGCGCGGTCGCCGCCTCCGACTCCAGCGCGAGGTCCGCGAGGACGTTCCGCATCAGCGGCTTGTCGATCAGCTTCCCGCCGAACGCCTCCCGGTGCGCGCAGTGGTGCACGGCCTGCGCCACCGCCTGCCGCATCAGGCCCGCCGAGCCCAGCGCGCAGTCCAGCCGGGTCGCCGCGACCATCTCGATGATCGTCCGCACCCCGCGCCCCGCCTCACCGACCCGGCGCGCCCAGGTGCCGGCGAACTCCACCTCGGCGGAGGCGTTGGACCGGTTGCCGAGCTTGTCCTTCAGCCGCTGGAGGAGGAAGACGTTGCGGGAACCGTCGGGCAGGACCCGCGGCACCAGGAAACAGGTGAGGCCCTCCGGGGCCTGCGCCAGCACCAGGAAGGCGTCCGACATCGGAGCCGAGCAGAACCACTTGTGCCCGGTCAGCTCGTACGCGCCCGCCTCCGCGAGCGGCCGGGCCTCGGTGGTGTTCGCGCGGACGTCGCTGCCGCCCTGCTTCTCGGTCATGCCCATACCGAAGAGCGCCCCGGGCTTGTGTCCGGCGGGCCGCAGCTGACGGTCGTAGACCGTGGACGTCAGCCGCGGCTCCCACTCGGCGGCGAGCGCGGGGTCGGTCCGCAGCGCCGGCACCGCCGCGTGGGTCATCGACAGCGGGCAGCAGGTGCCCGCCTCCACCTGCGTCCAGACCACGAAGCCGGCCGCCCGGCGGACGTGCCCGGACGGCCGGGTCCAGGCGCCGGTCAGACCCGCCGAGACACCCTTGCCGAGCAGCCGGTGCCAGGCCGGGTGGAAGTCGACCTCGTCGATCCGGTGGCCGTACCGGTCGTGGGTGCGCAGCCGGGGCGGGTTCTCGTTCGCCTGCACCGCCCACTCCTGCAGCTGCGCCGAACCCGCGGCGCGGCCCAGCGCGGACAGCTCCGACCGCACCTCGTCGAGCACGTCCGGACCGGTGTACCGCTCGACGGCCGCCACGAGGGCCCGGTCGGCGGCGAAGACGTCGTAGCCGACCAGGGGCGGCGGCTGGTTCGTCACGGTGTGGGTGGAGGTGCCTGCCATGATGCGAACCTACCCGGGACGGCGGCGCTGATGGCCTCCAGAGTGGCACAGCGGCCCCGCCGGGCGCTCCGGATGCGCCCACCTGCCCGGAAACCGGATGCGCCCACCTGCCCCGGAAGGTGAGGGCGGTCCCGTGCTGCGGATACCTTTGAGCCGTGCAGCCAGCAAGTGAACCCCCCGAGCAACCCGCCGGTCGCCTCCACCGGGCCCGAGCCCTCTACCGGAACGTCTCCAAGCGCAGGACGGCCTGGCTGCTGCTCAAGGACACCGTCAACTCCTGCATGGAGTACCGCATCCTGGGCCTGGCGGCCGAGGCGGCGTTCTTCACGCTGCTGTCGGTGCCCCCGCTGCTGCTCTGCCTCATCGGTCTGCTCGCCTACGTCGACACCTGGACCGGCGCCCACACCATCAGCAGCCTGGAGACCAACATCCTCGACGCCTCCCGGACGGTCCTGTCCGACAAGGGGGTGAAGGAGATCACCGAGCCGATCCTGCACGACGTGATGAAGGGCCGGCCCGACGTCATCTCCCTCGGCTTCGTCTTCGCCCTGTGGTCGGGATCGCGCGCGGTGAACGTCTTCATCGACACCATCACCGTCATGTACGGCCTCGACGGCGTCCGGGGCATCGTGAAGACGCGGATGATGTCCTTCCTGCTGTTCATCGTGGCGCTGCTGATCGGCTCGGTGGCCCTGCCGCTGATGGTGGCGGGCCCCGACGCGGTGGTGCGGGTGCTGCCCTGGTCGGAGACGGGCGTGCAGGTCCTGTACTGGCCGGTCGTCATCGTCCTGTCCATCGCCTTCCTGACGACCCTCTACCACGTGTCCGTGCCGGTCCGCTCCCCGTGGATCGAGGACGTCCCCGGCGCGCTCGTCGCCCTGGCCATGTGGGTCCTCGGCAGCTTCCTGCTGCGCATCTATCTCGTGCACACCATCGAGGGCGCCACGATCTACGGCTCTCTCGCCGCCTCCGTCGCCGTGCTTCTGTGGATCGGCGTGTCGGCCTTCGCCGTGCTCGTCGGGGCCGCCGTGAACGCCGCCATCGACCGGGTCTGGCCCGCCGCCGCCACGGCCGCCGCCCGCGCCGCGAACGAACGGATGCGCGAGGCCCAGGTCGCCGAGTACGTCGCCCGGGCCGCGGCGGCCCGCGAAGCCGACCCCGACGACCCCGACATGCCCTCCGAGTTCCCCGAACGCTGGTCCCGTTTCCTGCCCCCGGAGGACGTCACGGCCCGCCTGCGCACCCACGCCAAGCACACCCACCACACCCACAAGACCAACGGCCGGGACCCGAACGAGCACAACGGCCGGCAGCCGCACCAGACCGGCGAACGGCATCCGCACGAGGCCAACGGCGACGGGGGCACGGGGCGGCCGCAGGGGTGACCTGGTGGGGCTTGGCCGCTGGTCGCTGGTCGCTGGTAGCCCGAGCCCGGCCGGTCGCGCACCGCAGCCCGGCAGCGACACCGTCCGGCACGCCGGCCTCCCGCTCCGCCGCCAGGTGTCTCCACCCGGTGAGTGACGCTGCTTTCCACCCCCTTTCCACCCGGCGCTCCACCCGTGCTCCGATCCACCCGGCACCGCCTCGGACCTGGCGTTTTCCCATAGGCCCGCGCCGTCCGGCCGCGGAGGCGACACGCCGGGAGAGGAGGCGGAGGACACGGTGGACGCGGCAGACGTGGCACACGCGGCACATGTTGCGGACGTACGGGAGAGGGCAGCCGGCACGGCCCACGGCCCGCTGCTGACGATCGCCGTCGGCGTCCTCCTGCCGCTCCTCGTCTACTACGCCGCCCGCGGACTCGGCGTGGGCCAGGACCCCGCGCTGCTGCTCAGCGGCGTGCCACCCGCCTTCTGCTGTTCAAGGACGCCGCACTGTCCCTCGTGGTCGGCGGCTGGATACTCGGAACCGGCTTCACCGGCAGGCCGCTGGCCTTGCAGCTCGGCCGGCGGCTGCACGGAGGCCCTGCGGCCGGCGCACGGGTCGGCATAGGGCGGGACCCGCCGAGTTCCGCCGGGCACTGCGCGTCCTGGCCTTCCAGTTGGGCCGGCAACTGCTCGACGGCGGCCTCGGCACACTGGCCGCCGCCACCCTGCCCACGGACATCGTGCCGCTGCTCGCCCGGGTCCTCTCGCTGCTCCTGGTCGTCCTGACGGGCGGGGCCACCGCCGCCCACGCCCGCCGCTTCCGTCCGTACCTGATCGCGGTCGGGCCGACCGGGGGAGTGGGGCCCGGCGTCGTCGGCGACGTAGGCTGGCTCCCGTGTACAGGGAGCGTGCGTCCCGGCTGACCGGCGCGGTCGTGTGGACGAACACCCCGGACGGGGCCGGTGGCGGGCGGCCGGTGCTGCCCGACGGCTGCATGGACCTGCTGTGGAGCGAGGGCCGGCTGCTGGTCGCGGGCCCCGACACCCGCCCGTACGTCCCCGGGGGCCCGCCCCGTGCCTGGGCCGGCGTCCGTTTCTTCCCCGGTACCGCTCCCGCCCTGCTCGGCGTGCCCGCGCACGAACTGCGCGATCTGCGCGTCGAGTTGGCCGACCTCTGGCCGGCCGCCCGGGTCCGGCGGCTGCGTGAGAGTGTCGAGGCCGCGCCCGACCCGGCGACGGCACTGGAGAGCATCGCCCTGGATCGGGCGGCGTGGACCACGGCGCCCGATCCGCTCCTGCACCGGCTGGTGGAGCGGCTGGACGAGGGCCGCCCGGTGTCCGCCACGGCCGCCGAACTGGGCATCGGCACCCGCACGTTGCACCGCCGCTGCCTCGACGCGTTCGGCTACGGCCCCAAGACCCTGGCCCGCATCCTGCGCCTGCGACGGGCCCTGGCGCTGGCCCGCTCCGGGACGCCGTACGCGGAGACGGCCGTCCGTTCCGGGTACGCGGACCAGCCCCACCTCTCCCGCGAGGTACGGGAGTTGACGGGCATGACGCTCGGGCGGCTACTGGGCGGCGGGTAGCGGGGCGAACAGGTCGACGCCGTTGCCGTCGGGATCGTGCACGGTGGCGTACCGCTGGCCCCAGAACGCGTCCCACGGCTTCAGCACCCCGTGATACCCGGCGCTCACCAGGTCCTCGTACAGGGCATCGACCTCGGCCGGGGAGTCGCAGCGGAAGGCCAGTCCGACGCGGCCACCGCCCGTGGGCGGCTGCCAGCCGGGGTGGAAGGAGCGGACGGTCTCCTCGGTGTCGAGCGCGAAGATCAGCCCGCCGGGCACCTCGGTATCGACGTGCGGCTGCTCCTCGGAGCCCTCGGGGAAGACAAGTCCGAGGCGACGGTAGAAGGCGAGCGCGGCGGCCATGTCGGACGTCACCGCGCCGATCAGAGCGAATCGTGGAGTCATGCCGTCACCGTAGGCGGGCGGTCGCCGGCGGTCTTGAAGGAATCGGACACCCTCCCCGGAGGGCCTGCATCGGATAGGGGCACGGAAACACGGCGCCACAGATCAACTGCGCGCGGCCCGCCTTGACATGCCCCCGCGCCCCGCTTTCCCGCGCCCCGCTTTCCCGCGCCCCCGCGTCGCGCCTCAGCCGAAGGTCACCGGCCCGTTCGGCGTGTCCACGGTGAAGGACAGCGCGGCCGGTCCCGCGGTGAGGGGCAGGCCGGTGTCCAGGGCCGCGAGCGGGCCGCGCAGCTCCTCCGGGTCGGGCACCGTGGCGGAGACCTCCAGCAGCGGGGTGAGAGGCAGGCCGGAGGCCGCGGGGTGGCGGGAGTCGCCCCAGTCGATCAGAAAGGGGACCAGACCGGAGGGATGCGCATGGCCGCCGTCGGTCAGCCGCCACCGCAGCACGGTGCCGTCAGGGGTGCGTCGGCTCATCGGGTGCGCAGGTCCCGGGTCGTAGCCCCGCGCACGTGCCGCCGTGATCGCCGCGTCCAGATCGGGCGGGCTGATCGCCCAGGTCAGCGTGCGCGGCCGGGTCAGCCGGTCGACCCCGAACGGCCGCGGACCGCAGGGCTCGGGCTGCTCGGGGTCGGGGCCGATGATCTCCAGATAGCTGCGGCCGCCCAGCCCCACCAGATGGTTGCGCGTGCCGAGTCCGGGATGCGCACCGCCGGGCACGGGTGTCACCCCGGTCCGCCGTGCGAAGTCGGCGACCGTCGTCGCCAGATCCGGCGTGGCGAGGACGAGATGGTCCAGGAACGGGGGAACGGCGTTCATGCCCGGCGAGGCTACGGTCGCCGGCCCCGAGCTTCAACCCGTTGACGACGCGGGCCGGGTACCCCGTGCGGGAGGTTCCCGGCCGTCGCCGTCGCGTCCCGAGGCAGGGGGGTGACGGTATCCCGCGCGAATGCGTTTTCCGGGCACGAAGCTCCAGCACGCGTCCGGTGCATCACGCAGAGGGCCGCTCCCCGGGCGGCGCGGCCGTGCTCGCCCGCGCCACCAGCCGGGTCGACAACTCGGTGCGCGTGCCCTCCGGGCGCTCGCCCCGCATCATCCGCACCAGCAGCCGGAGCGCGGTCGCCGCCATCTCGCCGAGCGGCTGGCGCACCGTGGTCAGCGCCGGGGCCGCCCAGCGGGCCTCCGGCAGATCGTCGAAGCCCACGACGCTCATCTCGTCCGGGACCCTCAACCCCCGTTCCGTGAGCGCTTCGTACACACCCCGTGCCATCCGGTCGGAGCAGACGAACACCGCGGTCGACGGCTCGGGCAGGTCCAGCAGCCCGTGCATGCACCGCCGGGCGGCGGTCTCGTCGAAGCCGCCGTGCCGCACGTACTCGGTGCGGTACCGCAGCCCGGCCGAGGCGACCGCGGAGCGGTAACCGGCCACCCGAGCGCTGCTGCCGGGGTTCGCAGGGTGACCTGCGAACCCCTCAGGGCGCCGTGAAGGCTGGGTAACCGTTTACGTAACCCTTGCGGCCCCGCTTCGGCCGGCGCGGTCGGCTACCCCTGCACCCTCGGCGGCTGCACCGAGTTGCGTACGACGACATGGGTGCCCAGCACCAGGTGCTCGCCGTCGGCGCCCTTCCGGCGGCCCGCGCCGCCCTCGCGCCGGTCGGCCACCGCGCGCAGCGCCACCCGGCCCATTTCCTCGTACGGCACGTGCACGGTGGTCAGTTGGGGTGTCAGCTGTGAGGCGAGGGGGATGTCGTCGTAGCCCACGATCGAGACGTCCTCCGGCACCCGCAGACCGGCCGCGCGCAGGGCCTGCATGGCACCGGCGGCCACCACGTCGGTCCCGGCGAGCACGGCGGTGAAGTCCGGCGTCTCGTGCAGGGCGGCCTCGACCGCGTCGTATCCGTGCGCGTCGTCGTACGGGCCGTGCCGCACCAGACCCGGGTCGAACGGCACGCCATACGCCTCGAAGGCCCGCTGCGCGCCCCTCAACCGGCCCTGGGCCGTGGTGAGTTCGGCCGGTCCGGGCAGCACGAGGACACGCCGGTGGCCGGCCGACAGAAGATGGCTGGCCATGGCGTAGGCGCCGCCCTCGTTGTCGTAGTCGACCGTCGTGGCCGGGACGTCGCCCTCCAGGGGTGGCCTGCCCACCAGGACGAGATGGGATCCGGCCGCGTCCAGGGAACGGGCGAAGCGGGCCATGCGCAGCTGGTACTCGTCGTAGTCGTACGCGCCGCCGAGCAGTACCACGGCGGCCACGCCCTGCTGCCGCATGAGGTTGACCAGCGCGAGCTCCCGCTCCGGGTCGTCGCCGGTCGTGCCGACCAGCGACAGCCAGCCGCGCAGCGCGGCGGCGCCCTCAACTCCCCTGGCGACGTGGGCGAACGCGGCGCCGGTGATGTTGTTGATCAGGATCGCCACCGTCGGAGTGCCACCCCCGGCCAGCGAGCGGGCGTGGGCGTTGGTGACGTAGTCCAGGTCCCGGACGACCTTCATCACCCGTCGGCGCAGCTCGTCCGAGACCGGGTAGTTGCCCGACAGCACCCGCGAGACGCTCGCCACCGAGACACCGGCGCGCTCCGCCACGTCGCGGATCGTCGCCCGGCCGGCCTCACTGGGCGCCTTGCGCCGGCTCACCGTTGCGGCTCCTTCGACGTCGGGGCGCGTCTCCCACCTGCACGGGTCCCGCCCGCGCCGGTGCGGAAACCGTATCCCATCGTTACTCCGGGCCGTCGGGCCTGTGGACAACCGTCCTCGCACCGGGCCGGCGGGCCTGTGGACAGCCGTGCTGCCGGGGGCATCAGGCGACCCGGGGCAGGTCCGCGTGTCGCACCTCGTGCAGTGGCGTGAGGCCCGCGGCCAGCCGCTCCAGCTCCGCCACGACGATCGTGCCCAGGCGTTCCAGCTCGTTGCCGAGCGAGCCCGCGATGTGCGGGGTGAGGAAGACGTTGGGCAGCCGGTACAGCGGGGAACCGGCGGGCAGCGGCTCGGGCTCGGTGACGTCGAGGACCGCGCGCAGACGTCCCGAGACCAGTTCCTCGGTCAGCGCCTCGTGGTCGACCAGCGCACCGCGCGCGGTGTTGATCAGCACGCCCCCGTCCCGGATGAGGGCGAGCCGGGACCGGTCGAGCATGTGGTGGGTCTCGGGGATGTCGGGGGCGTGCAGGCTGACGATGTCGCTGCGCCGCAACAACTCCTCCAGCGGCAGCAGTTCGGCCCCCAGGGCGGCGGCGTCGGCGGGGCTCACGTAGGGGTCGTGCAGCAGGACCGTCAGGTCGAAGGGCCGCAGCAGTTCCATGAGCCGGCGGCCCACGCGGGAGGCGCCGACGACCCCGACGCGGCGGCCGAGGTTCCCGGTGCCCGCGGTCTCGGCGGGGTTCGGCCGGTCATGGGTGCGGCGGTAGCGCTCGCGGTGGTCGAAGGCGTCCTTGCCGACCAGCAGGATCATCGCGAGCGTGTACTCCGCCACCGGCAGGGCGTTGCCGGTGACCGCGCTGGACACGGTGACCCCGTGTTGCCACAGGGCCTCGCCGACCAGGGAGCGGACCGAGCCCGCAGCGTGCAGGACGGCCCGCAGCTTCGGGACCGTGGTCAGGACGCCGGCGTCCAGGTGCGGACAGCCCCAGCCGGTGATCAGCACCTCGGCCGTGGCCAGGGTGCCGGCCATCGCGGGATCGGTGAAGTCCCGTACGACGAGCTCCGTGTCGATGTCGGCCGTCCGCCGCAACCGGGCCATGAGCGGCGGGGGGAAGAGCAGCGGCAGGTGTACCGGATCCATCGCGAACAGGGCCCGCGGCGGTTGAGGGCTGGGCATGGCTCTCCTGGGAGGGAAGCGGAAACAGGGGGTGGAGCTGGTACCTGAATGCTGGGACGGAAACAGTTTCAGAAAGCGCCTTCTACCGTATGTCTGCTGGGAAGTCGAGGTCAATCGGTACGGGCGGGAAGCGGTACTCACGGGTGTCTCACTCGCGCTTCCGGCGTATATTCCGGCGCATACGTAGACGTGGTGCCGGAGAACGGGATCGTGGATCACCGAGGAGTGGTTCCCGTTCAGGCGTGGTTGTCGACTCGGCCTCACCCCCGTTTCGAAATCGGTTTCTGGGCTTTCGGGACGGCGGACCGGTGGGCTCGGTGGGTCCGGCAGCTCAGGGGCCGAGGTGCGCGCCTGCGCCCCGCCAACTCCCACTCCTCGTCCACCTGGACCCCCAACCCACAGGCCACGATCGTCCGCGGCGGCACCGGCGAGAACTACGCCATCCTGTACAACGACATCGCCGCCGCCTACCAGAACGCGCTGCGCTGGGTGGTGGGCGGTACGGCCGCCAACGGCGACACCGCCGTCAAGATCCTCAACGCGTGGTCGTCCACGCTGACCGCCATCACCGGCGACGCCGACCGGTTCCTCGCCGCCTGCATCTACGGCTGGGAGTTCTGCCAGGCCGCCGAACTCATGCGGGGCTACGCCGGGTTCGACCTCGCGGCGTTCCAGGAGATGATGGTCGACGTCTCCTACCCGCTCAACAACAGCTTCCTGACCCACCACAACGGCGCCTGCATCACCAACTACTGGGCCAACTGGGACCTGTGCAACATGGCCTCGGTCATGGCCATCGGGATCCTCACCGACGACGCCGCCAACTACGACCAGGCCGTCACGTACTTCACGTCCGGTGCCGGAAACGGCTCCATCGAGCACGCGGTGCCGTACCTGTACACCGACGTGGACGGCTACGCCCTCGGCCAGTGGCAGGAGTCGGGCCGCGACCAGGGACACACCGTCATGGGCATGGGCCAGATGGGCGCCCTCTGCGAGATGGCCTGGAACCAGGGCGACGACCTGTACTCCTACGACAGCCGGAGGTTCATGAAGGCCGCCCAGTACGTCGCGAAGTACAACATCGGCCAGAACGTCCCCTACACCACCTACACCTGGGGTAGCGGCCAGACCTGCACCCAGCAGTCGCAGACGGTGATCGGCTCCGGCTCCCGCGGACAGGTCTGCCCCGTGTGGGCGATGCTCCACTTCCACTACAACCGCCGTCTGTACCTGGACGACAAGTACATCTCGGCCATGTACTACAACCTCGTCGCCCCCGAGGGCGGCGGCGGTGACTACGGCTCCACCAGCGGCGGCTACGACCAGCTCGGCTTCGGCACCCTGATGTACGCCAAGTAGCAACCGGTTACCCATCGTGCCGAGGTAGCCCGAACGGCCCTCCCGCGCGCCCGTACGCCGGAATACCGGACGCTCTTGTGGTGCTCTGATGGTGCACGGTGCACAGGTGCGCGGCGAAGGGCTGGTGGGCGATGACGGCAGACCAGGCGAACCCCGAGGTCAGACCCGAGGTCGGGACGCCGTACGGGGCCGTACGCGGGCGGTACGAGCAGGGCGTCGCGGTGTTCCGGGGCATCCCCTACGCCGCCCCGCCCTTCGGCCCCCGGCGGTTCCGCCCGCCCGAGCCGCCCGAGCCCTGGGACGGGGTCCGCGACGCCGGCGCCTTCGGGCCCACCGCGCCGAAACCGCCGTACTCCGAGGCGTTCGCCCAGTACCTGTCCGACCCCGAGATCCCCGGCGACGACTGCCTCAACCTCAACGTATGGACCCCGCAGCCGGGCCAGGGCGCCCGCCTCCCGGTCCTCGTCTGGCTCCACGGCGGCGCCCTGACCAGGGGATCCTCCGCCGTGCCCGTCTATGACGGCGCCGCCTTCGCCCGGGACGGCGTCGTCTTCGTCTCCGTCAACTACCGGCTGGGCGTCGAGGGCTTCGGACTGTTCCCCGACGCGACCCCCAACCCCGGTCTGCGCGACCAGCTCGCCGCCCTGCACTGGGTGCACGAGGCGATCGGCGCCTTCGGCGGCGACCCGGACCGGGTCACCCTGTGCGGCCAGTCGGCCGGCGCCATCAGCGCCGGCGCGCTGCTCGCCGCACCCGCGACCCGGGGCCTGATCCGGCGCGCGGTGCTGCAGAGCGGCCCACCGGAGGCGTCCGAACGGGACAAGGTACGGCGGATGGTGCGCCGCATGGCCACCCGGCTGAAGATCCCCGCCACCGCCGAGGCCTTCGCCGCCGTCGACCGCGACCTGCTGCTGCGCACCCAGGCCGAGGTCGGCCGGCTCAGCAGCCCGGTCCTGGGCGGACCCGCGTTCGGCATCGTCGTGGACGGCGACCTCGTCCCCCGCGACCCGCTCCAGGCCCTGATCGACGGCGACGCCGCCCAGGGCGTCGACCTCCTGATGGGCTGGACCCGCGACGAGTACCGGCTGTGGCTGGTACCCGGCGGACTGCTGGAACGCGTCGACCGGCTCGGCCCCGTCGCCCTCGCCGGGGCCATGGCCCGCTGCCGCGCCGGACACGAGGTGCCCCGCGGCTACCGCGCCCTGCGCCCCGACGCCGGCACCGCCGAGATCGTCGGCCAGATGGTCACCGACCACCTGCTGCGCCGCCCGCTGCACCGCCTCGCCGACGCCCGCCCCGGCACGTCCTACCTGTACGAGTTCGCCTGGCCGTCCCGTCTTCCGGACCTCGGCGCCTGCCACGCCCTCGAACTCGGGTTCGTCTTCGACTCCGGTGACCTGCCCGAGTCGAAGAAGCTGGCGGGTGAGGGCGCCCCGCAGGAACTGGCCGACGCGATGCACACGGCCTGGGTCCGCTTCGCGACGACAGGGGATCCCGGCTGGCAGGGCTGGGACGCGTCCCATCCGGTGCGGATCTTCGCCGACGGTGAACCTCATATCGCATACGGTCCACGGGATGCCGAAATCGCCCTCTGGTCGACCGCCACCACCGTCCCCGAACCCGCCCCCGCCTCGGACATCCGGGCGCCGGGAGCGGAGTGGGCGGCGGCGGTACGGCGCCTGCGGAGGTCGGTGGGAGCCCGGCGCCGGTGATTGCATACCGTCGCCGGTCGCCGGTCGCCGGTCGCCGGTCCGCCCCCGCCTCACCCGCCGACGGCCGCCGCTGAATCCCGCACCACCACGTGCGTGCCCAGCAGCAGATGCTCGCCGGGGGGTCCGCGGAGTGGCCCAGGGCGGTGCGCACCGCGAGCCGGCCCAGCTCCTCGTAGGGGACGTGCACGGTCGTCAGCGCCGGACGCAGGTCGCGGGCGAACGGCATGTCGTCGTACCCGGCCAGCGACACGCCCCCGGCACGTCGCGACCGGCTTCGTGCAACGCGGTCAGAGCGCCCGCGGCGACCATGTCGGTCGCGGCCACCACGGCAGTGAAGTCCAGCCCGCGCTCCAGCGCCCGGCGCATCAGCCGGTGCCCGGAGTCGCGGGTGAAGTCGCCGTGCAGCAGCAGGTCGGGGTCGGGTTCCAGGCCGCGGGCGCGATGCGCACCCAGGTAACCGCGCTCGCGGCCCTGTGCCGTGGTGTGGTCCGGCTTGCCGCCGAGGAACAGCACCCGTCGGTGGCCCTGGGCGAGGACGTGCACCACCAGCGCGTAGGCCCCGCCCTCGTTTTCGTACTCGATCACCGTCACCGGCGCGCCCGGACCGAGCGGCGGCCGCCCGCACAGCACCAGCCGGGAACCGGCCGAGGCCAGCGAGTCGGCGATCCGGCGCGTGCGCTCCCGGTACTCGGGCGTGTCCGCCGCACCGCCGACCAGGATCACCGCCGCCGCCCGCTGGGCGCGCATCGTCTCGATGAAGTCCAGTTCCTGCCGCAGGTCACCGTCCGTGCTGCACACCAGGCACAGGTGCCCGAGCCGCGCGGCCTCCCGATCCACCCCCCGCGCCATGTGCGCGAACGACGGCCCCGTGATGTCCTCCAGCACGAACGCCAGGGTCGGCGTACCGACCCCGGCGACGGCCTTGGCGCGTGCGTCGGCGACGTGGTCCATCTCCCGGACGGCTCGCATCACCCGGGACCGCGTCGCCGTGCTCACCGGATACACCCCGCCCAGCACCCGGGACACCGTCGACGCGGACACCCCGGCCCGCGCCGCGACATCCCGGATCGTGCTCCGCCCGGCGGCCTCGCTCTTCCTCGTCATCCCCAGCCCCTCCGCACCGTCGGGAACTGCGGCAACATGACAGCAACCGGTTTCCCATGCGGGAGGCTAGCCCCCGGCAGCGGGCGTGGGCCAGTGCCGATGCACGGCTGTCGCGCATGCCCGGCATGCCCCGCATGCCGTGCGTGCCCCGCGTGCCTCGCGTGCCCGGACGTGGGCCTGCCGCGCCGCGACAGGCTCGGGGGCGACGGGGTGCCGCTCAGGCCGTGCCCAACGCCTGCCTGATCGACGCGATCGCCTCCGGCCCCACCCGGCAGCACCCCCCGATCAGCTTCGCCCCCGCGTCCCGCCACGTCTTCACCTGATCGGCGCCGAACCTCGTCCGCCCCCTCCAGGCGCGCGCCTCGGCGTCCCAGGACTCGCCGCTGTTGGGATAGACCACGACCGGCTTGCCGGTGACCCGCGTCGCGATCTCCACCGCGGGTTCCACGTCCTGCGGCGCACAGCAGTTCACGCCGACCGCGATCACCTCGTCCGCGTCGGCGGCCAGGGCGAAGGCTTTCTCCAGCGGCTGTCCGGCCCGCGTGTGCCGACCGTCGACCGTGTACGACAGCCACGCCGGCACCCCCAGCCCGCGTACCGCCCCGAGCAGCGCGGCGCCTTCGTCGGCGTCCGGCACCGTCTCCAGCGCGAGGACGTCCGGCGCGGCGGCGGCCAGCACCTCCATCCGCGGCCGGTGGAAGCGCTCCAGGTCGTCCACGCTCAGCCCGTACCGGCCCCGGTACTCGGAGCCGTCCGCCAGCATCGCGCCGTACGGCCCCACCGAGGCCGCGACCCACAACGGCCGCTCCACGCCCGCGGCCTCGGCCTGCCGGGCGGCCTCACGTGCGAGGTCCACGCTCAGCGCGAGCAGCCGCGCGGCGTCGCCGTGGCCGATGCCGCGCCGTGCGAAACCCTCGAAGGTGGCCTGGTAGCTGGCGGTGATGGCCACGTCCGCGCCCGCCCGGAAGTAGGCGAGATGCGCCTGCGTCACCGCTTCCGGCCGCTCGGCCAGCAGCCGCGCCGACCACAGCTCGTCGCTGAGGTCGTGCCCGGCCGACTCCAGCTGGTTGGACATGCCGCCGTCGAGCACGACCGTCCCGGCGGCGAGGGCGTCTGCGAGGCTGGGGGAGGTGTTGCTGGTCATGCCACGACGCTAGTCGACGCGGACGGCGCCCCGCGATGAGTCCTCGGGCGTCCGGCGGTCGTACGGTCGAACCCGTTACCGAGGAGGGCTTCTCATGCGCAGCGTGACCTATTCGATGGGCGTCTCACTGGACGGCTACATCGTCGGGCCGGACGGCACCTTCGACTGGACGGCGCCCGACGAGGAGGTTTTTCGCTCCTGGATCGACGAGATCCGACAGGTCGGCGTCCACCTGCTGGGACGACGGCTGTACGAGACGATGCTGTACTGGGAGACCGCCGACCAGGATCCGTCGCTCGACGCCTCCATGCTCGAGTGGGCCGCGCTCTGGAAGCCGCTTCCGAAGGTGGTGTTCTCCACCACGCTGTCGGCGGTGCAGGGCCATGCCCGCCTGGCCTCCGGCGGCCTGGCGGAGGAGATCGAGCGGTGGCGCGCCGAGCCGGGGGAGGGCGACATCGCGATCGGCGGCGCGACCCTCGCCGCCGAGGCGGCCGCGTCGGACCTGATCGACGAGTACCGGGCCAGGGTCTACCCGGTTCTGGTCGGCGGCGGCATTCCGTTCTTCCCCCGGCACGAGCGCCGGGTGGATCTCGAACTCGTCGAGACCCGCACCTTCGACTCGGGGGTCGTCCACCTCCGCTACCGCGTGGCGCGCTAGCCGGCTCGTCCGCCGAGCCCTGAGACCGGTGACCGAACGACCGCTAGCAGAAAGGGCTTTCCCCTCCTCTCGCCGGACCCATTGACCCCACCCCGGCTCACCCGTACCTTTTCGGCGTTCGGAATAGCAGATGATGTCCGATATTTCGAATCGCTCACCGAGAGGCAGGCATGAGCCGCGACCACGACCTCCCCGAAGTCCCCAGCCGCAGACTGATGCTGAAAGGGGCCGCCCTGGCCGCGGGCGCCCTTGCCACCGTTCCCGGCACGGCCTCGGCGGCCCCCGCCGCCGACGCCGGGAAAGCGGCCGGCTACGTGAATCCCCTGATCCTCCAGCGCGCCGACCCGCACATCACCCGTCACACCGACGGGCTGTACTACTTCACGGCCACGGTCCCCGAGTACGACCGCATCATCCTGCGCCGCTGGCGCACCCTGAACGGCCTCGCCACAGCGGCCGAGTCGGTGATCTGGCGGGCCCACGCCACCGGCCCGATGAGCGCGCACATATGGGCACCCGAACTCCACCGCATCGGCGGCAAGTGGTACATCTACTTCGCGTCGGCCCCGGCCGAGGACGTCTGGGCGATCCGCATCTGGGTGCTGGAGAACGCCAACCCCGATCCGCTGCAAGGTACGTGGGTGGAGCGGGGCCAGATCAGGACCGCCTGGGAGACCTTCTCCCTCGACGCCACCACCTTCAAGCACCGCGGCACCCGCTACCTGGTCTGGGCGCAGCACGAGCCCGGCACGGACAACAACACCGCGCTGTGGATCTCGAAGATGGCCGACCCCTGGACCCTGACCGGCCCCCAGGTGCGGCTCTCCACCCCCGAGTACGACTGGGAGTGCGTCGGCTACAAGGTCAACGAAGGCCCGTACGCCCTCCAGCGGGGCGGCCGGGTCTTCCTCACCTACTCGGCAAGCGCCACCGACTGGCACTACTGCGTGGGCCTGCTGACCGCCGACGCCGACAGCGACCTGATGGACGCCCGCAGCTGGTCCAAGTCCCCCGTCCCGGTGTTCACCAGCAATGACACCACCCACCAGTACGGCCCCGGGCACAACTGCTTCACCGTCTCCGAGGACGGCCGCGACGACGTCCTCGTCTACCACGCCCGCCCGTACAAGGAGATCACCGGAGACCCCCTGAACGATCCCAACCGGCACACCCGCATCCAGCGCCTCGGCTGGAAGCCGGACGGCACCCCGGACTTCGGCGTCCCGGTCGCCGACACCGTACCGGGGCCACCGCGCAGCAGTGGTCCGTGGTCACCTCGGGCTCGTACGTGAACATCAGGGCACGCACGACCGGCGAGTGCCTGGACGTGTCCGGCGCGTCCACCGCAAACTCCGCGGCGATCATCACGTACGCCTGCATCGGGGGGGGGCGAACCAGCAGTGGACGCGCGGAACATGAGCCGACCTCAGGCGAGCAGGTCGATGGCGTCGATCGCGGTGCCCGCGCTGAGATGGCCCGTCGTCCCCGAACCGCTCACTATGTCGATCTTCAGCACGTTGTACTTGCTGGTGTCGGTGAGCCAGGCACTGGCCGGGACGCTGTAGCTGAACGTGTGGTTGTTGCCCCGGTAGGAGCCCACCGTGAGGGACCGGGTGCCCGGCTGGGTGGGTGGGGAGGGGACCGCCGAGGTCCAGGTGCCGTTGACGGTGACCTGCGGCCGGCCGTTCGCGTACGCGGTCGTCACGCCGATCCTCAGGGTGTGCGCGGCGGCGGCCTGGGCGGCGGTGAGCCGGAAGTAGACGAGCAGGCCGCTGTTGACGTCCTTCCACAGGTAGCAGGGGAAGGCGGAGGTCTCGGAACCGCTGCCGATCACCACGTTGCCGGTCCAGGAGGCGGCGCGTACGTCCAAGGGATGCGCGTACGTCATCAGGTCGGCGTTCTTGAAGCCGCTCGGCGTGCCGTCCCAGGTGCCGATCCGCCAGATCGCGCTCGCGTTGGCCGGGTCGTTGGAGGACGGGACGGTGATCGTGTTGAGCGTGGTCGTGGTGCCCGCCGTCACGGTCACCTGCGTACTGTATACAGCCAACTCGCCTTTGTAGACCGTCAGCGTGTATGCACCCGGCAGTACGCGGGAGACCGAGAAGTAGCCGTCCGAGGACCGGGCCGCACCCCAGTACTGCGCCGCCGAGTTCGCCAGCCCGACCGTGTACGCGTGTGCCGTGTCCCGTCCCGCGATGCCGACCCCGGCGACCCGGCCCCGGCCGCTGTCGGGGACGTACCCCGAGATGCCCAGCGAGTCCGCCCACGGCGTGGTGAGGATCCCGTGGTACAGCGCGGACGAGGGCGCGCCACCGTCGGTGAAGGCGATGACGTACGGCCCCTGCAGGCCGTACCGCTCGGACTCGGTCTGGTTCTCGCCGTAGTAGAGGATCTCGTACAGGCCGCCGCCGTCGGCGCTCTGGTGGCGCAGCAGGGAGCGGTAGAAGGGGCCGCCGGAGGCCTTCTCGTGGTTGCTGCGGACGATCCACAGCCCGACGCCGCCGGTGGTCCAGCCGATGTAGTCGTAGTCGATGACCCGGTGCTTCGAGTAGTGCTTGGAGCGGGTCTGCCCGTCGGACTTGGCGAACACGTCCGAGGCCTCGACGGTGCTGGTGGTGTACGTGTAGGAGTCCGGCTCGTCGTTGAGGAACAGGCCCGCCTTCACGCGCACGATGTACCGGGTGGCGGTGACCGAGGAGTCGGCCTTGTCGGTCCACAGGTAGATGTTGTTCTCGCCGCTGCGGGCCGCGTAGTAGTGCCGCAGGGTGCCGTACGCGACGGAGATCAGGATGGTCGAACCGGACTGCTCCAGGGTCACCGTGGAGGTCCCGAGGCCGGACTCGACGTGCGAGTTCTTGCCGCCGTAGCCCTGGTACTCGGTGCTCTTGTACACCAGCGACGTCAGGTCGCCGTTGGTCTTGCTGACCTTGAAGACGAGGTTCGCGCCGGTGTCGACAACGTAGTTGGAGCCGTCGTCGCTCCAGCCGAACCCGGCCGCCGCCGCGGAGCCGGCGAGCGGGCCGGCGAGGGCCGCCGAGGCGGTGGCGGCGGCGGAGCCGAGGACGAAGGCGCGGCGGCGGACCGTTCTGCTTCCGGACCCGGACATGGGGGCTCCTTCGCAAGTGTGGGGGTGCGGGTGTTGGCAGGGTGACAGTTGAAGGGAGTTCGCGAAAGGGCTTGCGTGGATGAGGACTTGATAATCCAGCGAATTCCGGCCTAGGTCTAGAAAGCGCTTGTCAATACGGGTACGGTCTCGGGTCGGCCGATGACGATCGACGGAGGAGCCGCGCATGAGACGTGCCAGGACCGTCGTGCTGGTGGCGGCCGCTCTCGGCGCCACGCTGACCGCGACCCCCGCCCAGGCTCATGGCGTCCGGTCCCTCGGCATCGAGAACTGCACCGCGACCGCCTGTCACTTCGACGTCCCTGCGGGCACGTACGACGTGACGGTCCGGCTCGGCGGAGAGACGGCGTCCAGCACCAGCGTCTCGGGGGAGACCCGCCGCTCGCTGCTCCCGGAGACCGCCGTCCCGGCCGGCGAACACCTCACCCGTAGCTTCATCGTGAACGTCCGCACGCCCGAGGGTGAGCCGACCGGCCCCGACGGCAGCCCCGGCCTGGACCTGAGGCTCGGCGGCTTAGCACCCGCCCTCGCCGGCATCCGGGTCACCCCGGCCGGGCACGCCCGCCAGATCATCCTGATCGGCGACTCCACCGTCTGCGACCAGCCCGCCGACCCCTACTCCGGCTGGGGCCAGCAGCTGCCGCAGTACCTGCGCAGAGGCCTGTCCGTCGCCAACTACGCCGACTCCGGCGAGAGTACGGTCACCTACCTGGCGAATCCGCAGCTGTGGGCCACCGTGCAGCCGCTGGTCCACCCCGGGGACCTCGTGCTGGTCCAGCTCGCCCACAACGACAAGACCACCGACGAGGCCACCTACCGGGCCAACCTGGAGACCCTGGTCGCGGGAATCCGGGACAAGGGCGGCGAGCCGGTGCTCGTCACCCCGATCGTCCGCCGCTGGTTCAACGCCGACGGCACCCTGGACAACAACACCGCCCTGCTGGTCAACGGCCTCGGCGTCGACCTCCCGGCGGTGATCCGCTCCGTCGCCGCCGCCGCACACGTCCCGCTGATCGACCTCACCGCGAGGACCAAGGCGCTGGTGGAGTCCCTCGGCCCGGAAGGGTCCAAGGCGATCTACCTCTACAACGAGAGGCGCGACAACACGCACACCTCCGTGCACGGCGCCACGGTCTACGCCGGCCTGGTCCGCGACGGACTCCTCGCCCGGCATCTGGTGCCCGAGGGTGCCGTGCGGGTGGGATGAATCCCTGGGGCGCCCCGACCGGAACCGGGGCGCCCCAGGCCCGCCAAGAAGGAAAGCCACCGCCGTGATCGAACTGCCCGCCGACGACCGTGTGTCGAGCCCGTACACCGGATACACCCGCGCCCACTGGGAGGCTGCCGCCGACGCCCTGCTGGCCGCCGTCGAGCCCTACGCCACCCCAGGCCGCGCCCTCTACCACCTCCCCGGCGACCACGTGAGCCACGCCGGGCACCTCTCCGACGGCCTGGAGGGCTACGCCCGTACGCTGCTCTTGGCCGCGTTCCGCCGCGACGAGACCGTGCTCGGCCGGTATGCCGACGGCCTCGCCACCGGCCCCGGCGGGGTCTGGCCGCGCATCGAGGACCGCAGTCAGCCGCTCGTCGAGGCCGCGTCCGTCGCACTCGCCCTGCGGCTGACCCGGCCGCTGCTGTGGGACCGGCTCGACGACGCCGTACGGCAGCGCACCGCCGACTGGCTGGCGGACGCGCTCGGCGCCGAACCCTGGCCTTGCAACTGGGAGTTGTTCCCCGTCACGGTCGGCGGCTTCCTGGCGGAGATCGGCCACCGTCCGGAGGCGGCAGGCAAGGCGATCGACCGCGGTCTGGAACGGATCGAGGGCTGGTACCTCGGCGACGGCTGGTACACGGACGGCGACGGCCGGAAGTTCGACTACTACAACGGCTGGGCCATGCACCTGTACACCGTCCTCCACGCCTGGCTGGCGGACGACGATGAACTGCTTTCTGTATACGGTCGACGGTTGTCGCGCCACCTGGCCGACTGCTCCCGCCTGTTCGGCGCCGACGGCGCCCCCCTCCACCAGGGCCGCTCGCTCACCTACCGCTTCGCGACGACCGCCCCGCTCTGGCTCGGCGCACTGATCGGGCAGACCCCCCTGTCCCCCGGCGAGACACGGCGTCTGGCCTCCGGCGCGCTGCGGTACTTCCTCGACGGCGGCGCGGTCGACGAACGCGGCCTGCTCCCGCTGGGCTGGCTCGGCCCCGACGAGTCGATCGTGCAGAGCTACTCGGGCCCGGCCTCGCCGTACTGGGCCAGTAAAGGGTTTCTCGGTCTGTTGCTGCCGCCGGAGCACGAGGTGTGGACGGCCACCGAGGAGCCGGGCCCAGCCGACCGCGCCGACGAGGTACACCCCCTTCCCGTCCCCAACTGGCTGCTGCAGACCACCCGTTCGGACGGGGTGGTCCGGCTGCACAACCACGGCAGCGAGGACGTCCGCTACGACCCCTACTACACCCGGCTCGCCTACTCGACCGCGACCACGCCCGACCGGGCGTCGTACGACAACAGCGTGATCGTCGGCGGCGATCCGAGCCGCACCGGGATCGAGCCGCTCGGTATGGGCGAGGGGTGGATCGCCTCCCGGCACACCGTGGCGGGCGGGATCACCGTCACCAGCCTGGTGCTGGCCGAGGGCGCGGTGGAGGTACGCGCCCATCTCGTCGCCGGTGCCGAGCCGGGGACACCCGTGCGGATCACGGGATGGCCGGCCCCCGACGGGCTGCGCGCCGAACTCCTGCCGGTGTCCGGCCTGTCGGATGAGTTGACGGGGGAGACCGGGCCGGGCGGGGCCACGCTGTTCGTGGCGCTCGCCCGGCTCACCGGGGAGCCGGACCCCCGGCCGCTCACCGAGTTGGTGTCGGTGCGGGTGGGGGAGGAGCACGAGGTGGACGTCCGCTGGGTGTCCGGCTCCGCAAAGGGTTTCGCGTTCACGGCTTCGGACGGGCGATCCGCAGGCTCGTCGTGGTCGGTGACGCCCAGGTGAGCGGTCTGTCGTACGCTGACAGACGCTGCGGCGGCCAGACACCTGTCAACAGGCTGATGCCGATGGGGTGTTCGTGCCCGGACTGACGGGCCCCCGGCGGATCGCACCCTTCGTCCGGCACCTGGAGGTCCCCCTCAACCGCGATGGCCGCCGTGGTGGCGGGACGTGGGCCGGAGGGCACGGCCTCGTCGCACGGGGAAGTACAGGCGCTGACGCAGCTGTGCGGCGCAGACTTCCCGTAATGGTTTGACGAAGTCCTGTCGGATGCCTTGACAGTGCCGGTCGGCTGCGGCGAGGCTCTCGCCCGAAAGGTGATCGTCCCGACGTGACAACACGTCGGATGCACATGGTGGGCTCTGCCCGGGCGCAGCTGCCCTGAGCCGCCCATGCCCACGGCCCAGCAGGGGAACCGGCCCCGCCGGCGTCCGCGGAGACCCCGCCGGACGCTCGCCTCCGCACGTCCGCCGCCCCCGGCCCCCGCCTCCAGACCCGCGACAGGAAGGTCCCCGCACATGTTCCGCTCCGCACGCAGAGCCGCACGGCGCGCCGCCGGCCTCACCCGCACCGTGCTCGCCGCGGCCGTCGCTCTGAGCAGCAGCGCTCTCATCGGGCTGGCCTCCGCCCCCGCATCGGGTGCGGACGCATCGGCCGCCTCCCTCGTGCCCGCGCGGTTCCACGGTGTGAACTGGGCCGACCCGCGCGACAACTACGCAGACGATCCGGTGGTCCTGTCCGGTCTCAGCCTCTTTGACGACTACGCCACCACATACGCCAAGGCGAGCGGCATCATCGCGGGATTCCGCAGGAACCTTCAGGCGAACACGGTGCGGCTGCCGGTCAACCCGTACACCGTCAACGGCCCCGCCTGGCACTCCTACCGCGCCGTCATCGACGCCGCCACCGCGCACGGCTTCAAGGTCGTCCTCAGCTACTGGGAGGGCACCGGCGCCCGGAAGGACGGCTTCGTCGACAACCTGCCCGACTTCTGGCGCATGTGGAGCACCGTCACCCACACTTACCAGCGCAACCCGCAGGTCTACTTCGAGCCGATGAACGAGCCGCACGGTTACACCGCGCAGGCGTGGGCCGACCTGGCGGCGCAGTGGATCGGCACCTACCCCTCCGTGCCCAGGAACCGGATCTTCGTCAGCGGCTCCGGCTACAACGACAGCGTCGTCGGCGTCTGCGCTGACCACCGGCTCGACGGCACGTACCTGTCCCTGCACCACTACGGCTTCTGGAAGCAGAGCGCCACGTACGACGAGTGGGTCACCGACCTCAAGGCCCGCATCGGCACCTGCGCCTCCCGCACCGTCGCCGACGAGTTCGGCGCACCCATGACGACCGGGCTGAACTACAACCAGCCCGCGTCGGCCTCCAGCGACCCCAACTCGGTCGCCTTCGTCCAGGCCGACACCGACACGTTCCGGGCCCTGCACATGGGCGCGGTCTACTGGCCGGGCCTGCGCACCGGCGACACCTACAGCATCCAGACCCTCACCGGCAGCGGCACCCACCTGGGCCTGGCCACCACCAACGCCTCCGGCGCGGACCGCCTCGCCTGGGCCTGGGGCCAGGGACACCCCGCGACCGAGGGGTGAGTTCAGCCGGTGCCGGCGTCCTCCTGGGTCGTCTGGCGCGGCCAGTGCTCCAGGGCCAGGTGCAGGGCCTCCACGGCCTTGTCCCAGGAGGCCTGTACGTCCCGGTCGGCGCCGAAGCCGCCGGAGGACTCCAGGGCGCAGTAGCCGTGGAAGGTGCTGCGCAGCAGGCGTACGGCGTCGGTGAGGTCGGGCTCGTCCAGGCCGTAGGCGCGCAGCATGCCGTAGGTGATCTGGGTGGTGCGGCGCATCGCCGGGGAGTCGGCGAACAGCGACTGGTCGATACGGATCTGGGTGGCCGCGTACCGGCCGGGGTGCTCCAGCGCGTAGGCCCGGTAGGCGCCGGCGAAGGCGGCCAGCGCCTCCTTGCCCGCGCGGCCCGCCACGGCCGGCGCGATCCGGTCGATCAGCTCGCCGCCGGCGTACAGCGCGAGCCGGGTGCGCAGGTCGTCCAGGCCCCGCACATGCGAGTACAGGCTCGCGTCCTTCACGCCGAAGCGGCGGGCCAGTGCGGACAGGGTGACGTTCGCGAAGCCCGCCTCGTCGGCGAGTTCCGCCGCGGCCGCGACGACACGCTCGACGGTGAGACCCGCTCGGGCCATGAGGGCCTGCCTTTCCCGTTTCCTAGTAACTCTAGGCTGGTGCCTAGGTATACCAAGAAACCGGCCGGACGGGCCGGCACCGGGCGCGACCGCGGCCGGCCGCGAGGAGAGCCGGCCGGCCGCGGTGGTCCTCAGGACCGTGTCAGTCAACTGGACTCGGGGTCGGGGGCGGTGGAGAACACGAAGGAGAACTCCGCCGGTTCGGCCCGCAGGTGGTACTGGGGCAGCGGGCCCGGGCCGCAGGACTGCGAGCCGATGCCGTGCTGGCCGTGGTCGAGGTTCACCCACACGGTGTTGCCGGGAACGAGGTCGGTGCGGTGCGCGGCGGCGTCCAGCTGCTCGGTGGTCCAGCGGCGCGCGGTGAGCCAGAACGCGGGGTCGCCCTCAATGCGCAGACCGCCGAGCTCGGCCCAGCGGACGTCGATGCGGGCGCCGTTCTCCTGCGGGCGGACGTAGGGGGTCTGCATATCGTCGACGGTCGACTGCCAACGGCCGACCACCGCCGCCGACCTGGTGTCCGGATACGCCTCGCCGGGACCGCCGCCGTACCACTGCACACGGTCTGCCGCGGACAGGGCGAAGCGGATGCCGAGCCGGGGGAGGGGGACGGCCCAGTCGCCCTCGGGGGTGGTGGATACGGTCAACCGCAGCCGGTCCCCGTCCGACGTCCAGCGGTATACGGTCGACAGCCCCAGCTCCCGTGCGGCCGGCGCCACGCGGGTGCGGACCGTCAGGGTGTGCTCGCCGGTCTCGACCGCGTCCAGCCGGTGCCGCATCCGGTGCAGGCCGAGCTGTCGCCACAGCAGGCCGTAGCGCAGGTCGGACTGCCAGGGGGCGCCGTCGTCGTTGTCGGTGGTGGCCCGCCACACGTCCAGCCGCAGATCGGAGACCGCCACGCCGCCCACGGCCGTCAGGACGCCGGTGCGGGCGTCGAAGGTGCCCGGGCCGAGGGTGATCACCCCGTCGCCGGTGACGGGCCAGGAGGTCGCCGGGACCGTGGGCACCCGGCGCTCCGACACCGGGACCTGGCCCCAGGCCACGACATGGCCCTTCGGCGCCCAGGCGGTGTCCGCCGCGAGCGCAGCCCGGACCGTCCAGAGCGCCTCGCCGGCCGGCGCCCCGGCCGGCGGCGCGGGCAGCTTGACGTCGGCGGACTCGCCGGGCGCGAGCGCCGGTACCGACAGCGCGCCGGACGCCACCGTCTCCCCGTCGACCTCGTACGACCAGGAGAACGCCAGCGCCGACACGTCGGCGAAGTCCTGCTTGTTGGTGACCCGGACCGTGCCGTCGCCGAAGTCGCCGGCGATGCCGACCGGTTCGATCACCTTCTTGAACTCGACCAGGCCGGGGGAGGGCTGCCGGTCGGGGAAGAGCAGGCCGTCGCAGACGAAGTTGCCGTCGTGCAGCTCCTCGCCGAAGTCACCGCCGTAGGCGTGGCCCAGCTCCGGATGGGCGATGCCGTGGTCGATCCACTCCCACACGAAGGCGCCCTGCAGCCGGTCGTACGACTCCAGCAGCCGCTGGTAGTCGGCGAGTCCGCCGGGGCCGTTGCCCATGGCGTGCGCGTACTCGCAGAGGATGAAGGGGAGCCCGCGTCGCTTGAGGGTGCCGCCGTCCAGGCCCCGGCCGATCCTCTCGACCTCGGCGTGGTCGGCGTACATCCGTGAATACACGTCGGTGTCACGGCAGTTGATGTCACCCTCGTAGTGGAGCAGCCGGGAGGGGTCCCGGCCCTTGATCCACTCGGCCATCGCGGTCAGGCCCCGGCCGGTGCCGGCCTCGTTGCCGAGGGACCAGATGACCACCGACGGGTGGTTCTTGTCCCGTTCGACCATGCGGGCCGCCCGGTCCAGCAGGGCCGGGGTCCAGCGGTCGTCGTCGACGGGGTTGTCCCGCCAGCCCTGCTCGGTGAAGCCGTGGGTCTCCAGGTCGCACTCGTCGATCACCCACAGCCCGTACTCGTCGCACAGGTCGAGGAAGGCCGGGTGCGGTGGGTAGTGGGAGGTGCGGACGGCGTTGATGTTGTGCCGCTTCATCAGCAGCACGTCCTCGCGCATGGTGGCGAGGTCCAGCGCGCGGCCCTTCTCGGGGTGCCACTCGTGCCGGTTGACGCCCTTGAAGAGGATCGGCCTGCCGTTGACCTTGATCAGGCCGTCCGCCAGTGCCACGGTACGGAAACCGATGCGCAGCGGCACCTTCTCGCCCTCGGTGGCGAGCGTGCCCTCGTACAGCCTCGGCGTCTCCGCCGACCACGGCTCGACCGGCACGGTGACGCTCTCGCCGACTCCGACGTCGATACCGAGCTCGGAAACGGTTACCCGGCCGTCGACGTCGGAGTCGACGCGCAGGGTGCCGGTGCCGGCGCGGTGGTCGTAGGAGGTGTGCACGAAGAAGTCGAGGGCACAGCCCGCCGGGCGGTGCAGCAGGGTGACGTCACGGAAGATGCCCGGCAGCCACCACTGGTCCTGGTCCTCCAGGTAGGAGCCGGCCGACCACTGGTGGACGCGGACCGCCAGCACGTTGCCCGCGGGTTTCAGCAGATGGCCGACGGCGAACTCGTGCGGCAGCCGGGACCCCTTGAACTCGCCGAGGTCCGTGCCGTTCAGCCACACCCGGGCGCAGGACTCCACCCCGTCGAAGCGCAGCACCGCGCCCCCGTCCGGCGGCCAGTCGTCCGGCAGGTCGAAGAGCCGCAGGTGGTCGCCGGTCGGGTTCTCCGTCGGCACGCGCGGCGGGTCCACCGGGAACGGGTAGAGGTGGTTGGTGTAGATCGGGGCGCCGTGCCCCTTAAGGACCCAGTGGCCGGGGACCGGGATCTCCGCCCAGTCATCGGCGTCGTACCCCACCTCGGCGAAGGAGTCGTCCTCGGCGTCGGCCGTCGGCGACAGCCGGAAGCGCCAACTGCCGTTCAGCGAGAGGGAGGCGGCGTCCGAGGACGCGTACCAGGCGCGGGGCGGCAGCGCCCCGGAGCCCGGCGAGACGTCCTCGACGTAGTCGGTGACGGTGTGGGTGCTCAAAGACATCGGTCTCCTAGCTCAGCCCTTGATGCCGGTCTGCGCGATTCCCTGCACCAGCCAGCGCTGGAGGAAGAGGAACACGAACAGCAGCGGCAGGATGGAAATCGCGGTCGCCATGAAGATCTGGTGGAAGACGACGGTCTGGTTGGTCACGTACGAGGAGAGCGCCACCTGCACGGTCCACGAGTTCGGGTCCTGGCCGATGACCAGCGGCCACAGGAAGGCGTTCCAGCCGTTGATGAACGTGATCGTCGCGATCGCCGCGAAGAAGTTCAGGGAGTTGGGGACGACGACCCGCCAGTACGCGCCCCAGTGGCCGAGCCCGTCCACGCGCGCCGCCTCCTCCAGTTCCTTGGGGAACCCGAGGAAGTACTGCCGGAACAGGAAGCAGGTGAAACCACTGAACAGACCCGGAATGATCAGGCCCCGGTAGGTGTCCACCCAGCCGAGGGACGACACCAGCACGAAGCTCGGCACGAAGGTCACCGAGGTCGGGACCATCAGGGTGCCCAGCACGACGTAGAAGATCTTGTTGGCGTGCCGGTACGGGATCCGGGCCAGGGCGTAGCCCGCGAGGGAGCACACCAGCAGGATGCCGACGGTCATGGAGACGGCGACCACCAGGGAGTTCACCAGCGACCGGCCGAACGGCACCGCCGGGTCGTCGAACAGCTCGCCGATGTTGCCCCACTGCAGGTGGGTGGGGAAGAACTCCCAGTGCTGCCCGGTGATCTGGGGGTCGGTGGACAGCGAGTTGCGCAGCAGCACATAGAACGGGATCAGGAAGAGGAAGGCGGCGACACCGCTCGCGATGTAGAGGCCGGTGTTGCCCATGACCCCGCCCCTGCGTTTCGTGGTCACTTGGAGTCCTCCCCCCTTCCGAAGCCCATGATCTTGCCCTGGAACAGGGTCACGACGACGATCAGCGCGGTCAGGATGACGGCGCCCGCGCTGCCGGCGCCGTAGTCCTGTTCCGTGCCCAGGGCGGTGTAGTAGAGCTCGACCAGTGGCGGCCGGCCCCACGTCGTTTTGTCGAGCAGGTTGAAGAACTCGTCGAAGGCCTGATAGGCGGCGATGAGCAGCAGCAGGATCACCGCGGTCGACGTGGCGCGCAGCTGGGGCAGCGTGATGTGCCGGAAGGTCTGCCAGCCCGGCCTGGCACCGTCGATGGCCGCGGCCTCGTACAGCTCGGCCGGGATGTTCTGCAGCGCGGCCAGGAAGAGGATCATGTAGAAACCGGACTGCAGCCACAGCCGCGCCGTGACGATGACCAGCCAGTACCAGGGCGGGCTGGGGCTCGCCAGCCAGGCGATGTTGTCGATCCCGAACCAGCCGAGGACCGTGTTCATCAGGCCGAAGCGCACCCCGCTGAAGAGGGACATCTTCCAGATCAGCGAGGCGGCGACGTAGGAGCACGCGGTCGGCAGGAAGAACACCGACCGGAAGAACGCCCGCATGGACCGCAGCCGGTTCACCAGCAGGGCGAGGCCCAGGGACACCGCCCAGGTGGTCGGCACGATGAACGCGGCGAAGACGGTGAAGGTGCCGAGCGAGTGGACGAACTTGGGGTCCGTCAGCATGTACGTGTAGTTGTCGAAGCCGATGAACTTCGACGGGGTGACGGTGAAGCGTGCGTCGAAGAAGCTGAGGTAGACGCTCCAGCCGATCGGCACGTAGATGAAGACCATCAGCCCCGCGAGGAAGGGGCCGATGAAGAGCCAGAAGTTGAAGGTGCGGCTGCCCCGCAGGCCCCGCCGTGTCCCGGCCGGTGCGGCCTTGGCCGGGGCGGGGCTCGCGAGGCCGCGCTCGGTGGTCGTCGACATGTCGTGGTCCGTCCGCCGGCCTATCCGAACAGCTTCTTCAGCTCGCGGTTGACAGCCCTGTCGCACTCATCGAGAGCCTTCTCCGGGTCACCGTCCTTGCGGACGCAGTTGGCGAGGAGGTCCCACGACGCCTGGATCATCGCCTGGGTCCAGCCGATGTTGTCGAAGTGCCCGTAGTCGTTGAACAGCTTGACGCCCTCTGCCGGAAGACCGGACTTGAGCTTGGTGGCCGAGGCGGCGATCGAGGAGCGCGGCGGGATGTGGAAGCCGTACGAGGTCGCGAAGTCCTCCTGGTACTGCTTCTGGTCGATCCACAGCCACTTGACGTACTCCTTGGCCGCGTCGACGTCGGCGCCCTTGGCGTTGACGAACATCGACCAGCCGCCGTTGTAGACCGAGGGCTTGCCGGAGTCGGTGGTCTTCGGGAAGGGGAAGATCCCGAGGTCGTCGCCGAGCGCCTTCTGGAACTGCGGCATGGCCCACATGCCGCAGAACTGGATGGCGCACAGGCCCTGGCTGAGCGAGGAGGGGTCCCAGAAGTCGGTCGGGGCGCCGAGGAGCAGATCGCCGCTGGTGAAGAGCTTGCGCAGCTTCTTCAGGCCCTCGATGACGCCGGGCGTGTGGTAGGCGATCCGGTTCTTGTCGTCGAGGGTGTCGGCGCCCGCGGACCAGATCAGCGGGTTGATGATCGCGTGCAGGTCGTTGCCGAGGTACAGGCCCTTGACCTTGCTGGTGGTGAGCTTGGCGGCGGCCTCGATCAGCTCGTCGAGGGTCTCGGGGACCTTGACGCCGGCCTTCTCGAAGAGGGAGGGCCGGTAGAAGAAGAACTGCGGGTCGTCGATCATCCGGATGCCGTAGACCTTGCCGTCCACGGTGTGCGACGTGATGTCGGCCTGGTTGAAGTCGCTCTTGACCGGGGCGATGAGGTCGGTCAGGTCCGCCACCTGACCGCTCTTGACCATCTGGATCTGCGGGTGGAACTCGAAGACGTCGGGCGCGCTCTTGGTGAGCAGGGTGGCGAAGAGCTTGCTCTCGTAGTCGGCACTGGTGATCCACTGCGTGGTCACGTTCGCGTTCTTGTACGCGGCGGCGTACCGCTTGACCGCCTGCTCCACGCCCGGCTCGCCGTAGGCGTGGAACATCTGGGTGAGCTGCTTGCCCGACCCGCTGCCGCCACGGCCGTTGTTGCTGCCGCACGCGGCGAGCGGCGCGGCGACGGCCAGCCCGGCGGCGGCGCGGAGTATCGAACGGCGGTCCCAGGTGCTGTTGCTCGGTGCCGACATGGTGACGTCCTTGTCTGTGGAAGTGCGGGTGCGGCTAAGGCCGGAGCGGGACGTTAACCTTCGGCTAAGGCTTCGGCAAGGGGTTGGACGAAGTCTGTTCGAAGCGTTGCATTCGGTTCGGGATACCGAACGGCCGGGTGGGGAAAGGGAGTTGAGGGCCGCCAGATCAGGGAGGTGGCCGGCGGCCCTCGGTCAGGGGGAAGCGGCGGTCACCGCCGGGTCCAGGCCTCGTTCGCGCCGCCGTTGCAGCTGTAGAGGATCACCTTGCTGCCGGCGGCCGTGGCCTGTCCGCTGACGTCGAGGCACCTGCCCGACGCCTCGTTCACGATCTGCCCGTCGGCGTTCAGCAGCCATCGCTGGGTGCCGTCCCCCGTGGCCGTGGCCGTGGCGGTGGCGGTGGCGGTCAGGCCCGAACTCCCCGCCGTCAGATAGCCGTTCGCGCCCTTCAGGGTGCCGTCCGCGTCGTACGACCACGACTGGTCCGCCGCGCCCGTGCAGGAGGCGATCGCGGCCCCCGAGGCGTCGGCGGTCAGGCACTTGCCGGACAGCCTGCCCACCAGGGCGCCGGTGAGCGCCGTACTGAGAAGAGGAGTCGGGCGACGCGTGCCTGGACCTTCGGCTCGAAGTGCTTCAGGTCGTTCACCCACCAGGCGCCGGACGCGCCGATGTTGTCGATGGTCTGGGCGGCGTGCGGGGAGACCTCGGCGGCGGCCGGTGCGGCGTCGGCGCTAGGCCCTGTCGTCACGTTCCCGCCTGCCCCGCGACGCCATGCACGCTCCCCCACTGCCTCAAGGGCGTGGGAGATGCCCCCACTCGCCGCACCGGGCCCGGGCCCAAGTACATCCAGTACGAGGGCCAGGACCCGGCACTCCCCCAGCCTTCGGCCGGGGGGACCCCCAGAGCACGCACCTACGGCATACATGAGCCTCCCCCACGCTCGAACAGGCTCGCGCGGGGGCACCCCCATCGCGGCGAGCGCAGGGCCCGCCCTCCGGGCGGACGGCGGGAATTTGACGACAGGACCTAGCGGGCGGGGAGGCGAGGAGGGCTCCGGTGACGGCCAGTGCGGCGGAGGCCGTCAGCAGCAGGCGGGATCTCCTGGTGCGGGGATGAGACACGTGCATCCCTTCCGTCGTCATGAAGGCGGTGCGGTACGGCTCCTTGCGTTGCTGCGTGTCGCCGACCTCTGCCCGACGGACTGCAGCGCCCCCTCCAGCGCGAACGTGGCCGCGCCCAGGGACACCGGGTCGGTGGGGATCGGGGAGAGGACGATCTCGGTGGCGGCCAGGGGCCGGCGCAGCGCGTGCCGGGCGACGGCCTGGCGGACCTCGTCGAGCAGCGGCTCGCCCAGCCGGGCGGCGACCCAGCTGCTGAGTACGACCACTTCGGGGTTGAGCAGGTTGATCAGGTCGGAGATGCCGGCGCCCAGGTAACGGGCGGTGTCCCGGACGACCTTGAGGGCCACCGGATCGTCCGCGGTGGCCGCGTCGGCCAGCGCGCCGATGGTGGCCGTCTGGTCCTCGGGGTGCAACAGCGGGGACTGCGGGCTGAGTTCGCGCAGGTTCTGCATGATGCCGGGCGCGCCGACGTACGTCTCGACGCAGCCGTGGTTGCCGCAGTGGCACAGCCGTCCGTCCAGCACGAGCGTGGTGTGGCCCCACTCGCCGGCGCTGTTGCTCACCCCCCGGTGCAGCCCGCCGCCGAGGGCGAGACCGGCACCGACGCCGGTGCCCAGATTGACCACCACCGCGTCCCCGCGGCCCCGTGCGGCCCCGAACCACAGCTCGGCCACCGCGCAGGCGCGCAGCGGGTTGTCCAGGTACAGGGGATACGCGATGTGTTCGGCGAGCAGGTCCAGCAACGGTACGTCGTGCCAGTCCCAGTTGGGCGCGTACTCGGCGACGCCGGTGTCCCGGTCCACCTGGCCCGGCACGCTCACCCCGACGCCGAGCACCCGGGCCGCCTCGATGCCGGCCTGCGCCACCACCGAGCCGACGGCCGCGGCCACATGGCCGACCACCTGCTCCGGGCGGCTCTCGCCGGGCCGCATGTCCTCGTCGGCGCGGGCCAGCACGTTCAGCGCCAGGTCGAACAGCTCGACATGGACGTACGTCTCCGCGATGTCGACGCCGATCAACGCGCCCCCCGACGCGTTGACGGCCACCAGGCCCCGGGGCCGGCCGCCGGCGGAGTCCTCGAACCCCACCTCGGTGATCATGCGCAGGTCCAGCAGCTCGCCGACCAGCGTGGCGACCGTGGCCAGGCTCAGCCCGGTGGCGGCGGCCAACTCCTGCCGGGAGGTGGGAGACTCGGCGATGATCTGGCGCAGCACCTCGTAGCGGTTCGCGGTGCGGATGTCACGTGATGTGCGCTTCAACGCGGCTGCCCCTCCCATCCCGTCCAGCCGGACCAGGCCGGGGCGACACGCGGCACCGGCGCGAGCGCCAGGCTATGGGCTGGGAGGGGATTTCGACAAGGGGTTAGGAAAGGGGCTGGAGAAAGTCCCGGGCGACTACCCCTGGTCGTCGGGGAGCCCGAGGAGGTCCCGCAGGAAGGCGTTGGTGAACGTGCCGGACGCGTCCACCTGGCGGACCAGGGACGCGAAGTCGTGGAACCGCGGATACCGCCCGCGCAGTACGGCCGAGGGGATCGCGAAGACCTTCCCCCAGTGCGGGCGCGGGTCGAACGGGTCCAGCACCTCCTCCAGCCGGCGCACCACCGGCAGCACCGCCGCCTCGTTGCGCACCCAGGTGAAGTGCAGCGCGACCGAATCCCGTCCGTGGGCCGGGCTCAGCCACTGCGGGTCGGCGGCGACCGTACGCACCTCGCAGGTCTGCAGGATACCGGCGACGGTCTCCCGGATACCGTCGATCGCATACAGGGCGTCCACCGCCGCAGACCGCGGCAGCAGGTACTCCGACTGGATCTCCTCCCCGCTGCTCGGCGTGAACTCCGCGCGGAAGTGCGGCAGCCGCTCGTGCCACGGCCCCGGCACGCCCAGCTGCTCGGTGCAGTTCCGCGCGGGCATGCCCGGCACCGGGTGCAGCGGCACCCGTGCGGGTGCCGCCCACGGGAAGTCCACCGCCGGGCGGTCCGTGCGCCGCTTGACCCACACCTGCCGGAAGCCCGGCTCCCGCCAGTCCGTGAACAGGCTCACGCTGTACCCCGCGGCCGCCACGGCATCGAAGTCCAGTGCCTCCAGCGGGAGTTCGGTGTAGACCCGCTGCTCCACCTCGTACGCCGGCTCCAGGTCGAGCGTGAGCGCGGTGACGACGCCGAGCGCGCCGAGCGAGGTCACGGCGCCGTCGAACCGCCGGTCGTCCCGGCCCATCGTCCCGCTGTCGCCGCTCGCGACGATCATCTCCACCTCCCGGACCGCCGACGCCAGCGGAGCGTTGGCCACGCCCGAGCCGTGCGTACCGGTCGCCACCGAACCGGCCACCGAGATGTGCGGCAGGGAGGCCATGTTGGGCAGGGCCAGACCGTGCGCGTGGACCGTGCGGGCCAGTTCGGCGTAGCGGGCCCAGCCCGACACCCGGACCGTGCGCGCCGCCGTGTCGACATCGATCTCCCGCGGCAGACCGGCGGTGGACAGCAGCACGCCGTCCGGACCGGGGTCGGCGATCCGGTTGAAGGAGTGCCCGCTGCCCAGCACCCGCACCCGCTCGCTCCTCGCCACCAGCGCCGCGAGCACGTCGACGGTGCGCGGACGGTGGAACTGCCGCGGGGTGTAGCTGATGGTCCGCGCCCAGTTGGTGACCGTCCCGGCGGTCCCGGCCGTCCCTGTCACAGTTGCGTCCCTCCCGGAGAGTGCCTGTGCGCCGACCCTCTCATCCAGCGTGGCCCGAGAGGGAGGCGTGCTGCGGATTTCGTTGTCCTGACCGTGACTGATTGACGTCTCTGAAATATTACTGGCCCTGGTTCTGCGATATCGGTACGGTTCTGCTGCATGATCCAGGAACCGCTTCCCGACCGCCTGCCCGTCACCGACCGCACCCGCCACCGCCGGCTGCGCGAGCAGGGCAGCCTGGAGCGGGCGGAGCTGGAGGCGATCCTCGACGCCGCCTTCGTCTGCCATCTCGGGGTGCTGGTCGACGGGCGGCCGGTCGTCGTACCCACGGTGTACGGGCGGGACGAGCGGTGGCTGTATCTGCACGGATCCGTGGCCAGCCGCAGCCTCGCCGGGGACACGCCGGTGTGCGTCACCGTCACCCACGTGGACGGGCTCGTGCTCGCCCGGTCCGTCTTCGAGCACGGCGTGAACTACCGCAGCGCCATGATCCACGGCACCGCCCGCAAGGTCACCGACCCCGAGGAGAAGCTGGAGGGTCTGCGCCGGCTCACCGAGCACTCCGCGCCCGGCCAGTGGGCGTACGCCCGCCGCCCCAACCGGAAGGAACTGGCGGCCACCACCCTCCTCGCCCTGTCCCTCCAGGAGGCCTCCGTCAAGATCCGCACCGGTGCCCCGGACGACGGCGACAGCCCCGACGCGGCCCTCGGCCTGTGGGCCGGGGTCCTGCCGCTGACCACGGTCTGGGGCACACCCGAGCCCGACCCGGCGCTGCCCGCCCGGACCGCCGTACCGGACCACATCGCGCGCCGTGCGGGGACCCGGCACGGCTGAGCCACCGGCGGGGGCATACGGTGTAAGTCGTACGCCTGAGCCGGGAGGAGACAGACGGATGGGCAGTCGTACCGCGCTGGTCGAGGATCTGATGGAACGGTTCCCACACGTGCCACGGGAAGCCGTCTTCAAGGAGGACCTGCTCCGCGGCGGCGTCGCCTTCGACCCGTCCGCCCTCAGCGACAACGAGAGCGGCGAGGTCAAACCCAAGTCGTACTTCATCTTCTCCTTCGACCACGGCACCCTGCCCGAGCTCGGCGAGGCCGCGCTCAGGCGCCCGCCGGAGGAGATCATCCTCACCGGCGGCCCGTACGACCTGCGCCGTACGGTGGTCTCCGTACGGGTGAACCCTGCCTCGCCGTACCGGGTGGCGGCCGACGACGAGGGGCTGCTCGGGCTCTACCTCGACGGAAAGCGGGTCGCGGACGTCGGTGTGCCGCCCATGCCGGAGTACTACCGGCACACCCTCTCCAACGGGAAGTCCGTGATGGAGGTGGCCCCGACCATCCAGTGGGGTTACCTGATCTACCTCACCGTTTTCCGGGTCTGCCAGTACTTCGGCGCCAAGGAGGAGTGCCAGTACTGCGACATCAACCACAACTGGCGCCAGCACAAGGCCGCCGGGCGGCCGTACACCGGAGTCAAGGACGTCGAGGAGGTGCTGGAGGCCCTCGAGATCATCGACCGGTACGACACCCAGAAGGCCTCCACCGCCTACACGCTGACCGGCGGCGCCATCACGAAAACGGTTGCCGGGCGGGACGAGGCCGACTTCTACGGCCACTACGCCAAGGCCATCGAGGAGCGCTTCCCGGGCCGCTGGATCGGCAAGGTCGTCGCCCAGGCGCTGCCCAAGGCCGACGTGCAGCGGTTCAAGGACTACGGCGTGCAGATCTACCACCCCAACTTCGAGGTGTGGGACCGCCGGCTCTTCGAGCTGTACTGCCCCGGCAAGGAGCGTTACGTCGGCCGCGACGAGTGGCACAAGCGCATCCTGGACTCTGCCGAGGTGTTCGGTGCGCGCAACGTGATCCCCAACTTCGTGGCGGGCGTGGAGATGGCCGAACCGTTCGGGTTCACCACGGTGGACGAGGCGATCGCGTCGACCACCGAGGGCCTGCGTTTCTTCATGTCGCACGGCATCACGCCCCGCTTCACCACCTGGTGCCCGGAGCCCACCACCCCGCTCGGCAAGGCCAACCCGCAGGGCGCGCCGCTGGAGTACCACATCCGCCTCCTCCAGGCCTACCGTCAGACGATGGAGGACTTCGGACTGTCCTCCCCGCCCGGCTACGGCCCGCCCGGACCCGGCCGCGCCGTCTTCTCCGTCAGCTCCTTCATGGACAGCCTGCCCGCGGACGGCCCAGCGGCCGACGGTGGCGCCACCCGGGCCCCGGCCGAGGTGTGATGCCGCGCACCGGATCGACGGGGCGGTGAGCGAAACGGCGTCGGCCTCCGTACTGGAGGCCGGAGTTGCGGGCTCGTGGCGTCGCGCATCCGCCCCGGCACCGTCGGTAACCGGATGTGAACAGGCCGCTTGTCAGTTGTGTCGATGACGTGAAAGGCTCTGTGTCCTGCCGCGAGGTTCCTCGCAACTCCCTTCCGTGTGTGGTGAGTTGCCCTCGCTCGTGGATGCAGGAGTCCCATGCCCGACCTGCCGACCCCCCAGGACGCCACCGAGTCCGCGCTGTTCTCGGAGGGCTGGGACGCGGTGCTCAGTTACGCGGACCTGTGCACCTCCGGTTCCCTGACGGCGCATCAACTGGCGACCGAGGCCTTCACGCTCGGCATGCGCGAGCTCCGTGCCGCCGCGCGCACCCATGTGCGCGGCGCGGGCCGCCGCACCGCACGGCTGCCCACGATCCCGGCACTGCTCACCGCCGTACGCGACACCGCCGCCGCCTGGGAGGCCGACGGGCAGGGCCACCGGCTCGACCCCGACCTGAGGCTGTGGCTCAACTCCGGCCAGGCCGCCCGCTACACGGGCCCGCCGCTGCAGCGCCCGGTCGCGCTGCGCGGCCTCAGGGACATGCAGGAAGCCGACGCGTCGCTGCTGTGGCTGGCCGAGGTGGAGGCGCTGCCCCTGCCCACCGTCGCCCGCCGGCTCGGCCTGGACCCGGCCACGGTCGCCGAGGAACTCGACCAGGTACGCACTCTGTTCCGGGACCGCTGCCACCGCGCCCACCTCGACACCCCGATGGACGCGCAGTGCCGTTCCTACGCCCGTCTGCTGGACGCGGTCACCCGCTCGCCGGCCGCTGACACCCCCGAGGACCTCTCCCGGCACCTCGCGACCTGCGTGGGCTGCGCCGAGGCCGCCGCGTGCCTGCGCCTGCACGGCGGCGGGCTGCCCGCAGCGCTGGCCGGCGGGGTCATCGGCTGGGGCGGCCTCGCCTACCTGGAACGCCGCCGCCGCGCCGCCGAGGTCCGCCTCGGCGCGGGCCGCCCGGCCGATCCCGGCACCGGCGACCCCGAGGAGGACGCGGGCCGCAGCAAGGTCCTGCGCCGTGGCCTGCTGGCCGCCGCCGTGCTGTTGTCGGCACTGGCGCTCGGCGTGTCGATGATGCCGTTCGGCGGCTCCGGCGACGACAGCGCCGCCGCCCGCGACGACCGGCAGCCGGTCGCCGACCCCAGCGTCTCCCGGACCACCACCCCGTCCGGACCACCGACCGCACCCGCCGCCACGCCCTCGCCCGCGCGGACCACAGCCGGCACCGGCCGTGCGCAGCCCGACCCCGAACCCCAGGGCAGCAGCTCCTCGGCCGCGCACCGGCCCGCCCCCGCCGGCTCCAACACCCCCGCGGCCGGCTGCCGGGTCGCCTACGACCTCGTCAACCAGTGGCCCGACGGCTTCCAGGCCACCGTCACCGTCACCACCGACCGGCCCCTCGACGGCTGGAGCCTGTCCTGGGCCTTCCGCGACGGCCAGCAGGTCGGCCAGATGTGGGACGCCACCGTCCACCAGAGCGGCTCCCGGGTCACCGCCACCGCCGCCGACTACAACAGGACCGTCACCGCGCACGGCACGCTGTCCCTGGGGTTCATCGGCACCTGGCAGGGCAGAAACCGGTCACCGTACGGTTTCACGCTCAACGGCGCCGCCTGCACGACCGGTTGAGCCGAGCAGCTGCTCGTGCCGCGTGATCGGGTCAGTACTCGGAGAGGTGCTCGACGACCTGACGGTCACCGCGGCCGAACTGGGCGCCCTGTCGGAGAACGCCCCGGACGTCGGCGAGCAGCCCCGGTCCGCCACATGACCTGCGCCCTTGGCCTGCTGTTCGGCGAGGGCGCCTTCCGCGACCGCTGAGTGAAAGAAATTCGGTGGCGCCGGGAATGCGGGCGCCTTTAGGGTGAGGTTCGCTTCACGCAGTGGCTGTCGGCCGCTGCTGTCGGCCGAGTGTGGAACGGGAGGTGTGACCGATGGCTGTCTCTGTGACGGGCGTTGCCCGCAACCAGAAGTTCATCCACTCCACCTCCGTGGTCTCCGGCTGATCCTTCCTGCTTCTTCCTTCTTCGCGGCCATGAGTGCGCGCGGCCGGGGCCGCCCTTGTGAAGGGTTCCCCTTGAATCTCTCTTCTCTTTCGGCTTCTTCCGCTTCGTCGCACCCTCTGGCCCCGTACGGCTGGGACGAGGGGTGGGAAGCGGAGTTCGCTGCGTATGCCGGGCAGGGTCTCCTGCCCGGCCGCGTCGTCCGGGTCGACCGCGGCCAGTGCGACGTCGTCACCGCGGGCGGGATCGTCCGCGCCGACACCGAGTTCGTCGTTCCCCGTGACCCGATGAAGGTCGTGTGCACGGGGGACTGGGTCGCCGTCGACCCCGACGGTGATCCGCGCTATGTCCGCGCGTATCTGCCGCGCCGCACCGCATTCGTGCGCTCCACCTCCTCCAAGCGGTCCGACGGGCAGATCCTGGCGGCCAACGTCGACCACGCCGTCGTCGCCGTGTCGCTCGCCCTCGACCTCGACCTCGGCCGGATCGAGCGCTTCCTCGCCCTGGCCTGGGAGTCCGGCGCCCAGCCCGTCGTCGTCCTCACCAAGGCCGACCTGGTGCCGGACCCCGTCACCCTGGCCCACCTCGTGCAGGACGTGGAGACGAGTGCGCCCGGTGTGCCGGTGCTCACCGTGAGCGCGCTGCAGGGCGAGGGGCTCGACGTCCTCGTCGCGCTCGTCGGCTCCGGTACGTCCGTGCTGCTCGGCCAGTCCGGCGCGGGCAAGTCCACGCTGGCCAATGCCCTCGTCGGCGCGGACGTCATGGACGTACGGGCCGCCCGGGACGTCGACGGCAAGGGCCGGCACACCACGACCACCCGCAACCTGCTCGCCCTGCCCTCGGGCGGGGTCTTCATTGACACACCGGGGCTGCGGGGTGTCGGCCTGTACGACGCCGGGAGCGGGGTCGGTCAGGTGTTCTCCGAGATCGAGGAACTGGCCGAGCGGTGCCGTTTCCACGACTGCTCCCACGACACCGAGCCGGACTGCGCGGTGCGCTCCGCCATGGAGAGCGGCGAGCTTCCTCAGCGCCGGCTGGAGAGTTACCGGAAGCTGGTGCGGGAGAACCAGTGGATCGTGGCCAAGACCGACGCGCGGGTCCGTGCGGAGCTTCGGCGGGACTGGAAACGGAAGGGCGCCGCCGGTCGGGCCGCGATGGAGATCAAGCGGGGGCGCCGCATGTAGGTGGGCCACGCCCCGCAGGGGCGCGGGGAACTGCGCGACCAGTCACGTCGTACCCGCGCCCCGCGACGATCGGTTGCCCTGCGCGCGATCCGCACTGCCCACCACCGCCACGTCCGATTTCCGCTGGCCCCCGCCCCTCGCCCCGTCCCACACTGGAACCGTGATGGACGAAGACACCAGGTACGAGGCGGTGCGGAGCAGGGACGGGCGGTTCGACGGAGTGTTCTTCTTCGCCGTCGCGACCACCGGGATCTACTGCCGGCCCAGCTGTCCGGCGGTGACGCCCAAGCGGGAGAACGTGCGGTTCTTCGCGACGGCCGCCGCCGCGCAGCGGGCCGGTTTCCGGGCCTGCCGACGGTGCCGGCCGGACGCCGTGCCGGGGTCCGCGGAGTGGAACGTGCGGGCGGACGTCGTCGGGCGGGCCATGCGGCTGATCGCCGACGGCGTCGTGGACCGGGAGGGCGTCGCCGGGCTCGCCGCGCGGCTCGGTTACAGCGCACGGCAGGTCCAGCGGCAGCTCACCGCGGAACTCGGCGCCGGACCCGTGGCGCTCGCGCGGGCCCAGCGGGCGCACACCGCGCGGGTGCTGCTGCAGACCACCGGGCTGCCGGTCACCGAGATCGCGTTCGCGTCCGGTTTCGCCAGCGTGCGCCAGTTCAACGACACCGTCCGGGAGGTGTACGCCTCGACACCGACCGAGCTGCGGGCCGCCGCCCCCGGGGGCCGTGGCGGCTCCCGGGGCCGGGCCGCCGACCGGGCAGCTCCGGGCGCCGGGATCCCGCTGCGGCTCGCCTACCGCGGCCCGTACCAGGCCTCCGCCGTCTTCGACCAGCTCGCCGAGGAGGTGGTAACCGGTGTCGAGGAGGTTTCCGGCGCTCCGGGCTGCCGTACCTACCGGCGCACGCTGCGGCTGCCGTACGGCACCGGGATCGTCGCCGTCGAGGAGCGCACCCGGGTGCCGAGAACCGGCACCGGCACCCGTCCGGGCGGCTGGCTCGACGCGCGGCTGCACCTCACCGACCCCCGGGACCTCACCACCGCGGTGCAGCGGCTGCGGCGCCTGTTCGACCTCGACGCCGACCCGTACGCCGTCGACGAGCGGCTCGGCGTCGACCCCCGGCTCGGCCCGCTGGTCGCCGCCCGGCCGGGACTGCGCTCGCCCGGCGCCGTGGATGCGCCGGAGGCCGCCATCCGCGCCCTGGCCGGGACGGAAGGCGCTCAGGAGCTGGTGCGGCGGTACGGCAAGGTGCTCGATGCGCCCTGCGGCAGCCTCACCCATCTCTTCCCCGAGCCGGGCGTCATCGCCGAGGCCGAGCCGGACGGGCCGCTGGGCGCGCTGGCCGCGGCCCTCGCCGACGGGACCGTACGGCTGGACCCGGGAGCCGACCGGGACGACGCACAGGAGGCCCTGCTGGCGCTGCCCGGGATGGACCCGGCCACCGTCGCCGCCGTACGCGTGCGCGCCCTCGGCGATCCGGACGTGGCCCCGCCCGGCGCCCAGGTGCCGGACGACTGGCGGCCCTGGCGTTCGTACGCCGTCCGGCACCTGTGTGCGGCAGGGGAGTGGAGCGAGTGACGACAACCGGTTACTGGACCGAACTCGACGCTCCCGTAGGCCGGTTGCTGCTCACCGCCGACGCGGACGGGGCGCTCACCTCGCTGTCCGTGCCGGGGCAGAAGGGCGGACAGAACGTGCAGAGCGTGCAGGACAGCCGGCGGCGCGATGCCGGGCCGTTCCGGGCCGCCGCGGACCAGCTCGGCGCCTACTTCGCCGGTGAACTCGCGCAGTTCCGGCTGCCGTTGAGGCCACAGGGCACCGAGTTCCGGCAGCGTGTGTGGGCCGCGCTGGACGAGGTGCCGTACGGCGCCACCGTCAGCTACGGGGAGATCGCCCGGCGGATCGGCGCCTCCCGCGCGGCGGTTCGGGCCGTCGGGGGCGCCATCGGTGCCAACCCCCTGCTGATCGTCCGCCCCTGCCACCGGGTCATCGGCGCGGACGGATCGATGACCGGGTACGCGGGCGGAGTCGAGCGGAAGGTGTGGCTGCTGACCCTGGAGGGCGCGCTCGCCTAGGTCCTGTCGTCAAATTCCCGCCGTCCGCCCGGAGGGCGGGCCCTGCGGCGTCAGGTGCGTGCTCTCGGCGTGCCGGGTCCTGGCCCTCGTACTGGATGTACTTGGGCCCGGGCCCGGTGCGGCGAGAGTGCGTGCATGGCGTCGCGGGGCAGGCGGGAATTTGACGACAGGGCCTAGCTCACGGACCGGCCGGGCGGTCCTCCTCCAGGCCCCAGCTGTGCACCCTGCGGGGATGGATGCGGATCACCTCCTCGCTGAAGTGGGGGCCCAAGTCGTGCGGGCCGACGAGGAGTTCGGCCTCACCGCGGATGTCGACCCCGCGCACCCGCCAGGGCCGTACGCTCGCGATGTCGTCCACGACCAGGGCGATCTTCGGGTTCCGCCGGAGATTGCGCCACTTCTTCGTCGTCCCCATCGCGTAGCCGCCGATCAGGATCGTGCCGTCGTCCTGGACGTGGAAGCTCACGGGGTTCGCCTGCGGCTGGCCCTGCGGGTCGACGGTGGCCATGCGGCCCAGCCGCTGCGACGCCAGATAGGCGCGTTCCGCCTCGCTGAGTTCGGTCATGACAGCAGCCAAGCACGCGGGGCCGCCCGGCACATCGGGCCCGCGGCCTAGGTCCTGTCGTCACATGCCCGTCG
The DNA here is from genome assembly GCF_053597455.1 of Streptomyces sp. NPDC001393. Lineage (NCBI taxonomy): Bacteria > Bacillati > Actinomycetota > Actinomycetes > Kitasatosporales > Streptomycetaceae > Streptomyces > Streptomyces sp. NPDC001393. The sequence continues at coordinate 137,464 of NZ_JBSFIH010000006.1, forward strand.
TCACATTCCGGCCGTCACCTTCCCGTCGTCGCGTTCCGGTTGCGCCGAGTGGGTGGACCGCCGTCGAGGGTGCGGTGGCGGGGCCCGGCCGTGTGGCACGGTCTGCTCCGACGGGCGACGGGGAAGGGCGGGTGCGCAGATGGCCGGGGCCGGACGGATCCTCGCGGTGCTGCTGCTGGCGATGCTGCCGGGCACGATGGCGCCGGCCGTGGCGGAGCCGGCGCAGCCGCCCTGGACGGGCAGCTGGGAGACCGCGCCGTCGGGAACCGCCGCCGCACTGCCCGGCGCCGCGATCCGTAACGTCGTCCACCTCAGCGTCGGCGGTACGGCCGTGCGCATCCGGCTCGGCAACCGTCTCGGCACCGCGCCCCTGCGCCTCGGCGCGGTCACCGTCGCGCTGCGCCAGGGGGCCGGCCCGGACGCGGTGCCCGGCAGCTTGCGCACCGCCACCTTCCACGGCGCCGCGACGGTCACCGTCCCGCCCGGCCAGGACACGCTCACCGACCCGGTGCCGCTGCCCGTCCCGGCCGCCGCCGACCTCCTCGTCACCGTGTACACCCCCGGCGACAGCGGCCCCGCCACCTTCCACCAGACCGCCCTGCAGACCAGCTACGTCGCCCCGGACGGCGCGGGCCGGGCCGCGGACGAGGACGGCGCCGCCTACACCACCACCGTCAGCCGCTGGTACTACGTCACCGGCGTCGACGTCCTCGGCACCACCGCCGGCAGCATCGTCGCGTTCGGCGACTCCCTCACCGACGGCAACGGTTCCACCCCCGACACCAACCACCGCTGGCCCGACCGGCTCGCCGAACAGGTCCGCGCGGACCGGCTCGGCGTCCTCAACGCCGGCATCTCCGGCAACCGTCTGCTGCGCGACGGCGTCGGACCGAGCGCCCTCGCCCGCCTGGACGCCGACGCACTGGACCGGGCCGGGGTGCGGGTCCTGGTCGTCCTGGAGGGCATCAACGACATCAAGGGCACACCGACGGCCGACGACGTCACCGCCTACGCCGACGCCTACCGCACCCTCGTCGCCCGCGCCCACGCCCGGCGCATCCGGGTCGTCGGCGTCACCCTCACCCCGTACCGGGGCTTCTCCGCCTACACGGACGCCCGCGAGGCCGTACGGCAGCGGGTGAACGCCTTCATCCGCACCGGCGGCACGTTCGACGCGGTCGCCGACGCCGACGCCGCGCTCCGCGACCCCACCGACCCGACCCGCCTCCTTCCCGCCTACGACCCCGGCGACCACCTGCACTTCAACGACAACGGCATGGCAGCGGTGGCCGAGACGGTGCGCGCGGCCCTCGGCGTGGTGCGCTGACGGCCGGTCGGGTCGTTCAGCCCCACAGCACCGCCCCCAGCCACGCCCCCGCGATCAGCAGGCAGGCGAACAGCTCCGCCAGCACGCTCGAGCCGCCCGAGCGCATCGCCGTGCGGACGGAAGCCATCGCCTCGCCGTGCCGGCCCAGCCGCAGCCGCTCGTGCAGATAGACGCCGGCCACGAAGCCGGGCAGGGCGCCCAGCACCGGCAGCAGGACGAAGCCGAGCAACGCACCGGCGCCCGCGTACACCGCCGTCCGCGGTGTGGCGCCGCTCTGGCGGAGCCGGCGCGGGGGCAGGGCCGCGCGGACCGCCAGTGACAGCAGCAGGACCGCGGTGGCGCCCACCAGGACGGCCCAGGTCAGCGGGCGCGGATCGGTCAGCGCCCACCACAGCACCGCCGCCCACACCAGCCACGAGCCCGGCACCCCGGGCACCAGCACTCCGCACAGGCCGAGCGCGACGACCACCCCGACCAGCAGGAGTTCCCACACTCCCATCTGCCCAGAGTGCCGGAGAAGGCGGGCGAGGGCAGGTGGGGGCAGGTAGGGGCGGGCTGGGCGCGGGCGAGGGCAGGTGGGTGCCGGGCCGGCCGGAGCCTACGAGCGGATGACCCAGCCCCGCTCGTACGCGTGCCAGCCCAGTTGCAGCCGGGTCGTCACCCCGGCCAGCTGCATCAGGCGCCGCACCCGGCGCTGCACGGTCCTCAGGCCCAGGTCGAGCTGCTTGGCCACGCTTGCGTCCGTCAGCCCGGCCAGCAGCAGCGACAGCACCTCCAGATCGGTGGCGTCGGGGCCGTACGGCTGCTCCTCGACCACCTCCGAGGCGCCCAGACGCAGCGGCAGCGCCTCCCGCCAGACCGACTCGAACAGCCCGGCCAGCAGTTCCAGCAGCCCGCTGGCGTGCACCACCAGCGCGGCCGGCTCCGCCGTGCGGGAGCTCAGCGGCACCATCGCGAGCGCACGGTCGGCGATCACCAGCTTCGTCGGCACCCGGTCCACCGCCCGCACCTGCTCGTCACGGGCGAGCGCGGCCGACAACTCGGTCAGCCCGTGCGGCAGCTCCAGCACCGCGCGCTCCACCACCACCCGGTAGCGCACCCCGCGCCCGGCCGCCTGTGCCTCCGCCTCGTTCTCCATGCCGGACACGACCTCCGGATGGCCGGTCACCAGCGCGCACACCTCCTCGGCCGCCCCCAGCTGCAGCTGCAGAAAACGCTGGGCGACCGCCGAGGCGCCGGTCACCACCTCCACCAGGTCGTGCACCGCCGGCTCGGCCGCCGCCGCCCGGTACTCCTCCGCGAGCAGCGCCGCCGCCAGCTCCGCCTTCTCCAGCTCGTGCCGCTGCTGGGTGAGCAGCGCGCCCAGCGCCACCCCGGGCGGGGCCGCCACCCAGCGGCCCGGCCGGGCCGGGGACTGCGCGGCGAGCCCCTGGCGCTCCAGACGGCGCAGGACCCGCTCGGCGTCTGGTTCGGACAGCGTCAGGCGCCGCGCCAGATCGGGCACGTCGGCCGCGCCCACGGACACCAGCGCCCGGTACGCCGCCTCGTGCGTGTCGTCCAGCCCTATCGCCGCCAGCATCGGCCCACGTCCCTCCTCTGGAACGGGCCCGGAACCCGGACCCGAGAACACGCCACGAACACGCCACTAGCACGCCACGAGAACGCCATGAACGAGCCACCGCCGAGCCGTCACGACGAGCCCGGCCTGGCGGAAACCGGCCACGGCGCAAACCCGCCGCGGAACATCATCGCCGTGGCGGAGGCGGGTCTGCCAAGGTGGCAGCACCGCGGGATGCGCGCCGTGCTCTCGATTCACAGCCGTGTCCCAGGAAACCAAGCCACAATCCGGCCATCCGACAGGTGCCCCGACACGGCCCGGTCGCCCGGAACGTGGCCCGGGCCCGGACGTGTGCGAGCCATGCGAAGGGGATCCGGGGCCGGGCCACTTGGGACGTCGTCGGGCGGTCCTCCCGTGGGGGGTGGGGCCGCCCGGCGGCCATCTGCCGTCTCCCGTACGGCTGTTCACTGCGTCACCCGACACGCCGTTCGACGGGGCCGGGTGCGCCGGATTTTCCTGATGCCCCGTTTTCATACGGCCCGTGCGGTGGACAATCAGAGGCATGAGCCAGCAGGGGGGAAGGCCCGCGCGTCCTGAGGACGACTGGTGGGGGCAGCTGTACGACGACTCCACCGAGGACACGGGACCCACGGCCGCGCCCGATTCCCTGGACGACCGCTTCGCCTCCGCGAAGCACACGGTGACGGGCCGGCCGGTCCCGGCACCGTCGAGTGACCGGGCGCCGGGAACAGGGGACGGCGATGGCGGCGCGGCAGGAGATGACGGGACCGTCCGCGATGCCGGAGGCGGCGGCGGAACGGAGCGGCGAGGGGCCGCGGTGCCGACGCAACGCGCGGCCCAGGACCCGCCTGCCGCGCCGCCGGTCCCCCCGCCTCCGGCACCCACCACCGCGACCGGTGTACCGCCCCGGCAGCGGTCCCCCTGGGAACCCCGACCGACCGAGCAGCTCCCCGCACCCGGCAGCCCCCCGCCCCCGCCGGAACCGGCCGCCCCCTCCTCGCCGACGGCTCATCGCTCGGCGCAGGGCCGGTGCACTCCGCCCCCACCGGAAGGCCCCACCCCGTACCCGCCCCCACCCGAACCACCCACCGACCGATCCACACCGCCCCCACCCGCACCCACCTCGCCCCAGCAGCCGCGGGACCCGTCCGCACCGGCGTCGCCCCGGCAGCCGCAGGACCAGTCCGTGCCCGCATGGCCTCAGCAGCCGCTGGACGCGTGCGCGCCCGGCGCGCAGGACCCGTGCGCGCCCGGTACGCCCCGGGAGGAGTTGGATCCACCCGCACCCGGTTCGCCCCGCCAGCCGCAGGACTCGTCCGCACCCGCCTCGCCCCGCCAGCCGCAGGCCCAGGTCTCCCCTTCCGGGCCGCAGGAGCCGTCGCCGCGTGTCGCGCCCCCTGATCCACGTGAGCCGCCCGCGCCCGCCGCAACCGGCTCAGCCCCGGCACCCGCCCCCTCGCTCGCGCTCTCGTCCCCACCCCCCTCCGGTATCGACTACGTGGGCTCCGGTCCGCCCACCTACGATCCTGAGCCCACCGCGTTGCCGGCCGCCGAGCCGGACGGGCTGGGGGAGCTGGTCGCGGACACGGTGCTGGACGGTGCCAGGTACGGGACGTGCACGCTGCGGGCGGTGTCGCTGCGCGGGGACTCGGCGCGGTACCGGGGCGAGCCGCGCCGGGACGCGCTGCTCACCGCACGGTTCGGGGCGGGGGAGCAGGCGCTGGTGCTGGTCGCGATGGCGACCGGCGTGCGGGGCACGCCCGGTGCACATCTGGCGGCGGCCGAGGCGTGCCGGTGGATCGGGCGGGCCGTGGGCCGCAGTCATCACCGGCTCGTGGAGGACATCCGGGCGGCCCGGCGCGGCGACCTGAAGTCGGGGCTGCACCGGCTGACCGACCGCAGTCTCGGCAGGCTCCGCGCGAGCGCCGCCGAACAGGGCGTCGACCCGGAGGAGTACACGGCGAGCCTGCGCTGTCTGCTGCTGCCCGCCGACCCCGACTGCCGTACGCGCGTGTTCTTCGGCGTCGGCGACGGCGGCCTGTTCCGGCTGCGGGACGGCGCGTGGCAGGACATCGAGCCGCAGGTGTCACCCGCCGACACCGCCGGAGGCTCCGTCGTCGGCTTCGGCTCCCCGCCCGCGAGGACGTTCGCCGAGACCCCCGAGGGCGACCGGCTCACCATGGACTTCGGCATCCCGACCCCGCCGAGCCCGTACGAACCGGCGCCCGAGCCGCCGCGCGAGCCGTTCCGGTTCCGTGCCTCGGTGGCCCGCCCGGGTGATGCGCTGGTGATGTGCACCGCGGGGCTGGCCGATCCGCTGCACGGCGAGGCCGCCCTCTGTGCCTACCTGGCCCGCCGCTGGTCCGGCCCCACCCCGCCCGGGCTCGCCGCGTTCCTCGCCGACGCCCAGGTGCGGGTGAAGGGCTACGCCGACGACCGTACGGCGGCGGTGGTGTGGGAGGCGTAACCGTTTCCCCTGTGCCTCCAAGGGTGCGCTGAAGAAGCACGCCGACGCGTTGGAGGGTGTGAGGAAACCCCGGGCGGGGGAGCGGAACCCCGGGCGGGGGAGCGGATTTCGGCCACTTTCACGGCGCGTGACGGTGTGCCGACGGCCGGTGCCGGGCGCATCTGCCTTGCCGTTGCGGGGCGTCCGTGGCGCCCAGCGCCGTGCGGGAAGCCGGCGAGGCGGGTGCGGCGCGGCCCGGCGGGCGGCCCGGACGCCGTACGGCCGTGGCCGAACCGCCGGTCATCGGTCGTGCGTGATGACTGCCTGTGTGCGTGCTGGGCAAGCATCCTCCGTGAACGTGTTCGACCAGGAGGGGCAGGGTCCAGCGGCGTGCGGGCGGGGGTCATGAAGAGTCAGGCACGAGGGGGCGGTCCTGCGGTCGTCGGGGGCTCCTCGGCGACGACGGGGGAAGAGACCGGCACCATCACGGAACACGCGCACCGGCTCCGGCACAGGCTGGGGCGGGCGGATCTCAGGGCGGTGCCCGAGGCCCGCCGGGCGTTGCGCGAACTGCTGCGGCACTGGGGCAAACCGGGCCGCTCGGAGATCGCCGAACTGCTCACCAGCGAACTGGTCACCAACGCGCTCGTCCACACCGACGACGACGCGGTCCTCACGGCGGTCGTGGAGCCTGGCGGACTGCGCGTGGAGGTACGGGACTTCGTGGCCCGCAGACCCGAGCTGAGAGGCCCGGACTCGGACGACGACACCCATGGGCGGGGCCTGCTGCTGGTGCAGTCCCTCGCGGACGCCTGGGGCGTACGGCCGCACGGGGTGGGCAAGTCGGTGTGGTTCGAACTGGGCGCCGAGGCGGCGTGACGCTCCGCGGGAACGCCGGCTCGCTGCGGACCGCGTGCGAGGCGGGCCGGGGGCGTGACCCGTGCGGTCACACCCCCGGCCCGTCATGAGCGGTGGTTCCGGCCGAACCGCCCTGTGCGGCGGTTCCTAGCCGAACTGCTGCTCCAGGTCCTTCAGCTTGCGCTCCAGGGAGTCCAGGCGCGGCAGGGCCATGGTGTCGTCCTCGGCGGTGAGGTCGACGGTCACCTGCTCAGCGGACCCGCTGCGGACCGGCTGCAGGGAGGGACGGGTGCGTACGGGCAGCTGTTCCGCGGTGGATATGGCAGGCTCCGCGGTCGCCGTGGCGGGGCCGCGCTCCACGGCCTGCACCTCGACCTCGACCTGCCGTCCGCCCCGGCCGACGAAGCCGCGGTGGCCCCGGCTGATGGCCTTCAGCTGGGCGCGCTCGATGCGCTGCTGCTCGCGCCGGCGCCGCCGCTGCTCGTCCTTCTGGCGCCGGTCGTCCCGGACCTCCTCGACCGCCTCGTCCAGGCTGCGCACGCCCTCCAGGAGCATCAGCGACCAGGCCCGGTAGGTCTCGCGGGGGGCGCGCAGCCAGCGCACGATGCGGATCTGCGGCAGCGGGCGCGGCACCAGGCCCTGCTCGCGCAGCGCGGCCCGGCGGGTCTGCTTCAGTGCCCGGTCGAACAGGACGGCAGCCGACAGCGACATACCGGAGAAGAACTGCGGCGCGCCCGCGTGGCCGGCACCCCGGGGCGCGTGCACCCAGTTGAACCAGGCCGCCGCCGCGGCGAACAGCCACACGAGGATCCGGGAGCCGAGGGCCGCGTCACCGTGGCTGGCCTCGCGCACCGCGAGGACGGAGCAGAACATCGCCGCGCCGTCCAGGCCGAACGGCACGAGGTACTGCCAGCCGCCGGTCAGCCCGAGGTTCTGTTCGCCGAAGCCGACGAGGCCGTGGAAGGACAGGGCGGCGGCGACCGCCGCACAGCAGAACAGGAGCACGTAGGAGGCGGTGCCGTAGATGGCCTCCTTGCGTCTGCGGCGCTCCTCGCTGCGCTCCCAGGAGTCGTCCGCGCTCGCGTTCTCCCCGGAGGAGCGCTTGCCGCGCGCCAGCACCGCCACCGCCGCCAGCATTCCCAGGAGCAGTACGGCGCCCGGAAGCAGCCAGTTCAGCGATATGTCGGTCAGTCTCATCAGGGGTCCCTTGCATTGGGATAGGGCGTAACGCCCGCCATAGTGGCCCACTCCCGAGGGCCCTCAGGGGGTTTCGGGGCAAGAGGCCGCCAAGAAAGTGCAAGGGGATGCCCAGGACGGCGTTCCGCTCGAACTGCCGCTTGAGGGGCGAGAGTTGAGTTCGAATAAGACTACCCGGACGGGCGGTTCCTCGGAAAGTTCCCGTGACGCGTGAGGGAGTTGTGAACTGCCTGTCCGATGATCTCAGCGGTCCGGGGTCGACGCCGCCTCCTCGCGGACCTGCTTGGATAGGTAAGGCTAACCTTATCAATCTGGGGGGCGAATTTGAACTGTCGCCTCCGGCGCCTAAGGTGCTTGACGGACAGGTGACAACCCACCGTTAATGACCCAAGTGCCGACAAGCCGCCAGGAGGGACCCGTGAAGCAGAGCGCGCAGGGCTCCGTCGGCGCCCGGGTGCCCGTGCAGCCGCGCGCGGCGGACGCCCTCGACGCCTTCCGGGCGCGCGATGCGGCCGGGCCCGCCGCGCGCGGGGAGCACACGCACAGTGAGCGGCCCATTCCGGAGCCGCGCCCGGCCGTGCAGCGCTCCTCGGTGCGCGGGCAGATCCTGGACGCGCTGCGTACGGCGCTGGTCACCGGGGAGCTGAAACCGGGCGAGGTGTACTCGGCGCCGGTGCTCGGCGAGCGGTTCGGTGTCTCGGCCACGCCCGTGCGGGAGGCCATGCAGCAGCTCGCGCTCGAAGGCGCCGTCGAGGTCGTGCCCAACCGCGGGTTCCGGGTGGTCGAGCGGGGGGCGCGGGAACTGGCGGAGCTGGCGGAGGTGCGGGCGCTCATCGAGGTGCCGGTCATGCTGCGGCTCGCCCGGACCGTGCCGGGTGAGCGGTGGGCGGAACTGCGTCCGCTCGCGGAGGAGACGGTACGCGTGGCGGCCTCCGGCTGCCCGGCGACGTACGCGGAGTCCGACCGCGCCTTCCACCGCGCCCTGCTCGCCCTGTCGGGCAACGAGCAGCTGGTCGGCATCGCGGCGGACCTCCATCGACGGTCCCAGTGGCCGCCGGTCCGGCGCGGGCGGGCGTATCTGGTGGCGGATGCGGCGGAGCACATGGCGTTGCTGGACGCGTTGATCGCCCGTGACCTGGATGTGGTCCGGGGTCTGGTGGAGGAACACTTCGCGGGCGCCGGCTGAGAGGTGCCGCCAAGCCGACGTGCCGACGTCGGCTGCAACTCCCCAGGGGCGCGGGGAACTGCGCGATCAGCCCCCACCGGCCCGCACCCGGCGACGAGACGGCATCCATCCGCCCCTGCGCCGTATCCACCCCCGCCTCGCCCGCCCCTACGGCGTATCCCCCTGCCTCGCCCGCCCCTACGCCGTAGCCACCCCCGGTGCCGGCGGAGTCAGCTGCCGCGCGAGCCACGTCGGCACACCCCCGAGCAGCCGGAACAGTCTCCGTGCCTCCTCGCGCAGCCGCGACGCCTCCGGCTCGGACTCCGCGTCGGCCAGTGAGGCCAGCGCGGGTGCCGTACCCACCAGGTAGCCCAACTCCTCGCGGATCCGCAGGGATTCCGCGAACCCGTGCCGCGCCTCGGTCAACTCGCCGTCGCGCAGGGCGAGTCCGGCGAGATGGCGCCAGGTGAAGGACAGCAGCAACGGGTCCGCGTGCGCGGTGGCGCCCGCGTGCGCCCGGCGGTACGCGGCGCGCGCCGCCTGCGGGGAACGGGTCAGGTTCTCGGCGACCAAGCCCCGGCGGAAGTCGAGCAGGGCCCGGCCCGGCGCTCCCGGAGGGACCAGCGCCGCCGCGCGCCCCAGCGCGGCCCGCGCCTCGTCCGCGCGGTCGCGGACACCGTGCAGCGTTGCCGTGTAGGCGAGTTGGCCCCGCTCGCAGGCGGCAGCCCCCCGCTCCTCGTCGGTGTGCGCGAGCGCCTCCGCCGTCCGCAGGGCGTCCTCCGCGTCCGCCCAGCCCCGCTCGGTGTACAGACACCGTTCGACCAGCAGCGCGGCCCGCTGCAGGGCCGCGGTGGCGGTGTCCCGCGGCAGCAGCGCCGCCGCGTCCGCCCAGCAGGCCCGCGAGCGCAACCGCCATACCGCGGTCTGGAGCGGATCGTCACCGTCGGTCGTTCCGTTACCAGACATGGCGGTATGCGCCACGTTGCCCTCCCCGAGCACGCCATCGAGCTGTTGAGTGGTGGCGGCATTCCAGCACCGATTGCCGGGCCGGGCCAAGAGGGTGGGTGAAAGTTTTCACAAAGTCGTGGGGCGTGGGCGTGACCGGGTCCGGCCGCCGTGCGCCCCGCCGACCTCAGCTCATGCGCAGGGCGAGGAAGAAGTCGAGCTTGTCCTCCAGGCGCGACAGGTCCCGTCCCGTCAACTGCTCGATCCGGCCGACCCGGTAGCGCAGCGTGTTGACGTGCAGGTGGAGCCGGGTGGCACAGCGGGTCCAGGAGCCGTCGCAGTCCAGGAACGCCTCCAGGGTCGGGATCAGCTCGGCCCGGTGGCGGCGGTCGTAGTCGGTCAGGGGGTCCAGCAGGCGCGCGGTGAAGGCGCGGCGGACGTCGTCCGGGACGAAGGGGAGGAGCAGGACGTGCGACGCCAGTTCCTGGTGTCCCGCCGCGCAGACCCGGCCCGGGCGGGCCGCGGCGACCCGGCGGGCGTGCCGGGCCTCCTCCAGGGCGCCGCGCAGTCCCTCCGCGGAGTGCACGGCCGCGCTGACGCCCAGGGTGAGCCGCCCGTCGTCGTTCAGCCCCGCCGAGAGCGTCTCCCGCACCGACTGCAGCAGGGAGTCGGCCAGCAGCCCGGTCTCCGAGCCGTCGTGCTCGGCGGCGACCGCCGGGAGCGGCACCAGGGCGATCGCCTCGTCGCCGGTGTGCGCGACGGCGATCCGGTCGGACGGCTCGGGGCCGGTCGCCTGCGGGTCGACCAGCACCTCCTCCAGGAGCGACTGGGCGACCGGGCCGCCCTCGACCTCGCCGCCGTCCCACTCCACCCGGGCCACCACCACCTGCCAGTGCGGGGCCGCGCCGAGCCCGGGCAGCAGCACCGGGGCGGCCACCCTCAGGCGGGCCGCGATCTCGGCCGGCGCGGCGCCCGTCTGGACCAGCTCCAGCACCTCCTGGGCGAGCCGGCGCCGCACCGTGCGGGCCGCGTCCCGGCGGTCCCGCTCGACCGCGATCAGCTGGGTGACGCCCTGCAGCAGGTCCAGCCGCTCCTCGGGCCAGTCGCCGGCGTCCGCCTCGACGGCCAGCAGCCAGTCCGACAGCACCGACTCGCGCACATCGCGGGCGGCCTGCGGGGAGCGGCCGGAGGAGCGGATCGGGAAGAGCGAGTAGGTGCTGCCGCCGAGCAGCACTCGGTGCGGGCCGCGGCGGCCGCCGCGCGTGGCCGCCAGGTGCTCGGCGGCGAGCTTGGCGCAGGTCTCGGCGGGCAGCGCCGGGCCCGCGACCTTGGACCCGGCGATCAGCCGGCCGGTCGGGGCGAGCACCCAGGCGCGCAGGTCCAGGTCGGTGCCGAGCAGGTCCAGGACCACGTCCGGGCCGCCGCCCGCCGGGCCCGAGGTCATCATCCGCCGGTGCCGGTCCACGACGGCCGCGAGGTCCCCGGCGCGCTCGCCGGAGACCTGCCGGACGACGTACTCGGTGATGGTCGCGAAGGCCACCGACTCGTGCACCGCGAACAGCGGCAGCCGGTGCCTGGCGCAGGCCAGCACCAGGTCGTCCGGGATGTCGCCCAGCTCGGCCTCACCGGCCGCCAGGGCCGCCACCCCGGCCTGTACCAGGATGCGTACGAACGGCTCGGAGTCGGCGGCGTCCCGGCGCCAGGCCAGGCCGGTCAGCACCAGCTCGCCCCCGGAGAGATAGCGGCTCGGGTCGCGCAGGTCGGTGGTCATGACCCCGCGCACCGAACGGTCCAGTTCGTCCTCGCCGCCGAGCAGCCGCAGGCCCAGCGCATCGGTGTCCAGAAGTGCGCGCAGCCGCATCTCGTCGCCGCCGTTCTTTGTCTCGAAACCTACGATGGATCTTGGCGGGTGACGGGGCAGTCACCCGGAATCGGACGCCCAGGGGCGTTCGCCGGGGTCTCGGCGCTGTGTCCTGCGTTTCTCCGGGAAAACGGAGAGGTTACCGATGACCTCTGTTCATACGAATCTACAAGATGCTCACCCTGGCCAGCGAACTCCTTCATGGTTTCCGTGACTGACACCCCCGGAGTAAGGGGCGGTGTACTGAGTCCACAGCGCGTTAACAGCACATGAACGAGCCGCGCCCGCCGCACACGGATTGGCTCAATCTGTACGACCCATTGAGACGAAGAAGAGAGCCGGTCATGGACTTCCTTCGCCCCGCCAGCTGGGAGGAGGCGCTCGCCGCGAAGGCCGAGCACCCCACCGCTGTGCCGATCGCGGGTGGCACCGATGTGATGGTCGAGATCAACTTCGACCACCGCCGGCCCGAGTATCTGCTCGACCTCAACCGCATCGGTGACCTCTACGAGTGGGAGGTCGGCGAGGAGACCGTACGGCTGGGCGCCTCCGTGCCGTACACCAGGATCATGGAGAACCTCCGTGCCGAGCTGCCGGGCCTCGCGCTCGCCTCGCACACCGTCGCCTCCCCGCAGATCCGCAACCGCGGCGGCGTCGGCGGCAACCTCGGCACGGCCTCGCCCGCCGGTGACGCGCACCCCGCCCTGCTCGCGGCGGGCGCCGAGGTCGAGGCGGAGTCGGCGGCCCGCGGCACCCGGCTCATCCCGATCGACGAGTTCTACACCGGCGTCAAGCGCAACGCACTCCAGCCCGACGAGCTGATCCGCGCCGTGCACATCAAGAAGGCGGACGGCCCGCAGCAGTACTCGAAGGTCGGCACCCGCAACGCCATGGTCATCGCGGTGTGCGCCTTCGGCCTCGCCCTGCACCCCGGGACCCGCACGGTCCGGACCGGCATCGGCTCCGCCGCGCCCACGCCCGTGCGGGCCAAGGCCGCCGAGGAGTTCCTGAACGCGGCCCTGGAGGAGGGCGGCTTCTGGGACAACGGAAAGATCATCACCCCGTCGGTCGCCAAGCAGTTCGCCGACCTGTGCTCGGCCGCCTGCAACCCGATCGACGACGTCCGGGGCACCGCGAGCTACCGCCGCCACGCGGTCGGCGTGATGGCCCGCCGGACGCTCACCTGGACCTGGGAGTCGTACCGCGGCAACCACCGCACCACCGAGGGAGCTGCGTAATGCGCGTCAACTTCACCGTCAACGGACGTCCGCAGGAAGCCGACGACGTCTGGGAGGGCGAGAGCCTGCTGTACGTCCTGCGCGAGCGCCTGGGCCTGCCGGGTTCGAAGAACGCCTGTGAGCAGGGCGAGTGCGGCTCCTGCACCGTGCGCCTGGACGGCGTGCCGGTGTGTTCCTGCCTGGTCGCGGCCGGTCAGGTCGAGGGCCGCGACGTGGTGACCGTCGAGGGCCTCGCGGACTACGCCAAGCAGCGCGCCGAGCACGGCGGCTGCGCCACCGGCACCTGTGGCACGTCCCTCCAGGACGCCCAGCTGGGGGTCCCCCCGGGCGAAGCCTGGGGGAGGCAGGCCAAGGGCACCGACTCCCAGACCGGCGAGGGCACCGAACTGTCCCCGATCCAGCAGGCGTTCATCGACGCCGGCGCCGTCCAGTGCGGCTTCTGCACCCCGGGTCTGCTCGTCGCCTCCGACGAGCTCCTGGAGCGCAACCCGAACCCGACCGACGCGGACATCCGCGAGGCGCTGTCGGGCAACCTGTGCCGCTGCACGGGCTACGAGAAGATCATGGACGCGGTCCGCCTGGCGGCCGCCCGCCAGTCCGAGGGGGTCTGACCATGCCGGCCAACGGCGCTCCTACGAAGATCACGCAGGGCTCGCAGACCAAGGGCGGCATCGGCGAGTCCACGCTCCGCCCGGACGGCACCCTCAAGGTCACCGGCGAGTTCGCGTACTCGTCCGACATGTGGCACGAGGACATGCTGTGGGGCCAGATCCTGCGCTCCACCGTCGCGCACGCCGAGATCGTCTCGATCGACACCAGCGAGGCGCTGAAGACCCCGGGCGTCTACGCCGTCATGACGTACGACGACCTGCCCACCGAGGTGAAGAACTACGGCCTGGAGATCCAGGACACCCCGGTCCTCGCGCACGGCAAGGTACGCCACCACGGCGAGCCGGTCGCGCTGGTCGCCGCCGACCACCCGGAGACGGCCCGTCGCGCCGCCGCCAAGATCAAGGTGGAGTACCGCGAACTGCCGGTCATCACCGACGAGAAGTCGGCGCTGGCCCCGGACGCGGTCCTCGTCCACGAGAACCGCGACGACCACCACATCGGCCACGTCCCGCACCCGAACATCGTGCACCGCCAGCCGATCATCCGCGGAAACGTGGCGGAGGCCCGCAAGCGGGCCGACGTGATCGTCGAGGGCGAGTACACCTTCGGCATGCAGGACCAGGCCTTCCTCGGCCCCGAGTCCGGCCTCGCCGTGCCCGAGGAGGACGGCGGCGTCCACCTCTACATCGCCACCCAGTGGCTCCACTCCGACCTGCGCCAGATCGCGCCCGTCCTCGGCCTGCCCGAGGAGAAGGTGCGCATGACGCTGGCCGGCGTCGGCGGCGCGTTCGGCGGCCGCGAGGACCTGTCGATGCAGATCCATGCCTGCCTGCTCGCCCTGCGCACCGGCAAGCCCGTCAAGATCGTCTACAACCGGTTCGAGTCCTTCTTCGGACACGTCCACCGGCACCCGGCCAAGCTGTACTACGAGCACGGCGCCACCAAGGACGGCAAGCTCACGCACATGAAGTGCAAGATCGTCCTGGACGGCGGCGCCTACGCCTCCGCCTCCCCGGCGGTCGTAGGAAACGCCTCCTCCCTGTCGGTCGGCCCGTACGTGGTGGACGACGTCGACATCGAGGCCATCGCCCTCTACACCAACAACCCGCCCTGCGGCGCCATGCGCGGCTTCGGCGCGGTCCAGGCGTGCTTCGCCTACGAGGCGCAGATGGACAAGCTGGCGAAGAAGCTGGGCATGGACCCGGTGGAGTTCCGGCAGCTGAACGCGATGGAGCAGGGGACCATCATGCCGACCGGGCAGCCGGTCGACTCCCCGGCCCCGGTCGCCGAACTCCTGCGCCGCGTCAAGGCGATGCCGCTCCCGCCGGAGCGTCAGTGGGAGTCCAGCGAGGGCGCCGACGTGCGGCAGCTGCCCGGCGGTCTGTCCAACACCACGCACGGCGAGGGCGTCGTACGCGGTATCGGCTACGCGGTCGGCATCAAGAATGTCGGCTTCTCCGAGGGCTTCGACGACTACTCCACCGCCAAGGTGCGCATGGAAGTCATCAATGGTGAGCCGGTCGCGACCGTGCACACCGCGATGGCGGAGGTCGGGCAGGGCGGTGTCACCGTCCACGCGCAGATCGCCCGCACCGAGTTCGGCGTCACCCAGGTGACCATCCACCCGGCCGACACCCAGGTGGGTTCGGCGGGCTCCACCTCGGCCTCCCGGCAGACGTACGTCACCGGTGGCGCCGTGAAGAACGCCTGTGAACTCGTCCGCGAGAAGGTCCTGGAGATCGGCCGGCGCAAGTTCGGCTCCTACCACCCGGCCTGGGCGACCGCCGAACTCCTGCTGGAGGGCGGCAAGGTCGTCACCGACGGCGGCGAGGTCCTCGGCGACCTGGTCGACGTCCTGGAGGATGAGGTCGTGGAGATCGAGGAGGAGTGGCGGCACCGGCCGACCGAGGCCTTCGACCTGCGCACCGGCCAGGGCAACGGGCACGTCCAGTACTCCTTCGCCGCGCACCGCGCCGTCGTCGAGGTCGACACCGAGCTCGGCCTGGTCAAGGTCATCGAACTGGCCTGCGCCCAGGACGTCGGCAAGGCGCTCAACCCGCTCTCCGTCATCGGCCAGATCCAGGGCGGTACGACCCAGGGTCTGGGCGTGGCGGTGATGGAGGAGATCATCGTCGACCCGAAGACCGCGAAGGTCAGGAACCCCTCCTTCACGGACTACCTGATCCCCACGATTCTCGACACGCCGACCATCCCGGTCGACGTGCTCGAACTCGCCGACGAGCACGCTCCGTACGGGCTGCGCGGCATCGGCGAGGCCCCGACCCTGTCGTCCACGCCGGCCGTCCTCGCGGCGATCCGGAACGCGACCGGGCTGGAGCTCAACCGCACGCCGGTGCGGCCCGAGCACCTGACGGGAACCGCGTAACAACCCAGAAGCTCTCCGGGCGGCGCTGGGAACGTCACACACTCCGCCGCGCCGCCCGGAGGAACCCCCCTTTGAGTTCCGCACCGCTCGCGGTCCTTGAAGTACCAGGAAATTCGTTCGTCTCGGGCCGTCCCCCGGGTCGTCCATTCCCAAATCCCGTGCCCGCAAGGCGGGTTGCGCGGGTGCCCCTTTGAACCTTGGGAGTTGGCCCATGACCCAGCAGTCAGTGGAGCCCAGGACCGCAGCCGACGACGCCGGTGACGGCAGCCGCGTCCCGGCCGGACGGTCCTGGCTCGACCGGTACTTCCACATATCCCACAGAGGATCCACGGTCGCGAGGGAGGTGCGCGGTGGCATCACCACGTTCATGGCGATGGCCTACATCCTCCTGCTCAATCCGCTCATCCTGTCCGGCAAGGACATCCACGGCGACACGCTCGGCCAGAAGGCGCTGATCACCGCCACCGCGTTCGCGGCGGCCTTCACCACGCTGGTGATGGGCTTCGTCGGCAAGGTGCCGCTCGCCCTCGCCGCGGGCCTGTCGGTCTCCGGCGTCCTGTCCTCGCAGGTCGTCCCCAACATGACCTGGCCGCAGGCCATGGGCATGTGTGTGATGTACGGCGTGGTCATCATGCTGCTCGTCGTCACCGGCCTGCGCGAGATGATCATGAACGCGATCCCGCTCGCGCTCAAGCACGGCATCACCATGGGCATCGGCCTGTTCATCGCGCTCATCGGTCTCTACAAGTCCGGTTTCGTGCACAAGGGCGAGGCCACCCCGCTCAGCCTCGGCCCGGCGGGCCAGCTCGCCGGCTGGCCGGTGCTGCTCTTCGCCGGCACCCTGCTGCTGATCTTCATGCTCCAGGCGCGCAACATCCCCGGCGCCATCCTGATCGGCATCGTCTCCGGCACGATCGTCGCTGCCGTCCTCAACGGCCTCGGTGTCATCGACGCCAAGCAGTGGGCCAACGGCGCTCCCGAGCTGCACGGCAGCGCGGTCTCGATGCCCGACTTCTCGCTCTTCGGGCACGTGGCGTTCGGCGGCTGGGGCAAGGTCGGCGCGATGACGATCGGCATGATCGTCTTCACCCTGGTGCTCGCCGGCTTCTTCGACGCGATGGCCACCATCATCGGCGTCGGCACCGAGGCCGAACTCGCCGACGACAAGGGCCGGATGCCGGGCCTGTCCAAGGCGCTGTTCATCGACGGCGCCGGCGGTGCGATCGGCGGTGTGGCGGGCGGCTCCGGCCAGACGGTGTTCATCGAGTCCGCCACCGGCGTCGGCGAGGGCGCCCGTACCGGTCTCGCCTCCGTCGTCACCGGCCTGTTCTTCGCGGCCTGCCTGTTCTTCACCCCGGTCACCGCGATCGTCCCGCAGGAGGTCGCCTCCGCCGCCCTGGTGGTCATCGGCGCGATGATGCTGATGAACGCCCGGCACGTGGACTGGGCCGATCGCGCCACCGCGATCCCGGTCTTCCTGACCGTCGTCCTGATGCCCTTCACGTACACCATCACCTCCGGTGTCGCCGCGGGGGTCATCTCCTACACGGCCATCAAGGTCGCCCAGGGCAAGGCCCGCGAGATCGGTGCCTTCATGTGGGGCCTGACGGTCATCTTCCTGGTCTACTTCGCCCTGCATCCCATCGAGGGCTGGCTCGGCGTGCACTAGCGCCGGGCGAACGCCCCTTCCCCGCACACCCGTTAGGAGACCGACAGATGCTGGACATCGCCGAAGAGCTGCACCGGTGGGTCGAGCAGGGCCGTGACTTCGCCGTCGCCACCGTGGTGGCCGTCGGCGGCAGCGCACCGCGTCAGCCCGGCGCCGCCCTCGCGGTGGACGCCGAGGGCACGGCCATCGGCTCGGTCTCCGGCGGGTGCGTGGAGGGCGCCGTGTACGAGCTGTGCCGGCAGGCGCTTCAGGACGGGGAAACCGTTCTCGAACGCTTCGGCTACAGCGACGAGGATGCCTTCGCCGTCGGCCTGACCTGTGGCGGCATCATCGACATCCTCGTCACACCGGTCCGGGCGGACGGTCCCGCCCGGCCGGTGGTCGCCGCCGCGCTGGCCGCCGCCGCCCGTGGGGAGGCGGCGGCCCTCGCGCGGATCGTTCAGGGCCCGGCCGAGCTGCGGGGCCGGGCCCTCCTCGTCCGCCCCGACGGCTCCTTCGACGGCGGTTTCGGCGGCCATCCGGGGCTGGACCGCACCGTCGCCGCAGAGGCCGGCGCCTTCCTGGACGCGGGCCGCACCGGCACCCTGGAGATCGGTGAACAGGGCTCGCGCTGCGGTGCCCCGCTCACCGTCCTGGTCGAGTCCTCCGTCCCCGCGCCCCGGATGATCGTCTTCGGCGCGATCGACTTCGCCGCCGCGCTGGTCCGCGTCGGCAAGTTCCTCGGCTACCACGTCACGGTGTGCGACGCCCGCCCGGTGTTCGCCACCAGGACCCGCTTCCCGGAGGCCGACGAGATCGTCGTCGAGTGGCCGCACACGTACCTGGAGCGCACCGAGGTCGACGGCCGGACCGTCCTGTGCGTCCTCACCCACGACGCCAAGTTCGACGTACCCCTGCTTCAGCTGGCCCTGCGGCTGCCGGTCGCCTACATCGGTGCGATGGGCTCCCGCCGCACCCACCTCGACCGCAACGAGCGGCTGCGCGAGGTCGGCGTCACCGAACTCGAACTGGCCCGGCTGCGCTCGCCGATCGGCCTCGACCTCGGCGCCCGTACGCCGGAGGAGACGGCCCTGTCCATCGGCGCGGAGATCGTCGCGAACCGGCGCGGGGGCAGCGGCGTCTCGCTCACCGGCGCCCACACCCCCATCCACCGCGACCTGGCCTCGCTCCCGGCCGGCCCGATCGGGTCCGTGGCCTGAGGCCGGTCCCGGCTCACGCCCGCCGGAGCAGGCGGTTGACCGCCCGGCCGAACATCACCCGAGCCGTGCGTTCCAGTACGCCGTCGAAGGCGCGCGGCAGCAACCGCACCCGCAGTTCCTCACGCCACACCACCCGGCTGCGGCCCCCGGGCCCCGGCAGGACCTCGATCTCCGCCCAGCCCCGCACCGCCCGGCCGCGCTTCTCCAGGCGGCACAGCCCGCCCTCGCCGTCGGCGGGCGGGCGCCAGAGGGTGACCTCCATGACGTCGTCGAAGGCCAGCGGACCGACGCCGGAACGGGCCACGAAGCGCGTGCCCACGTCGGTGGGCCCGTCGGTGAGCACCCTGATCCGGGTCAGCGGGACCACGTCGGCGTGGCGGGGCCACTCGGTGAGCCGGCGCCACGCCTCGTCGAGGGGGAGCGGGGCCGTACGGGCGAAGGAGAAGATCGGCACGGCACGATCGTAGGCAATGGGCGCCGGTCAGCGGGGCGTTCGGGCCCCGCTCCACCGCACGGAGGACCGACCCGGCGCGGGATCAGGGCCGGTAGACCCTGCCCGGCTCCGCCTTGCCGGGCGCCAGCAGCTGAGGAACCGTCACGAAAACGTATCCGCGCGCCTTCAGCGCGTCGATGATGCCGGGTACGGCGGGCACGGTGCCCGGGTAGATGTCGTGCAGCAGGATGATCCCGTCCCGGGACGCCTGGTCGAGGACCCGCTTGGTGATGAGCTCGGAGTCGTTCGTCGTGTAGTCCTTGGCGGTCACGCTCCACAACACCTCCGCCAGGCCCATCTCCTTGGCGATCCTGTGCACATTGCTGTCCGTACGGCCCTGGGGCGGGCGCATCAGCGTGGGCCTGCGCCCGGTGAGCCGCTCGATCGCGTCGTCCGGCCGCTTCAGCTCCTCGCGTATCTGCGCGTCCGGTATCCGCGTGAGGATCTTGTGGTCCCAGGTGTGGCTCGCGACCTCGTGCCCCTCGGCCGCCATCCGCTTGACCAGCTGCGGGTACTTCTCGATGTGGTTCTTGCCCAGGAGGAAGAAGGTCGCCGGGACCTCTTTCGCCTTGAGGATGTCGAGCAGCCGCGCCGAGTTCTCACTGGGCCCCGCGTCGAAGGTGAGCGCGATGCACCTGGCCTCCCGGCAGTCGACGCTCCCGAACGCGGCCGGCGCCCCGTGCGCCGCCGCGGCCCGCACGGTGCTCGGTGCGGTCGTGTCGACCTCGGCGCAGCCGGACAGCGTGAGCGCGAGGCCCACCGCGGCCGGGGCGAGCGCGGCCGGACGCAACCTCCGGGCGGCTCGGCGCATCTTCCTGGTCGCGTTCCTGCTCGCGGGCTTCGGCGTCGGGATCGTGTCGGTCGAAAGAGGCATACGGTGACTATACACTCAGTGTATAGATCTGGTGTTCGAGCATGCGGATGTCCCGGGAACGCCCGACCGGGAGCACCATGGGAGGAGAGGCACCGCGGAGGAGGACGGCCATGCGCTTCCGGGACCGTGCCGAAGCCGGACGGGAACTCGCCGGACTGCTGAGCGACCTGCGCGACCAGGGCGCCCTCGTCGATCCGCTCGTCCTCGCCCTGCCACGCGGCGGCATCGCCGTCGCCGAGCCCGTCGCCCGCGCCCTCGACGCCCAGCTCGACGTCCTCATCGTCCGCAAGATCGGCGCCCCGCACCACCAGGAGTTCGCCGTCGGCGCGCTGGTCGGCGACGACCCGCCGCTCTTCAACACCGGCTCCCTGGACCGGCTCGGCCTGACCGAGGAGTCCATGGCCCCGGTGGTCGAACGCGAGCGGCGGGAGCTGCGGCGCCGTGAGGAGCGCTACCGCGGCGGCCGGCCGGCGCCGGACCCCGCGGGCCGTACGGTGATCGTCGTCGACGACGGGCTGGCCACGGGCGCCACCGCCCGGGCGGCCCTGCGCCACGTGCGGCGGCACCGGCCGGCCCAGCTCATCCTGGCCGTTCCCGTCGGCGCGCCCGACTCCGTCGACCGGCTCGCCGGCGAGGCCGACCTGGTCGTGTGCCCGCATCAGCCCGCCGGGTTCAGCGCGGTGGGGCAGTGGTACGAGGACTTCCAGCAGCTCTCCGATGCGGAGGTGCTGGCCGCACTGGGGCGGTGACGGGTAACGCCGTTGGGGTTTCCGGCCGTTGCGGGGTGCGGCGTCGTCGTGGCTTGTCGCGCTCACGCGGCGAAGCCGCACATCGATACAGCCCCGCGCCCCTTGGTCGGTTGCGCCGGCGTAACCCGCACAGCTGATGTCCCTCGGTCGTCCCGGTCACCGCTCTTTCGTAACGGCCCCGTGCACACCAGTAGTACCGGGTCGGCACTCGGAGTAACCTCTGGGCCATGACGCGCACGGGGGAGCGAGCCGTCAAGTCGTTACGGACACCGACGTGGATCGCACGTATCGAGGCGTCGGAAGACGGGCAGGTGCTCGGGGCGGGGGTGCTGCTCGCCCGCGACCGGGTGCTCACCGCGGCCCATGTCGTCCGCCCAGGCCTGCGCTATGTCGTCCGGCTGGTCGGCGTGCCCGGCGCCGTCGCCGCCACGGTGCGCGCCGACGAGCACGTGCCGGACCACGATGACGGCCTCGGCGGCCGCAGCGGCGACCTCGCCCTGCTGCGGCTGGCCGAGCCGCTGCCCGCCGAGCACGCCACCCGGCTCTACCGGCTCGCCACCCCGCACGGCCCGGTGAGCATGTACGGCTTTCCGGACGGCCACGACGACGGCCGCTGGCACGACGCCACCCTGCTCGCCGCCGGCGGCCGGGACAGCCGGGTGCAGCTGCGTCCGGTCACGACGGGCGAACTGGCCGTCCCCGGCTTCAGCGGCGGGGGAGTGGTCGACCACGCCACCGACCGGGTCATCGGCATCGTGCTCAGCGTGGACCGGGGGCCGGGTTCCGTGTTCACCCACATGAGCCCCACCGAGACCATCATCAGCCATCTGCCGCAGGTCGCCGCCTGGAGCGACGGCGCCGAAGCCGTCGACCCCCGGCTGCGCACCGGCACACCCGGCAGGGCCGGCCGGCTCGACGTCGACTTCGCCACCGAACTCGCCGCCTGGTTCCGGGGCGAGGGTTGGCCGGTGCTCGTCACCGTCGTCCCCGCCCGCGGCGACCGCGCCTTCACCCTTGAGCGGGCCGTCACCCTCGCCGACCGGGAACTGCGCACCCACCGCAACACCAGCGCCTACCACCACGACCCGCCCGAGACCGTACCCCCGGCCGGCGCCCACGACCTCGCCCTGGACGTCAAGGGGCTGACGGCCGCTCAGGTCGCGGACCGGATCGCCGAGCGCCTCGGTCTGCGCGACGACCCCCGGCCCGAACGGCTCGGCGCCCTGCGCGTCCCGCTCGCCGCCGTCCTGGTCGGCGTCGACCAGGCCGCCGAACCCGACGCCCTGCTCGGCCTGTTGGACCGGCTCGCCCGGCAGGGAGCCCGGCTGCTGCTGGTGTACCGCCGCCCGAGCGAACGCCGTCAGCAGGCCGCCGAGTCCCTCGTACGACGTCCGCTGCACGACCGCTGGAGCCGACTGCACGCCGAACTCGACCGTATCGTGGACGAGTTGGGACCCGTCCTCGACCGGCTCCGGGACGCTGTCCTGCCCGGCCCCGGCACCCGGCAGCTGGTGGAGCAGGCCGAGGCGGGCGTACGGCGCACCCGGATGCTGCGCTCCTGGGTCGCCCACACCCCCGAGCGGGAGCACGAACCCGGCCGCGCCGACCTGCTGTTCACCTTCGAGGACGCCGCCGACCGGCGCAGACAGCGCCTGGAACAGGCGATCGGCGTCCTCGACGCCCGGCTGCGCCGCCGCGAGGAACTCCTCGGCCGGGTCAGCGCCGAGTGGCCGCTGTGCCGCACCCGGGCCGCCGCGCACGGCGACCGGGTCATGGAGGCCTACCGGCTCTACGAGCAGGCCCTGTCCCTGCTGCGGCACACCCCCTGCGACCTCGAGCGGGCCGAGGCAGCCGTCGAGCGCTTCGTCGACTTCTGCTCGGCCCCGGCACCGTCCGCCCAGGCCGGCCCGACCGCACCCGCCGCCCCGGCAGCACCTGCCGCATCCCGGAAGGAGAGCACACCGTGACCTCGTGCATCCGGCCCGGCTGCGCGGGCCACATCATGCGCACCGGTTACTGCGACACCTGCGGCCGCCGACACACCGAGCCGCACACCGCACCGCCGCACACCGCACCGAGTCCGGAGCCACCGTCACCGGTCCCACCGCGCACCGCACCGCGCACTCCGCTCGCGAGCGTCCCGGCCGAGGAGAGCCCGGGCCCGCCGGCCGTGCACGCGGTCGCCGGGGTCGGCGACCTCGACCAGCACGGACTGGTCGTGCTGCCCGAGGTGCCCGCCCCCGACGACGTGCTCGTGACCGACCCCCACCCGCCCACCGGCGGCCGCCGCTGCGGCGCGGGCGGCTGCACCATGACCATCGGCATCGGCTACGGGGGCCGGCCCGCCCCCGCCACCGGCCACTGCCCCCGCTGCGGCACGCCCTACTCCCTGCTGCCCCAGCTGAACAAGGGCGACGTGGTCGCCGGCCACTACCGCGTTCTCGGCCTGCTCGGCGGGGGCGGGCTCGGCTGGATCCACCTCGCCGAGGACACCCGGGCCGACGGCCACCGGGTCGTCCTCAAGGGCCAGATCGACGTCCACGACGCGCTCGCCCGCCGCAACGCCGTCGAGGAGCGCCGCTCCCTGACCGACCTGCACCACCCCGACATCGTCCGGCTCATCACCTACGCCGACCACCACGTCCCCGGCCGTCCGCCCACCGGCTACCTGGTCATGGACTACATCGGCGGCCGTTCCCTGCAGCAGCTGTTCGACGCCGACGACGTCGAACGGATCTTCCGCGGCCGCCCCCGCCTGGACCACGTCCTCACCTACGGCTGCAAGATCCTCGGCGCCCTGCAGTACATGCACGAACGCGGGCTGCTGTACTGCGACATGAAGCCCGCCAACGTCATCCACTTCGGCCGGGCGGTCAAGGTCATCGACCTCGGCGCCGTCCGTGCCATCGGCGACCGCACCTCCGCCCACGTCTGCACGGCCGCGTTCGCCCCGCCCCAGGAGGAGATCGACCGGCGCGGCTGGCACGTCGACAGCGACCTCTACACCGTCGGCACGACCCTCCAGGCACTGGCCCGGGTCACCGAACCCGCCCGGGGTCTCGCCCCGGACTCCTTCCGGCGGCTGATCGACCGCGCCACCCACCCGGAGCCGCGCGCCAGGTTCCGCTCGGCGGCCGAGATGTCCCGGCAACTGTGGGAAGTGCTGCGGGAGTTCCGGTCCCTCCACTTCGGCGAGCAGCTGCCGGAGAGCTCCACCCGGTTCCGCGCCACCGGCGCCAGCCTCGACGCCGGGCTCGGCGCGATCCCGGCCCTGGACCACTTCACCGCCCGCCCCGGCGGCCGGCCGCCCGGCCTCGACGTCTCCCCGCCCGCCGCCGCCGAGGTCGCCGGCGCCCTCCCGGAACCGGTCCCCGACCCCGACGACGCAGCCGCCCTGCTGCTGGACACCTTCCCGCCCGACGCCCCCGACCGGGTCGACGAGCAGTGGCACCGGGAATCCCGCCTCGGCACCCCGGAGACCGCGCTGTGGCTGTGCCGCGCCTACCTCGGACAGGGCGAGCGGGAGAGGGCCGAGAGCTGGCTCGCCGAGGCCGAGACCCTGCTCGGCGAGGGCGCCGCCGCGCACGACTGGCGCATCGCCTGGCACCGCGGCGTGCTCCACCTCAGCAGAGGGGAGGTACGCCAGGCCGGCACCCGCTTCGACGCCGTCTACCGGGCCCTGCCCGGCGAGTACGTGCCCAAGCTCGCCCTCGCCTACTGCACGGAACACGAGTCCGAGGTGCCCGGACCGCAGCGCATTCCGCGGGCCATGCGGTTCTACGAGGCCGTCTGGAAGCGGGACTTCGCGCACACCGCCGCCGCCTTCGGGCTGGCCCGCGGCCATCTGGCCGGCGGCGACCGGGACGCCGCCGTGCGCGTCCTCGACGACGTGCCCGCCACCTCCCGCCACCACGACGCCGCCCGGATCGCGGCCGTCCGCGTCCGCGCCGGCATCCTGCACGGCGAGCCGCCCGCACCGGCCGACCTGCGCGACGCCACCCGGCGGCTGCCCGAGCTGCGCCTGGACGGCGGCGCCGCCGACGGCGAGTCCCGGGCCCGGCTGGTCGCCGAGGTCCGCGAGAACGCCCTGCGCTGCCGGCCGGAGGCGGGCTGGGGGCCGGAGTTCCCCGCCGGGGACCTCCTCGGACCCGGTGACGAGGACGGCCTGCGCCGCCTGCTGGAGCACTCCTTCCGCCTGCTGGCCGCGCAGGCCCGCACCGCGGAGGAGCACGGCCGGCTGCTGGACCTCGCCCACGCGGTCCGGCCGATCACCACCTTCTGACACCCGAACCCGCCCGCGACACCTGGGGGACGCACGATGACCGTGGCCGAGGAGATCGCCGAGGAGATCGAGGTGACCCTCGCGGTCGGCCAGCAGAAGGAACTGCCCGCCGTGGCCGCGCCCGGGCAGTCCGCCGACCGGGAGATGCACGCCATCCTGGAGATCGGCGTCCGCAGCCCCGGTGGCCCGGGATCCGGCGCCGCCCCCGCGCACGGGGCGGGCCCCGCGCTCGCCGAGGTGCTGATCGTCGACACCTCACGCTCCATGCTCCACCCCGCCGCCAAACTGCACGCGGCGAAGGACGCCACCGCCGCCGCGGTCCGGCTGCTGCCCGACGGCACCGCGTTCGCCGTGCTGTCCGGACGGTTCGACGCCACCGTGGTCCATCCCGGACCCGGCGGGGCCCCGATGGCCGTCGCCGGGCCCGCCGAGCGGGCTGCCGCCGAGCGGGCCGTACGGATCCTGGACGCGGACGGCGGCACCGCCCTCGGCACCTGGCTCGACCTCGCCCGGCGGCTGCTGAAGGAGCAGCCCGCCCCCGTCAAGCACGTCCTGCTCCTCACCGACGGGCGCAACGAGCACGACCACCGCGCCGCCATGTCGCTGGACACCGCCCTGGACGCCTGCGAGGGCCGGTTCGTCTGCGACGCCTGGGGCATCGGCGACGACTGGGACGCCGAACTGCTGCTGCGCATCACCCGGCGGCTGCACGGCCGCGCCGGAGCGGTCCGTGAGGAGTCCGAACTGACCGCAGCGTACGAGGAGTTGGTGACCGGACTGCTCGGCACCGCGATCCCCGAGCTGCGCATCAGGATCACCCCCACCCCCGGCACCGTGATCCGCCGGGTCAAGCAGGTGGTGCCGGGCGAGCAGGAACTGCCCGCCGTTCCGGCCGGCTCCGGCGGCCGCGGCACCGAGTACGTCACCCGCGCCTGGGGCGACGAGACACGGCACTACCAGGTCGTCCTCACCGCCGACCCGGCCGGCCGCGAGAGGGGCGAGGACCTTCAGCTCGCCGCCGTGGAGGTCGCCGTACCCGACTTCGGGCGCCCGGTAGGGCTGCCCGCGCCGCGGCCCGTGCTGGTCCGCTGGACCGACAACCCGCTCGACGCCTCCATGCGGCATCCCGGAGTCCGCCGGTTCGAGCTGTACCAGCAGGTGACCGCCGCCGTCGCGGCGGCCTATCAGGCCTGGCTGCGCGGTACCGGCGGCCGGGCCGACGCGGACCGCCACCTGACGCGCGCCCTGGCCCTCGCCGCGGAGCTGGACGACGCCCAGCTCCTGCGCGCACTGCGGCGGATCGAGGACGGGCAGGCCGGACCGGGCGCCGGCCGGGTACGCGCGGACCTCAAGGACGTCGACTGGCAGCACCTGATCCTCTCCAGCGCCATGACGACCCCACCACAGCCGCCCAGCCCCGGCCCACCGGCCGAGACCGGCCCCGCCGCCCCCGCCGCCCCCTCCGGCACCGACGCCCTGATCGAGTGCCCCCACTGCAAGTGGCTCGGCCCGGCCGACTCCGTCTACTGCGGGGGCAGCTGCGGACGCCCCCTGACCGAGCGGGCCTCATGACCCCCGCCGGCCCTGGCGGCGGGGGCTCGCAGACCGGCCCTGGCCGTGGTGGTCCGCACCTCGGGGCCGACGGCAGTGGTCCGCACGCGGGCGAGTCGGGTCGGTCCGGGCGTGTCGGCGTGTCCGGTCGGGGCGTGACGGGTGATGGCCCGGCGCCCGGCACACCGCACGCCGTCGCCGCCGCAGCTCAGGGCGCGCACCCGGAAACCCCGTCCCCGTCCCCGGCCCAGCGCCCCGGCGCCCACGGCACGGCACCCCACCTCATCGCCCCTCACCCCGCACCCACCACCTCCACCTCCACCTCCACCTCTCCCACCGACCGCCGCACCCCCGCCGGAGAGCCGACCGCTCTCCTGCACCGGCTGCTCCCGCCCGGTCGGCGTCCGGTGGGTGGCGGCAGTGCCACCGCCCACGACCTCGCCGTACGCCACCGCCTGCTGCTGGCGCTGTCCGCGCTGCTGACGCTGTCGCTGTTCCTGTCCTACGAGGGCGTGCACGGGGACGCGAACCCGTTGCGCACCTCCAGCGCCCCGGCCGTGCTGTCCCTCGACACCGCGCTGTACGCCCTCGGCCAGGCCCAGCGGGACGCCGGCGCGGCGGCGCCGACCAGCGACTTCCAGAAACAGATCTCGGTCGCCGCGCAGAGCCTCGCGGCCGCCGCCGGGGACGATGTCGGCGGCCCGGCGGGCCGGCAGGCCCTGCAGACGGTCGCCGGGCTGATCACGGTGTACGCCGTCAAGGTCCAGCAGGCCCAACTCCAGCCCGCCGACAGCGTGTTGCGCGAGGCCTACCTCAGCTATGCCACCAGCGTCCTGACGGACCAGGGCTCCGGCATCCAGGCCCGGCTGAAGGCACTGCAGGGGCAGCAGCGCGCCGCGGTGCACCGGCAGACCTCGTTCGGCCCGCTGCTGTGGCTCGGCTGGACCGCGACCCTGCTGCTGGCCCTCGCGCTCGGCGCGGCCCTGCTGGAGACCCAGTTGTTCCTGCGCCGGCGTTTCCGCCGCCGGTACAACCGCGGCCTGCTCGCGGCGGGCGCCCTGCTGGCGGCCGGTCTCGCCGCCACGCTGCTGTTCACGGTCTGGACGCACCAGGGGATGGCGGACACCCGCGATCTGCTCGACCGCCCGCTGACCGGGCGGCTCATCACCGACGCCGGACGGCACACCGCGGCGTACCTCGCACACACCGGCTTCCGTGCTTCGGCCGCGGTGTGGATCCTGATAGGAGGCATCCTGCTCATGGCCCTCGCCGAGACGGGACTGCGGCGGCACATCGACGACTACCGGTTCAGCCCCCGGTGAGCGCCCGGCACGGCGGCGGGCCCGCGACGGCCACCGCCCCTCACCCGCGCCGCTCCCGCCGCCTCCGCACCCTGACCGTGGCGGTGAGCTGCCTGGTCCTGCTGGCGGCGGCCGTCGTGTTCGCCGTACGGGCCCTCGGCCAGGAGCCGACCGTCACGCTGCTCGCCAACTGGACCGGCACCGACGAGCGGAACTTCCGGGAGTCGGTCATCGAGCCCTTCGAGCGCAAGTACCACATCCACGTCGACTACCAGGGCAGCTCCGCCGAGAGCCAGGTGCTCGGCGCCGACGTGGAGGCCGGGACGCCACCGGACGTGGTGGTGCTGACCGGTCCCGGTGAACTCGCGGACTACGCCCGGCAGGGACAGCTGAAACCGCTCGACGACCTCGTGCCCCGGGCCGGTTTCGGCGCGTCCTGGACCACACCGCTGGACGGGCACGTGTACTGGTTCCCGCTCAAGGCCGACCTGAAGTCCATCGTCTGGTACCCGGCCGGCACGAGCGAGCGGCAGCGCGCCGAGGCAGCGGGCCGGCCCGGCCAGTGGTGCGTCGGCATGGGCTCCGGGGCGACGAGCGGCTGGCCCGGCACGGACTGGATCGAGGACATCCTGCTCCAGCAGTACGGCCCCGCCACCTATCAGCGCTGGGCGCGCGGTGAACTGCCCTGGCGGTCCGGGGAGGTGCGATCGGCCTGGACGACCTGGGGGCGTCTGGTGGGCGCGGGCGGAGACCGTGATCTGGTCCGGCGGGCGCTGAAGACGCCGTACCAGGACGCGTCGAAACCGGTTACCGGCAACCCGCGCGGCTGCACCCTGGAGCACCAGGCGTCCTTCATCCGCAACCAGGAGCCCTGGAAACGCGTGGACGGCCGTTACGAGCCCTCGGCCCGGCGGATCCCCGGGGCCAGGGCGAGCGACGCCTGGGAGGTCTCCGGTGACCTGGTCGCCCTGCTGCACGACACCCCGCAGGCCAGGACGCTGATCCGTGACCTCGCCTCGGCGGGGGCCCAACGTGCCTGGAACGCCAAGGAGTCCGGTTTCTCGGTCAGTCCCGCGGCACAGCCGGCGCCCTCCGACGCCGGCGCG
Organism: Streptomyces sp. NPDC001393; assembly: GCF_053597455.1. Lineage (NCBI taxonomy): Bacteria > Bacillati > Actinomycetota > Actinomycetes > Kitasatosporales > Streptomycetaceae > Streptomyces > Streptomyces sp. NPDC001393. Next base: position 166,302 of record NZ_JBSFIH010000006.1, read on the forward strand.
GCCTGGCACCGGTCCCTCGCCGCGACCCTCCTCGACGACCGGGCGGTGCACTGCTTCGACGCCTCCGACGCGATGCCGCCCTCGGTGCGCGACGCGTTCGCCGAGGCGACGATCGAGTTCCTCGCCCATCCCGACCACCTGAACGCCCTGCTGACCTCCCTGGACACCCTCAGCCACAGCCAGGGCCTGACCTGGCTCCCCTCGGTGTGCGACCGCGCGCCGTGACAGGCGCGGGCGGCCGGACCCCGGCGCCGGGGCTGCCCGGTCCGAGGGCCGGCGCCCTGCCGGAGGGTGCCCGCGCACCGCAGGACGCGCGGGCACCCCCAACTCGGCAGCGCGAGCCCGTCAGTTCGCCGGCCGCTCCCACGGCAATGTCAGCGCCCTGCCCTGCGCGCGGCCCGCCGAAGCCGCCGGGCCGCGGGTGGCGGGGTCCAGGGGGTTGCCGCCGATCGCCGCCGCCGATGCCTCGTCGGGCGCGAGGACCACCACCTCGGCGCCCTGGGCGCGCAGTTGCCCGACCGACCGCTCCAGCGGGTGCTCGCTGGGGATCGGCTCGGTGGCGCCGAGCGGCACGATCACCAGCACCCGGTCCGCGCCGGCGGCCAGGTCGGCGTTGGCGACGGAACGCACCCCGCCGTCGATGTACCGGCGTTCGCCGATCGTCACCGGCGGCCACACGCCCGGCACGGCACAGCTCGCCGCGACGGCGTCCACCAGCGGTACGCCCGAGGCACGGTCGAAGACCACCGGCTCACCGCTCTCCGCGTCCACCGCGACGATCTTCAGGGCACGCTCCGGCCAGTCGTGCGACGGCAGCCGCGACTCGATCACCGTGCGCCGCTCCGCCTCGGACACCGTCCGTGCCCCGAGCGCGATCCGCCCCATCGCGCGCCGCAGTTCGGGCGGGGAGGCGGCGGAGCCCGTCGCGCCGCCGAGCTCCGCCGCGAACTTCTCCAGATCCAGTTCGGCCATGATCTCGGCGGCCTGCAGCGCGGGGTCCGTCTGCCGCGCGTACAACTCCGTGAGGCTCAGCCCGCTGCCCAGCTGGGCGGCCACGGCGGACCCGGCGGAGGTCCCCACCAGCAGACCGGCCCCGCTGACGTCCTGCCCGGCATCCGCGAGCCCCGTGAGCAGCCCGGTCATCCAGGCGATCCCGCCCACACCACCGCCGCCCAGCACCAGTGCCTCGGTCATCCCCACACTCCTCGAACAGTCGTTGACCAGTCGGTGATCACCAGTGCAGAGCGTCCGTAGCGGCGCCGGCATTCCCGCCTGCGGCCGGTCCCGCTTCTTGGTCGTTCTGCTCGGGGAGAGTCGCGGACAGCGGGTGTCCGCGATCCCGGTCGGCGTGCGGTCATGACCGAGGCGTCGTACGACATCCGCTTCGGGACGGTCGTACGGCCCTTCGCCCCACCCTCTACAGTCGGCGCATGGAACTCCGCCAGCTCAGCTATTTCGTCGCCGTCGCCGAGGAGTTGCACTTCGGGCGGGCAGCCGAGCGGCTGCACATCGTGCAGTCCGCGGTCAGTCAGCAGATACAGCGGCTGGAGCGGGAGCTGGGCGCGGAGCTGTTCGACCGGTCGCCGCGCCGGGTGCGGCTGACCGGTGCGGGGGAGCGGCTGCTGCCCGAGGCGCGGGCGGTGCTCGCGGCGGCTCAGAGGGCGCGGGCCGCGGTGGCGGCGCCCGCCGGGCTGCGCCTCGGCACCAGCACCGGGCTGGGCGCGCATCTGGACCGGGTGCTGGCCGCCTTCGCCGAGCGGGCGCCCGAGGTGCCGGTGGAGCTGGTCTCGCTGCCGGCCGGGGAGCGGCTGAACCGGGTCGCGGCGGGCCTGCTGGACGCGGCGTTCGTGCGCTCGGCCGAACCCCCGCCCGGCGTACGGGTGGTGCCGCTGTGGCCGGATCCGCTGGTCGCCGCCCTGCCGGCCACGCATCCGCTCGCACGGCAGGGCGAGATCGACCTCGCCGACCTCGCCGGGCTGCCCCTCGCCCTCGCCCCGCGCAGCGCCAACCCCGCCCTGGTCGACCTGGTGGTCGGCGCCTGCCACGCGGCCGGGTTCGAGCCGGTGCCCGGACGGGCCGGCGGCACCCTGCACGACACCCTCGCCACCATCGGCGCCCGTCCCCTGTGGACGGTCGTCTACGCCTCGCACGCGCGCGTGCTGGCCACGCCCCGGGTGGCGTACGTCCCCTTCCGCGCACCCGGACTGGCCCTGGCCACCGGACTCGCGGTGCCCACCGCCGACCCCTCCCCGCACCTGGAGAAACTGCTCCTGGCCTGCGGCGATCACGAAAGCTGATCGCTGCCGTCGCGGACTGCTCCTTGGTCGGGAGCGCGCGGCGCGATGGACTGGACCCACCGAACCGGAACACCGATCGAGGGAGTTCAGCCATGCCGATCGTCACCATCCAGCAGGGCCCGCGCGATGCCGAGCTCAAGCGGGAGCTGGTCAAGCGGGTCACCGACGCGTTCGTCGACGCGTACCGGATCCCGGCGGAGACCGTGCAGGTGTGGATCCACGAGGTCCCGGCGGACAGCTGGGGCGCGGCCGGGAAGCTCACGGCCGACAAGTAGTCCGCACGCCGCACGTTCCACGCCGCCGCGTTCCGCGGGGGTGAACGTGGAGAGGGGGGCGCTGCGGGCCGCTCGTGGTGGCTCGCAGCGCCCCCCTGGCATCTACCTGAGGGGTGCTCAGGTGTCCCTCTTCCGGGTTACGAGGCGACCTGCGCGGTCATGAACCGACCTGCGCGGTCACGAGGTCCGAGAAGGTGGTCAGCCGGGTGTACACACCCGGGTAACCGGCCTCCGCGCACCCCTCGCCCCAGGAAGTGATCCCTGCCAGGACGCCCCCGATGAGCAGGGGACCGCCGCTGTCGCCCTGGCAGGTGTCTACGCCGCCGGACGAGTATCCGGCGCAAACCATGTCGGACTGGACGAAGTCCGTACCGTAGGAGCTCTTGCAGCTGGAGTCGGACACGAGCGGGACGGTCGCGGTCCGCAGCTGGTTGGAGGAGCTGCCGTTCTCCGAGGTGGTCCCCCAGCCGAGGATGCGGGCCGTGGCACCGGCCGCGTACACGTCCGTCTGGGAGGCGGAGACGTACGACACCGGCTTGTACGGCATCGACGTCGCCAGGGTCAGCACGGCCACGTCGTGGCCGTTGGTGGCGTCCGTGTAGTCCGGGTTGACCCAGATCTTGCTGACCTTGCTGACCGTGCCGTCGGTGCCGTTGAGATTCGTCCGGCCGCCGACCACACGGACATTGTCGGCGGACTCGCCCGCCATGCAGTGCGCGGCCGTCACGACCTTGGTGGCGGCGACCAGGGTGCCGCCGCAGAACTGGCTGCCGGACGCGTCGGTGATCTGCATGACGAACGGGTAAGCCGCCGTCGTGGTGGTCGTACCGCCGACGATGGGCTGCGGGGCGGCGCTCGCCGTGGGGGAGGCGAACAGCGCGGTCGCCGCGGCGGCGGCACCGGCCACCAGGGTCGCGGTGGTCTTTCTTGCACGTCTGGACCCGAACATGAGTCTCCTCAGTGGGGGTTGCACCGGTGGGGGATCGCACGGGCGTGGGGGTTGTGCATGGGGGTCGCGGGACCGACCCCCATGTGCCCGGGCGAGCGGCACGCCCTTTACGCTAGGACCCGGAACCCTCGGCTCCCAATGAGGGAACCCCCTAGGGGGTTGGGTGAGGGAAAACCCTCGGTCCGGTTCAGTTAACAAGAGGGGTGCTCAGCGCGCCCGTCGAGCCGCCGCCAATCGGACGATGTCCACGCGCGAGCGGATCCCCAGCTTGCGGTAGACCCGGGTCAGGGTCGCCTCCACCGTCTTGACGCTGATGAACAGCCGGGCGGCGATCTCCCGGTTGGTGGCACCCTCCATGACCAGCGCGGCGACCTGACGCTCCATCGCGGCCAGCACGTCGAGTGCGTCCAGGGCGGCCGGCGCGGCGAGCGCGGGTTCCGGCTCGGGGGTGGTGAGGGATTCGTCCACCTGGCGCAGCCAGGGCAGTGCCCGGCAGCGGCGGAACATCCGGGTGGCCTCGTCGTACGCGGACGAACCGGGGCGCCGGCCGCCCTGCAGCCGGGCCAGCGCGAGTGCCGCCCGCGCCTCCTCCAGTCCGTAGCCGAGCTTGCCGAGCCGGTCCTGAGCGGACGTCAGCTGGGCGATCGCGGCCTCCAGCTCGCCCCGGGCGGCCCGCACCAGGGCCTCGGAGCGGTCGAGGACGGCGAGGACGCTCTCCCGGCCGAGCCGCAGCGCGTGCTCGCGGCCGGCGTCGATGACGTCCTGTGCCTCGGCCGGTTCACCGATCCGGACCAGGGCCTCGGCGAGATCGCCCTGCCAGCGGCCGCGCGCGGGGTCGGTGATCCCGAGTCCCAGCTCCAGCGTCCGCACCCGGCGCAGGGAGCGCACGGTGCCCGCCGGGTCCCCGGCGACCAGCTGGGCGTACCCGAGCGCGCCCAGGGCCCGCGAGAGGTACATCTGGTCGCCGTCCTCCTCGGCGTGGTCCACCGCCTCCCGGGCGAGCGCGAGGGCCCGGTCCACGTCCCCGCCGGAGGCCTCCGCGAGCGAGGTGAGCATCGCCGAGGCGGTCTCGCCGATCCCGGAGTCCCGGGCGAGGCGCAGGCTCTCCCGGGCCAGCTCCAGGGCGCGCCCGCAGTGCCCGGCGCGCAGTTCGGTCTCGGCGAGGCCGCGCAGGAAGTGCACCTCGCTCTCCACCGAGCCGCGCCGGCGCACCTCGCGCAGCAGCGCGGTGACCGTCGCGCGGGCCTCGGCCAGCTGGTCGCCCATGACCAGCCAGCGGAACCGGGCACTGCTCGCCCCGTTGTGGTGCCAGGTCACCCGGGGGTCCTGAGGTTCCTTCAGGGCGCGGGTGATGGTCCGGGGCGCCTCCGGGTGGCCCATCAGGGTCTCGGTCTGGGCCTGGAAGGCGAGGGAGAGCAGTTCGGTGCGCCGGTCCCGGCCCTGCGCGGCCAGCTCGGCGGCGTGCGCGGCGGCCTCGCGGGCCTCGGTGAAGTCGCCCTCGACGATCAGCGCCCGCCAGGCCAGCTGGTAGTGCACCAGGCCCAGCAGCCGGGGGTCGTCGCCCGCGTCGGCGAGGGCCTGCGGGAAGACGGCGTCGACCTCGGCCATGGTGTGGCCCGCGCTGTCGATGACGATGATCCAGGCCCGCACCCGGTCGGCGGGCACACTCGCCCGGGCCAGCACCTCGCGGGCGATGTCCCGGGCCAGGTCGATCTCGCCCGCGGTGATCGCGTCCTCGGCGGCCTGCAGCCGGCGCTCCTCGGGGCTGGGCGTGCCGTCGGCGGGGGTGTGCCGGGCGGCCAGCAGCCCGAGGTGGGCGGCGACCGAGGGAGCGCCGCGGTCCCGCGCGAGCGCGGCGGCCTCGGCGAGCCGGGCGGCGACCTCCGGGTCGGTGCCGGTGGTGGCCAGGGCCAGGTGCCGGGCCCGTTCGATCGGGTCGGAGGCGGCCGTGGACAGGGCCGCGTGCGCGGCGCGCCGCTCGTGCACGGGTGCCTCCGCATACAGCGCGGCGGAAATCAGCGGGTGCGCGAACCGTACGGCGGGGGCGTCGGGCTCGGTGGCCAGCAGCCCGAGTTCGGCGGCCTGGGCGCACTCGGCCTCGGCGTTGGTCCGGCCGGCCGCGTGCAGCAGCGCCGGGGTGGGGCGGGCGCCGGCGCTGGCCACCAGCAGGGTGCGGCGGGCCTCGACCGACAGCATGTCCAGCCGGCTGAGCACCAGGGCGCGCAGGCTGGTCGGCACCGGCAGCGGCTCGCCCGGCCGGGGCGGGGTGGGGCTGTCGGCGAGGGCGCGGCCGAGTTCCAGGGCGAACAGCGGATTGCCGCCGGACGTGCGGTGGATCTCGCGGACGGTGGAGCGGGGCAGGGCGCCGTGGCCGCGGTGGTCGAGCAGCTGGGCGACCTGGGTGCGGGAGAGCGGGCCCAGCCGGACCGCGAGGGTGCCCGGCGGGCAGGAGCGCAGGTGCCGGTCGTACTCCTGGCTCTCCTGGCCCTCGGTGCGTACCGCGCACAGCAGCTGCACCGGGGTTCCCTCCAGGCGGCGGGCGGCGAACCCGAGCAGTTCGGCGCTGGCCGGGTCGAGCCACTGCAGGTCGTCGGCGACGACGAGGACGCTGCCGTGCGCGGCCAGTGCGCGCAGCGCGGAGAGCACCGCGAGGCGCAGGGCGAGTCCGTCGCGCTGGAGGCTGGACTCGCCGCGGCCGGTGAGCGCCGACTCCAGGGCGGTGCGCTGGGCGAGGGGCAGCCGGGGGGAGACGTCGTCGAGGACCAGGCCGAGGAGGTCGGCGAGGGCCAGGAAGGGGAGATGGGATTCGGACTCGGTGGCGGAGCAGCGCAGGACGGTGCGGGCGGTGGCGCCGTATTCCTCGGCCAATGCCCGCAGGACGGTGGATTTCCCTATTCCGGCGGGACCGTGGAGCAGCACACTGCCGCCCGAGGCGAGTTGGTCACGGGCGCCGGCCAACAGGTCCTCGCGGCCGATGACCAGGTCGGGGCGGCACCTGGCAGGCTCCTGGAAGTCCCGTCGCACGGTCACCGCTCCCCTCGTGTGTCGTGTTCGGGCCAAATTCTAGGCAACGATCCTTGAAATTCGGACGGAAGCCGTGGTGAGGGAAATAACAAACGGTCAAGCATAGGGAAATTCAGAGCGTCACCGCTTGAATGAGCAGGTTTCCCCACCGCCCGCCGTCACGGCAGCAGCCCAGCCCTGCGGGCCGCGGTCACCGCCTCCCCCCGGGTGTGCGCGCCCAGCTTCCGCATCGCCGAACGCAGATAGCCCTTCACCGTCTCCGCGCGCAGCCCCAGCTGCTCGGCCACGGCCGCGTTGGTCGCCCCCGCCGCCACCCAGGACAGCACGTCCAGCTCGCGCGGCGCCAGGGTCACGCCGCCGGACCGTGCCGGGGCGGTCAGCAGACCGCAGGCCGCGAGCAGTTCGGCCCGCAGCTCAGGATCGCCGATCCGGGGGGCCAGGGCCCGCAGCGCCGCATGCGCCTCGCGCACCTGTTCCCAAGCGGCGCCCTGGTCGCGGCCGGCGGGCTCAGGCCGGGCCGCCGCCAGCAGCCCCCGCGCCTCGTCCCGCACCACCAGCGCCTGCTCCACGTCCCGGGCGACGGCCATGGCCGCGCCCAGCGTGCGGTCGCCGAGCGGCTGGGCCGAGCGCAGCGCGCCGTAGAGCACGCCGCGCACCCGGCGCCGCACCACCACCGGCACCGCCACCACCGAGCGGATGCCCTCCGCGGCCACCGGGGCGTCGTACTCGTGGCTGATCTGCCGGGAGCTGGAGTAGTCGGTCACCGCGCACGGGCGGGCCAGCGCCACCGCCTTCCCGCCGAGCCCGTTGCCGGAGGTCACCGCGAGCGAGCGCAGGGCGGTCGTGGTCGTGCCGCTCAGCTCGCTGATCCGGATCTGCGGCCGCCCGGGCTCGACCAGGCCGCCGAAGACGACGGGGAGCCCCGTGTCACGCCGCAGCCGGGCCAGCGCGCCGCCGATCTCCACCGTCCCCGCCGCGTCTGCCGTCACGTCCTCGCCCCTTCTGCCGCCCCCACCCCCGTTCGGGGGTAGTGAGACCTGCATCACGGATTAGACGATGCCAGAGAGCCGCCCGGCAATGGTCCGGAAGAGCGGGAGTGAGCCGCGCCGGTGACGCGAGGAGTGTGTGATGACGACGGCGACCGAGTCGTTCCGCAAGGCCCGGGACTTTCTGCTGGCCCACCGAGAGGACTATGCCGCCGCCTACGGCGGCTTCGCCTGGCCGCGGCCCGCGCACTTCAACTGGGCGCTGGACTGGTTCGACGTGATCGCCGCCGGCAACGACCGGACCGCGCTGCACATCGTCGAGGAGGACGGCGGCGAGACGCGGCTGTCCTTCGCCGAGATGTCCGAGCGGTCGAACCGGGTCGCCAACCACCTGCGGGCCCGGGGCGTCGCCGCCGAGGACCGGATCCTGGTCATGCTCGGCAACCAGGCCGAGCTGTGGGAGACCGCGCTGGCCGCGATGAAGCTGCGCGCCGTGGTCATCCCGGCCACCCCGCTGCTCGGACCCGCCGACCTGCGCGACCGGGTGGACCGGGGCCGGGTCAGGCACGTGATCGTACGGGCCGAGGACACCGCGAAGTTCGCCGAGGTGCCGGGCGGGTACACGAAGATCGCGGTCGGCGGGCCGCCCGAGGAGGGCTGGGAGCCGTACGAGGACGCGTACGCCGCCCCCGCCGAGTTCCGGGTCGACGGCCCCACCCTGGCCGACGACCCGCTGATGCTCTACTTCACCTCCGGTACGACCGCCCGCCCCAAGTTGGTCGAGCACACCCACACCTCCTACCCGATCGGGCATCTGGCCACCATGTACTGGGTCGGCCTGAAACCCGGGGACGTGCACCTGAACATCTCCTCGCCGGGCTGGGCCAAGCACGCCTGGTCCAATCTGTTCGCGCCGTGGAACGCCGAGGCGACCGTCTTCCTCTTCAACTACACACGGTTCGACGCGGCCCGGCTGATGGCCGAGATGGACCGGGCGGGCGTGACCACCTTCTGCGCCCCGCCGACCGTGTGGCGCATGCTCATCCAGGCCGACCTGGGCCTCCTCGCCACCCCGCCCCGCGAGGTCGTGGCCGCCGGCGAGCCGCTCAACCCCGAGGTCATCGAACAGGTCCGGCGGGCCTGGGGAGTGACCATCCGGGACGGCTTCGGGCAGACCGAGACCGCCGTGCAGGTCTCCAACAGCCCCGGGCAGGTGCTGAAGACCGGCTCCATGGGCCGCCCCAGCCCGGGTTACCGCGTGGAACTCCTCGACCCGGTCTCCGGCGCGCCCGGCGCCGCCGAGGGCGAGATCGCCCTCGACCTCTCCGAGCGCCCGGTCGGCCTGATGGCCGGCTACCACGGCGACCCGGACCGCACGGCCGAGGCCATGGCGGGCGGCTACTACCGCACCGGGGACATCGCCTCCCGCGACGAGGACGGCTATCTGACGTACGTCGGCCGCGCGGACGACGTCTTCAAGGCCTCCGACTACAAGATCAGCCCGTTCGAGCTGGAGAGCGCGCTGCTGGAGCACGAGGCGGTGGCCGAGGCGGCCGTCGTGCCCGCGCCGGACGAGCTGCGGCTCGCGGTGCCGAAGGCCTACGTCGTCCTCGCCGGGGGTTACGAGCCCGGCCCGGACACCGCGAAGGTCCTCTTCGAGCACTCCCGCCAGGTGCTCGCCCCCTACAAGCGCATCCGCCGGCTGGAGTTCGGCGCGCTGCCCAAGACCGTGTCCGGCAAGATCCGCCGGATCGAACTGCGCGAGGCGACGGCCCAGGGCTCCGAGAACGAGTACCGCGAGGAGGACTTCCGGTGAGCGCAGAGCTGTCGTACACCCACGGGACGGGGCCCACCGCGCTCCTCGGTGACACCATCGGCGCCAACCTGGACCGGGCCGTGGCCGCCTGGCCGGACCGCGAGGCGCTGGTCGACGTGCCCTCCGGGCGACGCTGGACCTACGCCCGGTTCGCCGCGGACGTCGACCGGCTGGCGTCCGCGCTGCTGGCGAGCGGGGTGGTCAAGGGCGACCGGGTCGGGATCTGGGCGGTCAACTGTCCCGAGTGGGTCCTGGTCCAGTACGCCACCGCCCGCATCGGCGCGATCATGGTGAACATCAACCCGGCCTACCGCACGCACGAGGTGGAGTACGTCCTGGGCCAGGCCGGGATCTCCCTGCTGTTCGCGTCCCTGAGCCACAAGGCGAGCGACTACCGCGCGATGGTCGAGCAAGTGCGCGGCAGGTGCCCGCAGTTGCGGGAGACGGTCTACATCGGCGACCCCAGCTGGGAGGCGCTGCTGGAACGGGCGACGCCCGATGTCCCCTGTGAGCCGCTGTCCTGCGACGACCCCGTCAACATCCAGTACACCTCGGGCACGACGGGCTTCCCCAAGGGGGCCACCCTCTCCCACCACAACATCCTCAACAACGGTTACTTCGTGGGGGAGTTGATCGCCTACACCGAGCAGGACAGGATCTGCATCCCGGTCCCGTTCTATCACTGTTTCGGCATGGTCATGGGAAACCTGGCCGCCACCTCGCACGGCGCCTGCATGGTCATCCCTGCCCCGTCCTTCGACCCCAGGGCCACCCTCGAAGCCGTCCAGCAGGAGCGCTGCACCTCGCTCTACGGCGTCCCGACCATGTTCATCGCGGAGCTGAACCTCCCCGACTTCGCGGGCTTCGACCTCACGTCCCTGCGCACCGGCATCATGGCGGGCTCGCCGTGCCCGGTGGAGGTGATGAAGCGGGTCGTCGCCGAGATGCACATGGCGGAGGTCGCCATCTGCTACGGCATGACCGAGACATCCCCGGTGTCGCTGCAGACCCGCCGGGACGACGACCTGGAGCACCGCACGGGCACCGTCGGCCGGGTCCTGCCGCACCTGGAGGTCAAGGTCGTGGACCCGGCCACCGGAGTGACCCAACCGCGGGGCGTGGCAGGGGAGTTGTGTACCCGTGGCTACAGCGTGATGCTCGGCTACTGGAACGAGCCCGAGAAGACCGCCGAGGCCGTGGACGCGGGCCGCTGGATGCATACCGGGGACCTCGCGGTCATGCGCGCGGACGGTTACGTCGAGATCGTCGGCCGGATCAAGGACATGATCATCCGGGGTGGCGAGAACATCTACCCGCGCGAGATCGAGGAGTTCCTCTACGCCCACCCGAAGATCAGGGACGTCCAGGTCGTCGGGGTGCCGCACGAGACGTACGGCGAGGAGGTCCTGGCCTGTGTGATCCCGCACGACGTGGCCGACCCGCTCACCCTGGAGGAACTGCGCGCCTTCTGCCGGGGCCGGCTCGCCCATTACAAGATCCCCAGCCGGCTGCAGATCCTCGACTCCTTCCCGATGACGGTGTCCGGAAAGGTGCGCAAGGTCGAACTGCGGGAGAAGTACCAGGTGTGAGACGGCCGGAACCGAGCATCCGCTAGATGCCCGGGGACGGGTCCCGGAGGAGCGCGCTGTCGGCGGCACACTCGACCGGGACCCGTCGAGGCGGCCCGCCCGCACCGTCCGGTCGTGGTTCAGCGGGCTCCGCGGGGCATGTGCAGGGTGGCGAGGTAGTCGGCCGCCGCGGCCACCGTGGCCGGGCTGTTGAGCCAGGCCGTGTGGCCGTCGCCGTCCCAGCGCAGCAGCCGGCCGGCCGGCAGCGCGCGCCGGACCCCGTCGGCGAAGGCCGGGGGTGTCGCCACGTCGTGCGTGCCGGACAGCAGGAGCACTGCGGGGAAGTGTGCGGGAACCCGCCAGGTGTGCGGCGTCCAGGCGGAGTCCACCGGCCAGCCCGCGCAGCCGCTGGTGATGTCCCAGAACTCGGAATAGCCGCGCAGGGTGGGGCCGGTGGCGCGCATCCCGGGCACCGCGGCCGGCAGTTCGGCGACGGGGTCGCCGGGACCGGGCACGTCCTGGCAGATGATCGAGCGGTACAGACCGTACTCGCCGGTGCGGCCGGGGGTGAGGAAGGCGAGCGGTGCCATGTCCCCCGCGGCGTCCGTCCTGCTCAGCGCGGTGGCCAGGGGTGCGTAGAGGGACGGTGACTGCAGGCCGGCGTTGACCGCCTGCGCGATCTCCTCCGCGCGCACCGGCCGGCCGCCGTCCCTGATCCCGCCGTGGTCGGCCCGGCGCAGCAGCGAGTCCAGCAGGCCGGTGACGTCCCGCCCGTGCAACGCGCTGCGGGCGTCCCGGCCCGACCAGCGGGCGAACCTGCGCACGCCGTCCTGCACGGCGGCGGCGTCGGCACGGGCCAGCCGGCGCCAGGAGAGCGACCGGTCGACCACGCCGTCCAGCACCATCGCTCGCACCCGCGAGGGGAACAGCTCGGCGTAGCTCTGCGCCACCATGGTGCCGTAGGACACCCCGAGGAAGCTGACCTTCGCCTCGCCCAGCGCCGCGCGTACCGCGTCCATGTCCCGGGCGACGCTCGTGGTGTCCAGATGCGGGAAGACGGGTCCGCTCCGCTGCGCGCAGACGGTTCCCATCCGCCGGTTGCTGCGGACCAGTGCGGCGGCGGCCGCCCGGTCGGCGGGGAACCTGCTCACCGTGTGGTCGACCGGCAGCGGGCAGTTCAGCGGCGGGTTGACGCCGGTGCCGCGCGGCTCGACGGCGACGATGTCGAAGCGGTCGCGCAGGAGCTGGGGAAAGTACTGCCGACGGGCCTGCCCGGACAGCAGATAGCCGACCTCTCCCTCGCCGGGGCCACCGGGATTGAACAAGAGCGTGCCGACCCGGTGCGCCGGGTCGGCCGCCGGCAGCCGCGCGACGGCGACGGTGGTCCGGGCGGACGCGGCGGGCCGGGACCAGTCGAGCGGCACGGACACCTGTCCGCACCGCACCGCGTCGGCCGGTACGGCCCCTCGGCAGCGCCGCCAGTCGATGTGCGGCCCGGTCGGCGCCGACGCGCGCGCCGGGGTGCCGAACACCATCGTGGCCAGGACGGATGCCGCGAGCGCGGCCACCCGCCTGCGGGGTAAACGCATGCTCTTCCTCTCTTCGGCCGAATGATCGCCCCGCACGTTAGGCAGCCGCGCGGGGCGGGCACATCGATCCGCCGGTGGAGGGAGTCCGCGGGCCTCGTCCGACCTGAGGACGATCTTCCGCGTCGGCCGGGCGGCTCCGGAGGGGTCAGCTGCGCCGGTTCCGCGGCCGGGGCCCCGGTTCGGGCGCTCCCTCGGCGTCCAGGGTGTCGGCGTGGTCGTTCACCGGCTGCGGGACGCCCGCGAGGTCCAGGACGAAGAGGGGGATGCCGAGGGCGTTCGCGCGGGCCCGGGCGTCGTCGGTGTATCCCGCGAGGGAGAAGTACACGCAGTCCGCGGACTCCGTCATCGCCGTCAGCCACAGGCACTCCACGTCCCGCGGCGCCGCCGGGCGCACGGTCGGGTCCACCTGGGCGAGGAGCCCGTGCGCGGCGAGCCCGATGCCGTTCGGGGGCCGCTGGTCGGCGCGGCGGATGTCCCGGTAGCCGAGCCAGCGCAGATAGAGCGCGGCGACGGTGACGGCGTCGCGGGCGGTGCGGATCGCGCGCGGCTGGAAGGCGGGGCGCCTGGCGGGGGCAGCGAAGCCGTCCGCCGCCGACGGGACACCGCTGTCCGCCGACCGGACATGGCTGCCTGTCGAGGGGACATGGCTGCCTGTCGACGGGATGAAGTGGTCCGGCGACGGAACACCGCCGTCTGTCGACGGCACACCGCCTGCCGCCGGAGGCATCACCGGGATGCGCAACACCGTGCCGCAGGAGCAGCCCAGCTCCGGGTGTGGCCACTGGCCCAGGCGCCCGCAGGCGGTGCACGGCACGGAGATCCACTCGTCGTCCCAGGCCCGCTGGGCGGCCACGGACGGTTCGGTGGCCGGATCCAGCCGCGGGGCGGTGGGCGCGCCGCACGCGCAGGGATACGACGGCGCGGTGTAGATGTGCTCGCGCCGGCAGGCCGGGCAGCGCACCGGCACGCTCTCGGGCATGGCCCACCCCCAGCGTCACGTCGGAACAGCCGCGTCGGGACGGCGGCTCCCATGGTCCTCCTGTCCCACCCCGCTTGTCCGGCGCTTGGCCCGGTCTCCACCTCTCTTGACGACAGTTGGTGCGCGCTTCTACATTGTTTTCAGATAGTAGAAGTTAATTTCCGCAATGCGGAAGTGTGACCCATCTGGAGACTGTGCTCACCGCGGGGCGCGACGGGAGTACGCATCCGAGAAGCCGAAGCAGGAGTACTCGATGGCTCGTATGACCGCTGCCCGCGCGGCAGTTGAGATCCTCAAGCGCGAGGGCGTCACCGACGCCTTCGGTGTGCCGGGCGCGGCGATCAACCCCTTCTACAAGGCGCTCAAGGAGGGTGGCGGCATCAACCACACCCTCGCCCGCCATGTCGAGGGCGCCTCACACATGGCCGAGGGGTACACCCGCACCAAGCCGGGCAACATCGGTGTCTGCATCGGCACCTCCGGCCCGGCCGGCACCGACATGATCACCGGCCTGTACTCGGCCATCGGTGACTCCATCCCGATCCTGTGCATCACGGGCCAGGCGCCCACCAGCGTGATCCACAAGGAGGACTTCCAGGCCGTCGACATCGCCTCGATCGCCAAGCCGGTCACCAAAATGGCGGTCACCGTCCTGGAGGCCGCGCAGGTCCCGGGCGTCTTCCAGCAGGCCTTCCACCTGATGCGGTCCGGCCGTCCCGGCCCGGTCCTGATCGACCTGCCGATCGACGTCCAGCTCACCGAGATCGAGTTCGACCCGGAGACGTACGAACCGCTGCCCGTCTACAAGCCGGCCGCGACCCGCGCCCAGATCGAGAAGGCGATCACCTTTCTTCTGGACTCGGAGCGCCCGGTCATCGTGGCCGGCGGCGGCATCCTCGGCGCCGACGCCGCCGACCTGCTGGTGGAGTTCGCCGAGCTGACCCAGACCCCGGTCGTCCCGACCCTGATGGGCTGGGGCGCGCTGCCCGACGACCACGAGCTGAACGCCGGCATGGTCGGCGTCCAGACCTCGCACCGCTACGGCAACGCCAACTTCCTGGAGTCGGACTTCGTCCTCGGCATCGGCAACCGCTGGGCCAACCGCCACACCGGCTACAAGCTCGACGTCTACCGCGGGGACCGGAAGTTCGTCCACGTCGACATCGAGCCCACCCAGATCGGCAAGATCTTCCCGCCGGACTACGGTGTCGTCTCCGACGCCAAGGTCGCGCTGGAGCTGTTCATCGAGGTCGCGAAGGAGCTGAAGGCGGAAGGAAAGCTCCCCGACCGCTCCGCCTGGGTGGCCTCCACCCAGGAGCGCAAGGCGACTCTGCTGCGCCGTACGCACTTCGACAACGTGCCCATGAAGCCGCAGCGCGTGTACGAGGAGATGAACAAGGCCTTCGGCCCGGACACCCGGTACGTCACCACCATCGGCCTCTCCCAGATCGCCGGCGCGCAGATGCTGCACGTCTACAAGCCGCGCCACTGGATCAACTGCGGCCAGGCCGGCCCGCTCGGCTGGACCATCCCGGCCGCGATCGGCGTCGCCAAGGCCGACCCGGACAGCCCGGTCGTCGCGCTCTCCGGCGACTACGACTTCCAGTTCCTGATCGAGGAGCTGGCGGTCGCCGCCCAGCACCGGATCCCCTACGTCCACGTCCTGGTGAACAACGCCTACCTGGGCCTGATCCGGCAGGCGCAGATCGGCCTGGACATCAACTTCCAGGTCAACCTGGAGTTCGAGAACATCAACACGCCGGAGATCGGCGTCTACGGCGTCGACCACGTCAAGGTGGCCGAGGGCCTGGGCTGCAAGGCGATCCGGGTCACCGAGCCGGACCAGCTGGGTGCGGCGTTCGAGCAGGCGAAGAAGCTGGCCGCCGAGTACCGGGTGCCGGTCGTCGTCGAGGCGATCCTGGAGCGGATCACCAACATCTCGATGAGCCGCACCATGGACATCAGCGACATCTCCGAGTTCGAGGAACTGGCCACCGAGCCCGGCCACGCGCCGACGTCGATCAAGCCGCTGAAGGTCTGACACCCGCCAGGCACACCGCCGCGCACACCAAGGGCGGCCCGTCCACCAGGACGGGCCGCCCTTTCGCGTCCCCCGTGACGTCCCCCGTAGTGCTCCCCGGTGCGGGGCCCGCCGCCCCCGTGCCGGCGGGCCCCTGGTGCACGTAATCTGCCCTACTGCGGGGGCGGTTGAAGCCTCCGGTGCTGTCTTCAGAGCTTCATTTGAGGATGGCGTAGCCCGCCTACGACCGCTGCCGTACACCAGCCCTCACAGCTCGTGCTCCGACAGTCCGGGCCAGTCGTCGGGCCCGCCGCCCTGCCACTCGATGAGATCGCTCTCCTCCACCTCGATCCGGTCCAGATCGGCCAGCCGAAGGATCTCCACGACATCGTCCAGATGCGAGGCGATCCCCAGCGTCACGTCCCCCTCGGTGACCCGCCGCGATCCGTCCAGGGCGGGGGAGTGGACCACGATGTGCGGGAACTGCGTATTGCCCATGGCTTCAGCGTCCTGCGGATACGGCGCGACCGCACGCCGGAAGACGGCTCCGGGCCCGGACAGCACGAAGCGCTCCCCCTGACCGGGGGAGCGCTTCGTGTCCATGTGGTGACCGTCCGACGGCACGAGGCTGGGCGCGACAGGTCGTTCGCGCCGCCGGACGGAGCTGGTGGCCCCGAAAAACGGGGGCTGGGTGGGACCGTGGTGGGTGCGACGGAGCCGGGTGCCCTTCCCTCTGGTCGAGAAGGGGACTCGGTCCTTCACCACCGCACTGGCTCGCACGCCGCCACGGTCCTCGCCCTGCCCGCGCCCACCGCCGTACGACCACCCCTCATCCGGGCCGTGCGGCGTGTCGCGCGGGCCGCGTGCGGACTGACCTCCCGTCAGGCTCCGTACGCTGCTTGCGGGTTACCGAATCTCAGTCCTCGCGCAGGGCGCGGACCGCCTCCTCCACGCGCTTGCCGTACTCCGGGTCGGCAGCGTGGAAGTGAGCCAGGTTCTTCTCGATCACGTCGTCCCGGGAGACCTGCGACAGGCCGCCGGCGATGTTCGCGACCAGGCGGGACTTCTCCTCCTGCGACATCAGGCGGTACAGCTCGCCCGCCTGGTAGAAGTCGTCGTCCTTGGTGTGCAGGGGCGCGGCGTGGTTGCCCGTGTGACCCGACACCGCGAGGGGCGCCGACAGCGGGCGGCCGGTCTCCACCGGGCCGTCGTAGGAGTTCGGCTCGTAGTTCTTGGCGCCGCGGCCCTGGCCGTTGACCGCCATGAAGCCGTCGCGGCCATAGTTCTGCGCCCCGCCCGGAACCGCCTTGGGGGCGTTCACGGCGAGCAGGGTGTGGTTGACGCCCAGGCGGTAGCGGTGCGCGTCCGCGTAGGCGAACAGGCGGCCCTGGAGCATCTTGTCGGGGGAGGGACCGATGCCCGGCACGAAGTTGTTCGGGGAGAACGCGGCCTGCTCGACCTCGGCGAAGACGTTGTCCGGGTTGCGGTCCAGCACCAGACGGCCCACGCGCTGCAGCGGGTAGTCCTTGTGCGGCCAGACCTTGGTCAGGTCGAACGGGTTGAAGCGGTAGTCCGCCGCCTCGGCCGCAGGCATGAGCTGGACATACAGGGTCCACGACGGGTGCACGCCCCGCTCGATGGCCTGCAGCAGGTCCGTCTGGTGGGAGTTCGGGTCCTTGCCCGCGAGCTCCGCGGCCTGCTCGCTGCTCAGGGAGCGGATGCCCTGGTTCGTCTTGAAGTGGTACTTGACGAAGAAGGCCTCGCCGTCGGCGTTGGTCCACTGGTAGGTGTGGGAGCCGTAGCCGTTCATGTGCCGGTACGACGCCGGGATGCCGCGGTCGCCCATCAGCCAGGTCACCTGGTGCGTGGCCTCGGGGGCGTGCGCCCAGAAGTCCCAGACGTTGTCCGGCTCCTGACGGCCCGTGAACGGGTCGCGCTTCTGCGAGTGGATGAAGTCGGGGAATTTGATCGGGTCCTTGATGAAGAACACCGGGGTGTTGTTGCCGACGAGGTCGTAGTTGCCCTCCTCGGTGTAGAACTTCACCGCGAAACCGCGCGGGTCACGGACGGCGTCGGCCCCGCCGAGGGAGTCGGCGACCGTCGAGAAGCGCACGAACACCTCGGTGCGCTTGCCGATCTCGCTCAGGAAGTCGGCGTGGGTGAAGCCGGTGACGTCGTCGGTCACCTCGAAGTGGCCGTACGCGCCGGAGCCACGGGCGTGCACCACGCGCTCCGGGATGCGCTCGCGGTTGAAGCGCGCGAGCTTCTCCAGGAGCTGCTGGTCCTGGATCAGGAGCGGGCCGCCTACGCCGGCCGAGGCGGAGTTCTGGTTGTCGGCGACCGGTGCGCCGGACTCTGTCGTGAGCACGCGCTTCGACATCGTGGACCTTCCGTGCGGGTGGCAGCGGAAATCTTCTTCCGCTTTGTGGAGCCTAGAAGTAGGGCGATCTGAGCGTCAACAGTTTGTTGAAGTTGATTCCGGGCCGCGGCGCCGCCTGGGCGCGACAGGACAGGTGTCAGCGGCGCCGCGGCCCGGAAGTCTTCAGGGGCCGGTCAGACCTGGGCGCCGGAGAGGCGCTCCACGGCCCGCAGCAGGGCCGAGTGGTCCAGGCCCCCGTCGCCCTGGGCGCGCAGCGAGGCGACCAGCTGGGCGACCACGGCGCCGACCGGCAGGGCGGCGCCGACGTTGCGGGCGGCGTCGGTGACGATGCCCATGTCCTTGTGGTGCAGGTCGATGCGGAAGCCCGGCTTGAAGTCGCGGCTGAGGAAGTTGTCCTTCTTGCGCGTCAGCACGGTCGAGCCGGCCAGGCCGCCGTTGAGGACGTCGAGGGCGGCCTGCAGGTCCACGCCCGACTTCTCCAGGAAGACCACGGCTTCGGCGCACGCCTGGATGTTCACGGCGACGATCAGCTGGTTGGCCGCCTTCACGGTCTGGCCGGAGCCGTGCGGGCCGCACAGCACGATGGTCTTGCCCAGCGCCTCGAAGATCGGCTTGGCCTGGTCGAAGTCGGCCTGCTCGCCGCCGACCATGATCGACAGCACGGCCTCGATGGCGCCGGCCTCACCGCCGGACACCGGGGCGTCCAGCACCCGGATGCCCTTGTCCTTGGCAGCCTTCGCGAGGTCGACGGAGGTCTGCGGGGTGATCGAGGACATGTCGATCAGCAGGGCGCCCTGCTTCGCGTTCTCCAGGATGCCGTCCGGGCCGTAGGAGATGGCCTCGACCTGCGGGGACGCGGGCACCATGGTGATGACCACGTCGGCGTCGCGCACGGCCTCGGCGATGGAGGAGGCGGCGGTGCCGCCGGCGGCGGCCAGGCGGTCCAGCTTGTCCTGCTCCAGGGTGAAGCCGGTGACCTGGTAACCCGCCTTGATCAGGTTCTCGGACATGGGGGAGCCCATGATGCCGAGGCCGATCCAGGCGATCTTGGGGAGGTTGCTGCTCATGATTGGGGGTGCCTCTCTCAACTGCCTTGCAAAGTCAGGGGTGTTCAGCGAGCCGCGCGGGCTTCTCGCGGGAGCCAGTCGAAGGCCTCGGCGCTCGGGCGGTCGCCGGCCTTGTACTCCAGGCCGACCCAGCCGTCGTAACCGGCCTTCCTCAGCTGGTCGAGCAGCTCCTCCAGCGGGAGCGAACCCGTCCCGGGGGCGCCGCGGCCGGGGTTGTCGGCGATCTGGACGTGACCGGTCTTCGCCGCGTAACTCTCGATCACCGACGGCAGGTCCTCGCCGTTCATCGACAGGTGGTACAGGTCCATCAGGAACTTGGCGTTCCCGAGGCCCGTCGCCTCGTTGACCTTGTCCACGATCTCGATCGCCTTGGGCGCGCTCACGATCGGGCACTTCGGCGACTCGGGCTGGTTGAGGGCCTCGATCAGGACGGTCCCGCCGACCTGGCCGACGGCGCGGGCCGCGAGCACCAGGTTCTCCAGGGCGAGCGCGTCCTGCTCGGCCGGGTCCACGCCGTCGACGCGGTTGCCGTACAGGGCGTTGAACGTCGTGCAGCCGAGGGACCCGGCGAAGGCGATGGCCACGTCGATGTTGGCGCGGAACCTCTCCGACTCCTCGCCCGGGACCGACAGGGCGCCGCGGTCCGGGCCCGGCAGCTGTCCGGCGTAGAAGTTCAGGCCCGTGAGCGTCACGCCCGCGTCCTCGATCGCCTTCTTCAGGGCGTCGAGCTCGGACTGCTCGGGAGTGGGGGAGTCGATCCAGGGCCACCACAGCTCGACCGCCGTGAAGCCCGCCGCGGCGGCGGCCGCGGGACGCTCCAGGAGCGGGAGTTCCGTGAAGAGGATCGACAGGTTGACGTTGAAGCGCTGGTCTGCGAATCCCACGGGGGCCGCGCTCCCTTCCCTGTAATTCCACATTGCGGAAGTTGCTTTCTGCTTAATGGAAGAGTGCCTGTGAGGGGGCAGGGCTGTCAAGAGAGCCCACGAAAAAGTGCCCCCGCGCCTGGGGCGCGGGGGCACTGCCGGAGGCCTGGTCAGAGGGCGTCGACGCCGCTCACCTTCCAGCCGTCCGAGGTGCGGGTGAGCGTCATCCGCACCCGGTTCAGGTCCAGGCGGGGCTCCGGGACCTGGGTGCTCTCGGTGACCTGGTTGACGAAGAGCAGGACGACGGCCCGGTCCGGCGTGGCCGACACGACGGAGGCCGCCGGGGCGCCGCCGTCGGAGGGTGTGGCCACGGTCGCCGTCACCACGCCGTGGTACTTCGTCGCCGTCGGCGCGACCACCGTCTTCGTGGTCCTGCCGTACTGGTCGCGGAAGTGCCCGGTGAGCAGGGCGCGGGCCCGGGAGAAGTCCCGGTCCAGGTGCCGGTAGTCGTACGACAGCACGACCGGCGCCGCCTTCTGCGCGGCCGCGAGGGCCGCGCCGCGGGCCTGCTCCGCCTGCCGTCCCTGCCGGTACTGCCACCCGAGTACGGCGGCCACGGCCAGCGCCGCCACCAGGACGACGCCCAGCACCGCGGTGACCACGCGCCCCCCGGCCTGGCGCACAGGTGCGCTCTCCTCCGGTTCGGTGTCCGAGGCTTCTGGGGCTACGGAGGTCTCGGAGGCGTCGGAGGCCTCCGAGACCTCGGGCTCCGGCGGGTCGTCCCAGCCGTCCGCCGGGGGGTCGATGAGCAGGGTGCGTCCGGTGGAGGTCTTCTCCTCCGGGCCGGCACGGCGCTCGGGCTCGGGGCGCACCGGCCGCCCGGCGCGCTTGGCCGCCGCGCGGGCGGCCGCGGTCAGGGTGCGGCGGGCCGGGGAGCCGGTGCCGCGGGTGCGGGTGGTCGGGTTCGCCACGGTGTCTCTCCTCACGGGTGGTTCAGCCGACGAACTCGACGTCGGAGGTCAGCCAGCGGCCGGCCACGCGCACCAGGCCGAGCTGGAGCCGGTAGGTGCGCGCCTGGCCGTCGGGCGCGGCGGTGTTGGTCACCTTGCTGTCGGCGACGACCAGGACCTGGGCCGAGCGCTCGTCGGAGCGCACGATGCCCGCTTCCAGGACCTGCCCCTCGGACACCGACTTGTTCTGCGCGACGAGCTTGGTCAACTGCCGGGTCTGCGCGGCGAACTGCTTCTTGAAGTCGCCGGTGGCGCCGCTCAGCACGGTGCGGCTGTCCCGGTCGTAGTGCCGGTAGTCGAGCGAGGTGAAGTTCAGCGCCGACTGGCGGGCCGCCGCCAGGATGTCCTGACGGCGCTGGTCGGCCGCGCGCTGGTCGGACAGCTTCAGGCCCAGCCAGCCGCACAGCACTGCCGTCAGCACGGTCGCGGCGGCGAGCGCCGCCGACAGCAGCCTCATGCGCCGTCCTGTCCTGCCATCGGTCCCACGAGCAGCCATTGCCACGACTCCTTTCCGAACACGGTCTGTTCGCCGCCCGTCGAGCCGATCTCGACGGGCGTGCCGTCCGGGCCGGTCGCGGTGCCGGTCTCCGGGTCGTACGGGGCCACGAACGCGGCCTGGTTCGCGCCGCCCGAACCGGCCGTGGCGCCGGGGGCGTTCTGGGCGCCGCGCACCGAGGTCCTGCTCCCGCGCGGTGCCGTGCAGCGCGCGTCGGTGTTCGCCGGGCGGGTGCCGGTGTCGGCGGGGTCGCGCCGCTGGGTGCCGTAGCCCTGGGTGCACGCGGGCGGGTCGTCGGCGTTCACGGTCAGCCCGAAGTGGGTGGTGCCGTCGCCGGGGATCACCGTGTAGCTGCCCGCGACCGTGAGCGGGAGGGTGACCAGGGCCTGTTCGACGCCGGGCAGCCGGGCCAGGGTGATCTGGCCGCCGCTGACGAGGTTGGCCAGCAGGACCGGCACCTGCGGTCGCGTGGACTTCAGCAGGGAGTCGAGCTGCTGCGTGGCGGGCACCGCGGCGCCGATCAGCCGGCGCAGATCGCCGTCGCTCGACTTCAGCTGCTCGGTGAGCCGGGCCAGGTCGCGGGAGAACGACCTGATGGCCGAGCCCTGCTCCGCCTGCGTCTTCAGCACCTTCCGCGAGTCCTCGATCAGCGAGGTCGTCTCCGGCAGCGCTGCGGACGCCGACTCCACCAGCGCGTTGCCGGAGTCCACCAGCCGGCTCAGGTTCGGTCCGGTGCCCGAGAACGCCTTGCCCAGCTCGTCGACGGTGACCCGCAGATCGTCCTTGCCGACGGAGTTGACCAGCCGGTCGAGGCTGAGGACCAGATCGGTGACCGGCAGCGGGGTCCGGGTGCGGCTGCGCGGGATCGGGCTGCCGTCCCTGAGGTACGGGCCACCCGACCGGCGCGGCTGGAGGTCGACGTACTGCTCGCCCACCGCCGAACGGTCGGCGACCACCGCGAGCGTGTCGGCCGGGATCCTCGTGGCACCGTCCTCGATCCTGAGCGCGACCGACACCCCGGAGCCGGTCAGCCGCAGATCGCCCACGCGGCCCACCGGCACACCGCGGTAGGTGACCTCGGCGCCGGGGAAGACGCCCCCGGACTCGGCGAAGTCGGCCCGTACGGTGTACCCGCGGTGCAGGACGTCGTCCACCAGGCCCGTGTAGCGGGCGCCGACGTACGACACCCCGAGGGCGGTCACGGTCGCGAAGGCGAGCAGCTGAGCCCTGACCGTACGTGTGATCACGGCAGTATCCCCTTCAGCATCAGCTCGGCGAGGCCGAGGTCGATCCCGGCCGGGAGGTGACCCGAGCCGTCTTCGGTGCCGTAGGCCGCGGTGCACACCGGCGGGCACAGCAGGGTGCTGCCGTCGGAGGGCTTCGAGGGCACGGGCGGCACGGACGGGGTGGCGGGCAGGGTCGGAGTGGCCGGCAGGGACGGCAGCGGGGCGGGAGTGGGGACGCCGGGCAGGCCCGGCGGCTTGGGCGCCGGTGACTTCCTGCCCCTGCCGGGCTTGCCGGCCACGTTCCCGTAGAGGTCCGCCAGGTCGAGGTCGGCGGTGATTTTCAGGTTGACGTAGTCACCCTTGATCGCGTCCGTGGCGTTGCGCGGGAAGGGGTAAGTGGTCAGGATCTCCAGGGAGTTGGGCAGGTCGTCGCCCGCCTGGTTCAGCTGCTGCAGGATGGGCCGGAGGTTCGTGAGGTCGGCGACGGTGTCGTCCCGGGAGGCGTTCACCACCCTGGTGCCGGTCGTGCCGAGCCGGGACAGGGCGGTGAGCATCTTCGTCAGGTCCTTGCGCTGGTCGGCGAGGGCCTTCAGGGCGGGCGGCATGGTGTCGACGGCCTGGGCGATCGTCTGCTTCTCCTTCGCCAGCCGCTTGCCGAGCCGGTCGACGCCCTTGAGGGCGCGCACGATCTGCGCCCGCTGGTCGTCGAGGCCGCCGAGGAAGGTGTCGAGCTGCTTCAGCAGGGACCTGACCCGGTCCTCGCGGCCGCTGAGGGCCCTGTTCAGCTCGACGGTGATCGTCTTCAGCTGGGCCACGCCACCGCCGTTGAGCAGTGCGGCCAGGGCCGACAGCACCTCCTCGACCTCCGGGTCGCGGCCGCTGCGGGAGAGCGGGATGCGGTCGCCGTCGCGGAGCCGTCCGACCGGCGGCGTGCCGACCGGCGCGGACAGGGCCACGTACTTCTCGCCGAGCATGCTGGTCTGCCTGAGGTCGGCGACCGCGTTGCCGGGCAGCTTCACCGAGTCGGCGATCCTGAGCCGCACGCGCGCGTGCCAGCCGTCCAGCTGCACCTTCTCGACCGTGCCCACGGTGACGTCGTCGACCTTGACCGCCGACTGCGGCACCAGGTCCAGTACGTCCCGGAACTCGACGGTGACGTGGTAGGCGTGGCCGTCGGAGGCGGCGCCGCCGGGGAGCGGGACGTCGTACCAGCCGTTGAACTCGCAGCCCGTCAGCAGCAGCGAGCCGGCCGCCGTCCAGGCGGCCACCCGCGTCGTGCGCCGCCCGCTCATGCCGGTGCCCCCAGGATTCCGCCGAGGGTCTTGTCGACCGTGCCCGTCGTCGCGGGAGCCGATGGCAGCTCGGGCAGGGAGCCGAAGAGTTTCCTCAGGCCCGCGCAGCCGTCGTGGTCGTCCCCGGTCGTCCTCAGGACCGAGCAGAGCAGGGACGCCGGATCCTGCGGGGTCTGCGCGTTGTTGCGGGTGTCGAGGGTGCCGGCGGCGGGGTTGTACGCGTTCTGCAGGTTCGACAGGCCCGTGGGGGCGACGGTCAACAGCTCCTCCAGTGCGGCCCGTTGGGTGACGAGCACCTTGGTGACCGCGGCCAGGCCCTGCACGTCCGAGGTCAGCGCCTTCTTGTTGCCCTTCACGAAGCCCGACACGTCGGCGAGGGCGGCGGCCAGGTACTTCAGCGCGGCCGCGAGATCCTTGCGCTCCCCGGCGAGCTGGGCGGCCACGCCGGCGAGGTCGGTGTCGAACGACCGCACGCTCTGGTCGTCCCCGGCCAGTGCGGCCGTGAACACCTGGAGGTTCTGTACGGTCCCGAACAGGTCGCCGCGGCCGTCGGACAGCGTGGTGACCGCCTGGGACAGGTCCTGGACCGTCTGGTTGAGGTTCTGGCCCTGGCCCCGGAGGTTGTCCGCGCTCACCCCGAGCAGCCGGGACAGCGAGCCCTTGTTGTTGGCGCCGTTCGGGCCGAGCGCCTCGGCGGTGGTGTGCAGGCTGTCGAAGATCCGGTCCAGCTCGACCGGGACGGCCGTACGGGACTCGGGGATGACGGCGCCGTCCCGCATGACCGCGCCCTTGCGGTACACCGGCAGCAGCTGCACGTAACGGTCGCTGACCACCGAGGAGTTGACGATGGCGGCCTGCGCGTCGGCGGGGACCTTGCGGCCCCGGTCGTACTCCAGCTCCACCCGCACCCGGGCGCCCTCCGGCGTGATCTTCCTGACCTCGCCGATGCGGACACCGAGGACGCGGACGTCGGAGCCGGGGTAGATGCCGACGGTGCGGGGGAAGTACGCCGTCACGTGGACCGGGTCGGGGCCCGGCCACAGGACGACGGCGAGGCCGGCGACGACCGCGAGGGCGGTGCACAGGGCCAGGAGTCTGCGGGTCATCGGGTGCCTCCCGTCCGTGGCGTGACCGGGGCGGCGACCAGGTTCTGGACGTAGGAGTCGAACCAGCGGCCGTTGCCGAGGGTGTTGGTGAAGAGCCGCACGTACGGCGCGAGCAGCTGGACGCTGCGGTCGAGGCTCGCCTGGTTGCGTTCGAGCATCTTCAGGAAGGTGTTGAGGTTCTGCAGGGCGGGCCCGATCTCCTTGCTGTTGTCGTCGACCAGGCCGGAGAGCTGGACGCCGAGCAGCGCGGAACTCTTGAGCAGCGTGTGGATCGCCGCGCGCCGCCTGCCGATCTCCTGCAGCAGCGCGTCGCCGTCCGTCAGCAGCGCGGAGAAGTCCTTCGTGTGGCCGGCCAGCACCCTGGTGACCCCGTTCGCGTGGTCGAGGAGGTCGCGCAGCGCCTTGTCCCGGGACGCCACGGTCCGGGAGATCCGCGACAGACCTTCGATCGACGCGCGCACCTCCGCGGGCGAGTCCTGGAAGGTGACGGAGATCGTGTCCAGCGCCTTCGCGAGCCGGTCCGTGTCGACCTCCTCGGTGGTGGTCGTCAGGTCGCTGAAGGCCTGGACGACGTCGTACGCCGACACGGTCCGCCGGAGCGGGATCTCGCTGCCCGGCCTCAACTGGCCGGGACCGTCGGGGCGCAGGGCCAGGTACTTGGCGCCGAGGATCGTCTTGACCCGGATCGCCGCGCCCGTGTCCGTGCCGAACGCCGGGTGGCCCTTCACCTTGAAGGTGACCTTGACGTGGTCGCCCTCCAGGTCGACGCCCTCGACCCTGCCGACCTTGACTCCGGCGATCCGCACCTCGTCCCCGGGTTTGAGCCCGCCCGCCTCCGAGAACGCCGCGCTGTACGTGTCGCCGCCGCCGATCAGCGGCAGGCTGTCCGCGTTGAACGCGGCGACCGTGAGCAGGGCGAGGACGGTGAGGCCGACGGCGCCGACGACGACCGGATTGCGCTCGCGGAACGGCTTCAGGCGCGGGCGCCGCAGCCGGATCGTGGGCAGTTTCGGCGGCAAAACGCGCACCTTCACCAGGGGCTGGGGGCGGGCCTTGCGCTTCGGTGACCGGGGCAGCCGCGGAAGCCTCGGCGGCAGGACGCGCACCTTCACCAGCGGCTGGGGGCGGGCCTTGCGCTTCGGCAGCAGCCGGGGCGGTCTCGGCAGCTTCGGCGGCAGGACCCGTACCTTCACCAGGGTCTCGGGGCGCCGCCTCGGGACACGCGCGCTCATCCGCCACACCTCGCCCGCGCCACGTGCAACTCCGGGGTGATCACCTGTTTCGTCTTCGGCAGCACGATCCGGCCGTCGAAGTCACAGAGGTAGAAGTTGAACCAGGAGCCGTAGGAGGCCGTCCCGGTCAGTTTGTTCAGCTTGTTCGGCAGCCGCTTCAGGACGCCCTCCACGGTGTTCTGGTTCTTGTTCAGCGTTCCGGTGAGCTCGCCGAGCCCGGCGATGTCGTCCTTCAGCGGCGGACGAGCGTCCTTGAGCAGCCCCGCCGTGACCTGCGTGAGGTCGCCGATGCCGACCAGGGACTGACCGATGGGCCCGCGGTCGGCGGACAGCCCCGAGATCACCCGGCGCAGCTGGGTGAGCAGTCCGGAGAAGCGCGAGCCGCGCTTGTCGAGCGTCTGCAGGACGGTGTTGAGGTTGTCGATCACCGAGCCGATCAGCTGGTCGCGGTCGGCGAGGGTGCCGGTGAGCGAGGCGGTGTGCGCGAGCAGGCTGTTCACCGTGCCGCCCTCGCCCTGGAGGGTCTGGATGATCTCGGTGGCGAGCTGGTTGACGTCGCTCGGGCTGAGCGCGGCGAACAGCGGCTTGAAGCCGTTCAGCAGGGCGTTGAGGTCCAGCGCCGGCTGGGTGCGGGACAGCGGGATGGTGCCGCCCGGCCGCAGCGTCGCGGTGGCGTCGCCGGTGCCCTCGGTCAGCGCGATGTACCGCTGCCCGACCAGGTTCCGGTAGCGGACGACCGCGTGCGTGGAGGCGAGCAGCGGCCGGTCCTCGGTGACGGTGAAGGTGACCTCCGCCAGGGTCCGGTCCTTGATCCGGATGTCCTCGACCTGCCCGACCCGCACTCCGGCCACCCGGATGTCGTCGCCGGTCTCCAGCCCGGTGACGTCGGTGAACACCGCGTGGTAGGTGTCCTTCGGAGTGAAGGAGATGTTGACGATGGTGGCGGCGAGCAGCGCCGTCGCCGCGATCGTGACCAGCGCGAAGAGGCTGAACTTGATCAGCGGGGCGGCGGTCTGCCGCGCTCCTGCCCTGCTCATGCGACGCTCACCGCCGTTCCGCGCGCGAGCGGCCCGAACAGCAGGGTCGCGACGGGCGGCACCTGGTCCGCGGGGACGCCCATGACGGGGGCCACGAGCGAGCCGACGGCCCGCTGTTCGGCCCGGGTGGCGGACACGCCGGCACCTCCGGGGAGCGCGCCGCCGGAATCTGAGGCCGACGTGCCGTCGTCGAGATGGGGTTTCGGGCCGGGTACCTGCGGGTGCGGCAGCCCACGGCAGTCCGGGCCCGAGTGCGCGCCGTAGACCGGTTCCTCACCGGGCCGGTACGCCCCCTGCGGCCGGACGGCTTCGAGGGTGATCCGCATCTCCCCGCCCCGGAACGCGTCCTCGGACGCCTTCTCCTGCCGGACCAGACCCGTCAGCAGGCACGGGTACTCGGGGGAGTAGCGGGCGAACAGCTCCAGCGTGGGGCGGGAGACCCGGCCCAGGGTGATCAGCCGGTCGCCGTTGTCGGACAGGAAGTCGTTCGCCGTGCCCGCCATGGCGGCGGTGGAGCGCAGCCCCGCGGCCAACTGGTCCCGCTCGGCCACGATCGTCCGGCTGGTGGTGACCGTGTTGCGCAGGATCCGCATCAGGTCGGGCGCGGCGTCGCCGTACACCTCGGCGACGTCGGCGAAGCGCGCGATGTCCTCCTTGAGGGACGGCAGGTGCGGGTTGAGGCGGCGCAGATAGCCCTCGACCCGGGTGAGGTTGCCGCCGATCCGGTCGCCGCGGCCCTCCAGGGCGGTGGCGAACGCCGAGAGGGTGGCGTTCAGTTCACCCGGCCGGACGGTCCGCAGCAGCGGCAGCAGGTCGTTCATCAGCTGCTGCACCTCGATGCCGGCCTTCGTGCGGTCCTGGGTGATCACATCTCCCGCGTGGATGGGACGTGCCGGTGACTGCGCGGAGGGCGGCACGAGATCGACGTACTTCTCGCCGAACAGCGTCTTGGGCAGCAGCCGCGCGTGTACGTCCGAGGGGATGTACGGGACGTACTCGGGCTTGAGCGCGATGTCGAGGATCGCCTTCGTGCCGTCGGCGTGCACCGCGCGCACTTCGCCGACCAGCAGCCCGCGCAGCTTGACGTCGGCGCGCGGGTCCAGCTGGTTGCCGAGGGTGTCGGCCTGCAGGGTGATCGGTACGACGGAGGTGAACGCCTGCTGGTACACGGCCACCGCGAGCGACAGCAGCAGCGCGAGCACGGCGAGGAACGCGATGCCGTACAGCCTGAGTCTCCATGTGCGCACCGCTCTCACCCCGCGATCCGTACGGTCGTGTTGGCGCCCCAGATCGCGAGGCTCAGGAAGAAGTCCAGGACGTTGATGGCGACGATGGACGTCCGCACCGCCCGGCCCACCGCGACGCCGACGCCCGCCGGACCGCCGCTCGCGTAGTAGCCGTAGTAGCAGTGCACCAGGATGATCAGCACGGCGAAGACGATCACCTTGCCGAAGGACCACAGGACGTCCACCGGCGGCAGGTACTGCTGGAAGTAGTGGTCGTACGTGCCCGTCGACTGCCCGTAGTAGCCGGTGGTGATGGTGCGGGCGGCGAAGTACGAGGAGAGCAGCCCGATCACGTACAGCGGGATCACCGCGACGAACCCGGCGATCATGCGGGTCGTCACCAGGAACGGCAGCGACGGGACGCCCATGACCTCCAGCGCGTCCGTCTCCTCGCTGATCCGCATCGCGCCGAGCTGCGCGGTGAACCCGGCGCCGACCGTCGCGGACAGGGCGAGGCCGGCCACCAGCGGGGCGATCTCCCGGGTGTTGAAGTACGCCGACAGGAACGCCACGAAGTTGGAGGTGCCCAGCTGGTTCAGGGCCGCGTAGCCCTGCAGGCCCACCTCGGTACCGGTGAAGAAGGACAGGAAGGCGATCACGCCGACCGTGCCGCCGACCACGGCGAGCGCACCGCGGCCGAAGCTCACCTCGGCGAGCAGCCGCAGGACCTCCTTCTTGTAGCGGCGCAGGGTACGGGCCGTCCAGGCCAGGGAGCGGCCGTAGAAGGAGAGTTGGGTGCCCAGCTCCTCGAGCGAGCGCGAGGGGCGGTCGAGGACGTTCTGCGGTCTCATCGGCTAACCCCTCTGCGGGACGACCTGGAAATACACCGCGGTCATCACGAAGTTGGTCACGAACAGCAACATGAAGGTGATCACCACGGACTGGTTGACGGCATCGCCCACGCCCTTCGGACCGCCCTGCGCCGTCAGCCCCTTGTACGAGGCGACGATCGCCGCGATCGCCCCGAACACCAGCGCCTTGATCTCGGCCGCCCACAGGTCGGACAGTTGGGCGAGGGTGGTGAAGGAGGCCAGGTAGGCGCCGGGGGTGCCGTTCTGCAGGACGACGTTGAAGAAATAGCCGCCCGCGACGCCGACCACCGACACCAGGCCGTTGAGCAGCACGGCCACGACCATCGAGGCCAGCACGCGCGGTACGACGAGCCGGTGGATCGGGTCGATGCCGAGCACCTGCATCGCGTCGATCTCGTCCCGGATCCTGCGTGCCCCGAGGTCCGCGCAGATCGCCGTGCCGCCCGCCCCCGCGATCAGCAGCGCGGTGACGATCGGTGAGGCCTCGCGCAGTACGGCGAGCACGGACGCGGCACCGGAGAAGGACTGCGCGCCGAGCTGCCGGGTCAGGCTGCCGATCTGCAGCGCGATGACCGCCCCGAAGGGGATCGAGACCAGTGCCGTCGGCAGGATCGTGACGCTCGCGACGAACCACGCCTGCTGGATGAACTCCCGTGCCTGGAAGGGCCGTCGGGGCAGGGTCCGCACGACGTCCAGCGCCATCGCGAACAGGTTGCCCGAGTGCCGGAGGGCACCCGTCGGGGAGAGTCTCATGCGCCGCTCACCGCCCTGTCGTGCAGCCGGGCCTCACGTCTGGCGATCGCCTCCCAGCGGGGCGGCCGGGTGATACCGGGGCCGGGCAGCAGGCGGGGAGTCAGCACATCGGCCGGGCCGGCCTCGTCGATCTGGGCCAGCTCCTGCTCGACCTGGGCCGCGTCCTTCTCCTCCGCCATGCCGATCGGCCCCTGCATCCGGCCGTTCAGGAACTGCCGTACGACCGGCTCGTCACTGGTCAGCAGCTGCTCGCGGGGCCCGAACAGCACCAGCTCGCGCCGGAACAGCAGCCCGATGTTGTCGGGCACCTGCCGGGCCGAGGCGATGTCGTGGGTGACGATCAGGAAGGTCGCGTCGATCTGTGCGTTGAGGTCGACGATGAGCTGGTTGAGATAGGCGACGCGGACCGGGTCCAGGCCCGAGTCCGGCTCGTCGAAGAGGATGATCTCCGGGTCGAGGACCAGGGCGCGGGCGAGCCCGGCCCGCTTGCGCATACCGCCGGAGATCTCGCCGGGCAGCTTCCCCTCGGCGCCGATCAGCCCGACCATGTCCATCTTCTCGAGGACGATCCGCCTGATCTCGCTCTCGGACTTGCGGGTGTGCTCGCGCAGCGGGAAGGCGATGTTGTCGTACAGGTTCATCGAGCCGAACAGGGCGCCGTCCTGGAACAGCACGCCGAACAACTTCCGCACCTCGTACAGGTCGTGCTCCCGCAGACGGGTGATGTCCCGGCCCGCGACCTTCACCGAGCCGCGGTCCGGCTTCAGCAGCCCGACGAGCGTCTTGAGGAACACCGACTTGCCCGTCCCCGAGGGGCCGAGCATGACCGAGACCTCCCCGGCGGGCAGCGTCAGCGAGACGTCCTGCCAGATGACCTGGTGGCCGAAGGACTTGGTCAGCCCTTCCACACAGATCTCCACACCCATCCGGTTCCACCCTTCGCCCGTGCCTTTGCCCGTGAGCAGCTCCGACATCTGCTCTACGGGGAGGGGCGGGGTGTCCGTCGCGGCGACCGGGAAGTTTTTTTTTCCGGGCGCGCCGACGGCGGGCTACGGCAGCTTCACGGCAGGCACGCTCGGGGTGGGCACCGGGAGGGAAGCGGACGGGGTCGCGGGTGCCGCCGGCGAGGGGACCGAGGGAAGCGAGGGCACCGACGGCACCGTGGACTTCACCGGAAGCTCCGGAAGCGGAGGCGTCGAGACCTCCGGCAGGGGCGGCACGGAGACGGGTGCGGCCCACTCGCCGGTGGACGACGGCCGGAGTGCGGTCCGGCTCGGGGCCGCGGGCGGCCGGTTCGTCTGCGGGGCATGGGCCGGCTCGGTGCGGCCGTTCCCCTCGTTCCTGTCGTTCCGCAGCACCTGCGCCACCCCACGGGACTGCGTCGGCTGCGGCGCCGGGGCCGCCGCGCCGCCGCCCCCGCCGAGCGCGTACGGCAGCACGAACCCGGCCACCGCCAGGGTCGCCGCCGTCGAGGTGACCGCCACGGCCTGCACCTTGCCGCCGCCGCGCGGCCGCCCGTGCCCGATCAGGTACAGCACGAGGCCGAGCGTCCCGGCGAGCGAGGCGCGCAGCGTCCGCCGGGCCCGGGCGAGCAGCGACTCGACGGTCCGGTAGCTGAGCCCCATCCGCACCGCGACCTGGCTCACGTCCAGGTCCTCGGACTTCAGCCGCAGCGCCTCCGCCTGCCGGGCGGGCAGTTCTCCGCTGCGCACGGCGAGCCACCTGGCCTCGGCCCGGTCGCACACCGCCTCCTCGACGGGGACCGGGCCCGGCGCGACGAGCGTGGGGCGGCTGCCCACCTCGGCCTCGCGGTTGACCTGCCGGTACCGGTCGACGCACAGCCGCATCGTCACGGTCGTCAGCCAGGCGCCGAGCCGCTCGTCGTCGAGGTCCGGGCGCTCCGCGGCCCGCAGCATCGCCTCGTGCACGGCGTCCTCGGCGTCCTCCTGGCTCATCGAGCGCCGCCGGGCCACCTTGAGCAACTGCTCGCGGTGGCTCCACATGCGCCGCCACCGCTCGTCGGCGGCCACTGCGTCCGCAGGCATCTCCGTCGCCATGAGGGCCCCTTTGCGCTCATCCGCCGGTCCTGTGCTCCCGGCGGGTGGCGACATTACCGCCGGGTATCCGCGGTTGTGGAGGGGGAGCCGCGCATCGTGTTCCAGCCGTTGCCGACGCTAGCCGTCGCTGGTCACAGGCCCCGCGTCGGGCAGCACGCCGCCGCGGGGCAGCGTGAGGGTCGGCCGGGGGAGGGGGACCAGCGGCGGCTGGGACGGCTCCGGCGCGGCGGCCGTGGGGGACGGGGCGGGGGAGGGCGAGGCCGGCGGCGCCGAGGGAGTGCGGGACGGCCCGGGGCCGGGCCTGGGGTCGTCCGACGGCTTCGACGAGGGCTTCGGGGCCTTCGGGCGGGACGGCCCCGGCCGGTCCCCCGACCCGGTGCCGGACCCGGCGGGGGTGTCCGGCACCACGCGGTGTCCGGTCAGGTAGTAGGCGTACCAGGCCCTGACCGTGCGCAGATAGGCGTCCGAGTGGTTGTAGCCGAGGATCGCCCGGTCCAGGTCGGCGGGGTTCGACAGGTCCCGGCCGCCCGCGCAGAGGTAGTGGCCGGCGGCGAGCGCCGCGTCGTAGACATTGTTCGGGTCCGCCCGCCCGTCGCCGTTGCCGTCCACACCCCAGCGGGCCCAGGTCGACGGGATGAACTGCATCGGGCCGACCGCGCGGTCGTACACCGGGTCCCCGTCGTACGCGCCGCCGTCGGTGTCCGTCACCACCGCGAAGGCGCCGCCGGTCAGCCGGGGGCCGAGGATGGGCGTCACGGTCGTACCGTCCGGGGTCACCCGGCCGCCCCACGCCTGCCCGGACTCCACCTGGCCGATCGCGGCGAGCAACTGCCAGCGCAGCCGGCAGCCGGGCGCGGTGCGCGCCAGCGCCTCCTCCGCACGCCGGTACGCGGCGAAGACGCTCGCCGGCAGGGCGCCGCCGCCCGTCACCTGCCGTGCCGAGCCCGTCTTCTGCGTCCGCAGCGGCGGAAGAGCGGTGCGGTAGGGGGTGTCGCCGGACACGCTGGGGCCGTGCCCGGCGGATGCCACCGTCACTGCGGACTCCACGGCCGCTGCCGAGACCGCCCCCGGCGCCTGCGACGCGGTCAGCGCGGCCATCGCCGCGGCCGCGACCGCCGTACCCTTCGCACCCCTCAGTGCCCCCGTGCGTGCACGCGCTGTCACTGTGCAGTCCCCTCCCTGGGTGAATCCGTCGTCTGCTCTACGCGGCCGGACGGCAGGTCCGTCGCGCGCATCCGGGAGGGTCCTTCTCGGGGAGCGGATCGGGCACGTGTGTCCGTTAAGGTCTCACCAAGCGGTCGGGGCGGTCACCGCCCCCGATCGCCGGCCCGCGGGAACGCAGCGGGCCGGTACAGCTGCCATGGGGGCACAGTGAGACTGAGAGTGGAGTTCACGACCGAGCCTTTCGATCTCGACGAGGCGCCCGCGCACGCGCTGGTCGCCCGCGAGGTCATCGAGGCGGCGAAGCTGGACGCGGTGGACGTCGGCCCGTTCGGCAACACCGCGGAGGGCGGTGCCGACTCGGTCCTCACCGCCGTGGACGCCCTGCTGCGCAAGGCGCTGGACGCCGGTGCCACCCGGGTCTCGCTCCAGGTCAACGTGAT
Source organism: Streptomyces sp. NPDC001393 (assembly GCF_053597455.1). Classification (NCBI taxonomy): domain Bacteria; kingdom Bacillati; phylum Actinomycetota; class Actinomycetes; order Kitasatosporales; family Streptomycetaceae; genus Streptomyces; species Streptomyces sp. NPDC001393. The sequence continues at coordinate 200,026 of NZ_JBSFIH010000006.1, forward strand.
CGGGGACGCCGGCGAGGAGGGCGCGCGGTGAGCGGGGACGAGCCCTTCATCACGGCCGTGAAGCCGCTGGTCGACGCCATGGGCGGGGAGATTCTCCCGCCGGACGAGGCCGGGCCCGAGGACGTCGTCCTGGCCTGGGAGGGCGTCGACGTCGTCGCCGTACGCCTGCCCCAGCTGGCCGACTCCCTCGACCACATCCTGGCCGCCATGGAGCGCAGGCGCGGCAAGCCGCTGGCCGAACTCGACCGCAAGGCCAAGCAGGAGATCGTACGGATACTGGAGGCGCGCGGCGCCTTCGCGGTGCGCCACGGCGTGGAGACGGTGGCGAGCGCGCTCGGTGTCAGCCGCTTCACGGTCTACAACTACCTCAACCGTGAGAAGCAGGGCTGACCACCCCTCGGGAAGTAACCCCGAATTTTCAACAAAGTGTTGACGTGGTGTTTCGGAGGGCGTTAGCTACAGGCAGCCCGTTCAGCACGAAGGCCGAATCCGGCCACGGAGGCTCCCGTGACTTCGACTTCCACGCCCCCGGGCCTGGCCCGGTTCAACGACCTGGAGGAGCCCGCGGCCCTCGCCGCCCTCCACGAGGCGTGTGCCTCCACCGAGTGGGCCCGGCGTCTGCTCGCCGCCCGCCCCTACGCCACCCCCGACGCGCTCTACGCCGCCAGTGACGCCGCCATGGCCGAGCTGACCACGGCGGACCTTGAGGAGGCGATGGCCGGGCACCCGCCGATCGGGCGCCCCAAACCCGGGGATCCGACCTCCGCGCGGGAACAGGCCGGCATGGCCGGCGCCGCCGAGGAACTCAAGGCCGAGATGCTCGAACTCAACCTGGCCTACCAGGAGAAGTTCGGCCATGTGTTCCTGATCTGCGCCACCGGCCGGACCGGTGAGCAGATGCGCGACGCGGTCAAGGAGCGGATCGGGAACGCGCCGGAGCAGGAGCGGGAGATCGTCCGCACCGAGCTGGGCAAGATCAACCGCATCCGACTGGCCCGACTCGTCGAAGAGGACGCCTGACACCATGAGCACCAGCACCACCGCCTCCGTGTCCACACACATCCTGGACACCTCGATCGGCCGCCCCGCCGAGGGCGTCGCCGTCCAGCTCTCCGCCCGCTCCGGGCAAGCAGGAGACTGGCAGGCACTCGGCGGCTCCGCGACCGACGCCGACGGCCGGTGCAAGGACCTGCCGGCACTGCCGGAGGGGACCACACACGTACGGCTCGACTTCGCCGTCGAGGCGTATTTCTTGCAGTACGAGAACAAGCAAGCCGATGCGCAGCAGGACGCCCCCGCGAATCGGGACAGCGGACCGGCCGTGTTCTTTCCGGAGGTGGCGATCACGTTCGCCGTCGTACCGGGCGAGCACTACCACGTACCGCTGCTGCTCAACCCGTTCGGCTACTCCGTTTACCGAGGGAGCTAGCTAAATGCCCACCATCCTGGGACAGAACCAGTACGGCAAGGCCGAGAACCGAGTCGTAAAGATCACGCGGGACGGCGCCACCCACCACATCAAGGACCTCAACGTGTCCGTCGCCCTGAGCGGTGACATGGACGAGGTCCACTACTCCGGCTCCAACGCCAACGTCCTGCCGACCGACACCACCAAGAACACGGTGTACGCGAAGGCCAAGGAACACGGCATCGAGTCCGCCGAGCAGTTCGGCATCCACCTCGCCCGCCACTTCGTCACCTCGCAGGAGCCGATCCACCGCGCCCGGATCCGGATCGAGGAGTACGCCTGGGACCGGATCGAGACCTCCGACGCCAACTCCAGGTTCATCGGCGCCGACGAGGTCAAGCACTCCTTCGTCCGCAAGGGCCAGGAGATCCGCGTCACCCAGGTCACCTACGACGGCGAGAAGTGGGAGGTCGTCTCGGGCCTCAAGGACCTGGTCGTGATGAACTCGACGAACTCGGAGTTCTGGGGCTACGTCAAGGACAAGTACACGACCCTCCAGGAGGCGTACGACCGCATCCTGGCCACCCAGGTCTCCGGCCGCTGGCGGTTCAACTGGACCGACGACGAGCAGAAGATGCCCAACTGGGAGAAGTCCTACGAGCAGGTCAAGAAGCACATGCTCCAGGCCTTCGCCGAGACCTACTCCCTCTCCCTGCAGCAGACGCTGTACCAGATGGGTGCGCGCATCATCAACAACCGCAGCGAGATCGACGAGGTCCGCTTCTCGCTGCCGAACAAGCACCACTTCCTGGTCGACCTGGAGCCGTTCGGGCTCAAGAACGACAACGAGGTCTACTTCGCCGCCGACCGGCCCTACGGCCTGATCGAGGCGACCATCCTCCGGGACGGCTGCGAGCCGCAGATCCCGGTCGACATGACCAACCTCTGACACGGGACGCGTGTCCCCGGCCCCGCCACCCGGGCCGGGGGCCCGCCACACCGGAGGGAGCACCATGGCACAGCCTGCGAAGGGGCCGGCGCACGCCCCTTGTTCCACCCCGCCGGTGCACTCCGAGAACGCCGGCTCACCCTGTTCTTCCCTCACCTCGGCACCCGGAGCGGCAGGTCGGCTCCGGCACTCAAATCCCCCTGGGGTCCTGCCGTGCCCTCCCCGTGAACACTCCCCCTCCCCCGGTTCACGGGCCCGCCACTGAAAGACAAGGAAGCACCATGGCACCATCGGCAGCCGAGCGCATCGTCATCGAGAACTGTGCGATCGCGACCGTGGACGCGGGCGACACCGAGTACGCCTGTGGACACCTGGTCCTCGCCGGCAACCGCATCGAGTCGGTCGGCGCGGGCCGGGCCCCCGAGGACCTTCAGAACGTGGTGCGCCGGATCGACGCGAGTGGCCATCTGGCCACGCCCGGTCTGGTCAACACCCACCACCACTTCTACCAGTGGATCACCCGCGGCCTGGCCACCGACCACAACCTGTTCAACTGGCTCGTCGCGCTCTACCCCACCTGGGCGCGCATCGACGAGCAGATGACGTACGCGGCCGCGCAGGGGTCCCTCGCCATGATGGCCCGCGGTGGTGTCACCACCGCCATGGACCACCACTACGTCTTCCCGCACGGCTCCGGCGACCTGTCCGGCTCGATCATCCGGGCCGCCACCGAGATGGGCGTCCGCTTCACGCTGGCCCGCGGCTCGATGGACCGCAGCGTGAAGGACGGCGGCCTGCCGCCGGACTTCGCCGTCGAGACACTGGAGGGTGCGCTCGCCGCGACCGAGGAGACGGTGAGGAAGCACCACGACGCCTCCTTCGACGCCATGACCCAGGTGGCCGTGGCCCCCTGCTCACCGTTCTCGGTGTCGACCGAACTCCTGCGTGAGGGTGCCGAGTTGGCCCGCCGCCTCGGCGTACGGCTGCACACCCATGGCTCGGAGACCGTGGAGGAGGAGAAGTTCTGCCACGAGCTGTTCGGCATGGGCCCGACCGACTACTTCGAGTCCACGGGCTGGCTCGGTGAGGACGTGTGGATGGCGCACTGCGTCCACATGAACGACTCCGACATCGCCGCGTTCGCCCGGACGAAGACCGGTGTCGCCCACTGCCCGTCCTCCAACGCCCGCCTCGCCGCCGGCATCGCCCGTGTCCCCGACATGCTGGCCTCCGGCGTCCCGGTCGGCCTCGGCGTCGACGGCACCGCCTCCAACGAGTCCGGCGAACTCCACACCGAGCTGCGCAACGCCCTGCTGATCAACCGCCTCGGCGCCCACCGCGAGGCCGCGCTGAACGCCCGTCAGGCACTCAGGCTCGGCACCTACGGCGGCGCGCAGGTCCTCGGCCGGGCCGACCAGATCGGCTCGCTGGAGGCCGGCAAGCTGGCGGACGTGGTGCTGTGGAAGATGGACACCCTCGCCCACGCCTCCATCGCCGACCCGGTGACCGCGCTGGTCCTCGGCGCGGCGGCCCCGGTCACGGCGTCCTTCGTCAACGGCCGCCAGATCGTGGAGAACAACCGTCTGCTCACGGTGGACGAGGACACCATCGCCCGCACCACCCGCGAGGAGGCCCAGCGCCTGGCCCGCATCAGCGCCCAGGCCTGATCCCACCCACACCCCGGTGGGCCGCCTCCGCCTACACCCGGCCCACCGGACCCCCAGCGGGGACACCGAACCCCTCGGCAACTGCCCCCAGGGGGGACGCCGAACCCCTCGGCAGCCCTCCCCAGCGGGGACGCCGAACCTCTCGGCAACCGCCCAGGCGGGGAGCCGAACCCCTCGGCAACCGCCCCCAGCGGCCCGCCGACACCAACCTGGCGGTCGCCCGCGCGGGCATCCGCCCAAAACCCCGGCAGGCCGGATCATGCGGCCGGCCCGCCGGACAACTCGGCGGTCACCGCTTGCGGGTGACTCGCCTGAAGGCTTGGCGGTCGCCCGCGCGGGTGTCCGCCGGAGGCGCCGGCAGGCCGGAACATGCGGCCGGCCTGCCGGAGGACTTGGCGGGTTGCCCCGTATGGGCGGCCTGCCGGAGGACTCGGCGTGTCGTCCCGTACGGGCGGCGTGCCGGAAGACGCGGTGGGCGTCCCCTGGGGACGGCTCGCCGGAACGCTCCGGTCGGGAGGGACGGCTCCCGACCGGGGTCCGTGGACCCGAGCGGGGTCCACGGAGCCGTCCGGGGCGCGTGTGAACGCACGCGCCCCGGAACGGTCGCCGCTCGACCCGCTCAAGCGCCACCCCCGTCCCGGTCCCGCACGACCACACGCACCACCTCCCTGAAACCCACGTCGACGACGACGTGTTAACCGCCCGGAGGAGCCGCCGTGGCCGCCCATCCTGTTGACGAGAAACTCCCCGCCCTCAAAATGGCGACCAGCGGCCTGCAGCACGTGGCCGCCATGTACGCGGGAGTCGTCGCCCCACCCCTGATCGTCGGCGCGGCCACAGGCCTGTCCGGCAAAGACCTCACCTTCCTCACCGGAGCCTGTCTGTTCACCGCCGGGCTCGCCACCTTCCTGCAGACCCTCGGCTTCTGGAAGATCGGCGCCCGCCTGCCCTTCGTCAACGGCGTGACCTTCGCCGGTGTCGCCCCCATGACGGCGATCGTGGCAACCGCCAAGGACAAGTCCGACGCCCTGCCGATGATCTTCGGCGCGGTCATCGTCGCGGGCCTCCTCGGCTTCATCGCGGCCCCCTTCTTCAGCAAGGCCGTCCGCTTCTTCCCGCCCGTGGTCACCGGCTCGGTCATCACCCTGATCGGCGTCTCCCTGCTCCCGGTCGCGTTCGGCTGGGCCCAGGGGCCGAACCCCGCCGCGCAGGACTACGGCTCGACGACCAACCTCGCCCTGGCCGCCGTCACCCTCCTCATCGTCCTGCTGCTGCGCCGCTTCACCCGCGGCTTCGTCAAGCAGATCGCGGTCCTGCTCGGCCTGATCATCGGCACGATCATCGCGATACCCTTCGGCGTCACCGACTTCAGCCCGGTCGCGCACGCGGACGTCGTGGGCTTCCCGACCCCCTTCCACTTCGGCGCCCCGACCTTCCACATCGCGGCGATCCTGTCGATGTGCGTGGTGATGGTCGTCTCCATGACGGAGTCCACCGCCGACATGCTGGCGCTCGGCGAGATCGTCGAACGCCCCTCCGACGAGAAGGTCATCGCGGCCGGCCTGCGCGCCGACACCCTCGGCTCCGCCCTCAGCCCGCTGTTCAACGGCTTCATGTGCAGCGCCTTCGCCCAGAACATCGGCCTCGTCGCCATGACGAGGATCCGCAGCCGCTTCGTCGTCGCCGTCGGCGGCGGCTTCCTCGTCCTGATGGGCCTGTGTCCGATGGCCGCCTCGCTCATCGCGGCCGTTCCCCGGCCGGTCCTCGGTGGCGCCGGGGTCGTCCTGTTCGGCTCGGTCGCCGCCAGCGGCGTCCAGACCCTGGTCCGGGCCGGCCTGGAGAAGGACAACAACGTCCTGATCGTCGCCGTCTCCCTCGCGGTCGGCATCATCCCGATCACCACGCCGGACTTCTACCACGCCTTCCCCGACACCGCGAAGATCGTCCTGGACTCCGGCATCTCCACCGGCTGTGTGACGGCCGTCGTCCTCAACCTCCTCTTCAACCACATCGGCAGGGGCAAGGATGCCGAGGACGTCACGCACCCGACGGAGGCGGGCGAGGAACTCACGCCAGCCCACTGAACCCCCGTGCGGGGCGCGGCAATCGCCGTGCCCCGCACCGTCGGGTGCGGCAGTCTGGGGCCATGAACGAGTCCGGCCGGGTCGAGGCCTTCAGCGACGGCGTGTTCGCCATCGCCATCACGCTGCTCATCCTGGACATCAAGGTGCCCAAGGCGGGCGAACACGGCGGTCTCTGGGAGGCATTGGGCGCGCAGTGGCCTTCGTACGCGGCCTATGTGGTCAGCTTCCTGGTCATCGGCATCATGTGGGTCAACCATCACCAGCTGTTCAGCTACGTCACCCGGGTCGACCGGACGCTGATGTTCCTGAACCTGCTGGTGCTGATGGTCGTGGCGGCGGTGCCCTGGCCGACGTCGCTGCTCGCGGAGTACCTGCGCGAGGGCGCCGAGGCCTCGCACGCCGCGGCCGCCGTGTACAGCCTGGTGATGGTCGCGATGGCCCTCACCTTCCAGGCCCTGTGGTGGCATCTCACCCGCACCGGTCACCTCTTCGACGCCCGCGTGGACCCGGCGGCGGCCCGCGCCACCCGGGCCCTCCCCCAGCGCTCGGCTTCGCTCGCGCCGGGGGCACCCCCACCGCCCTCGGCTCCCTCGGCTATCCCCTGACGGTGGCCCTCGCCTTCGTCTCCGCACCCCTCACCCTCGCCGCCCACGGCCTGCTCGCCCTGTACTACGGCTTCAACCAGGTACCGGTCCCGCTCCGCCGGGACACCCCATGAGACGAACCGGTCAGAAACGCGGCACACCCTGACAAGGTGTCAGGGCGGGCAGGCGGCCGGTGACGTAGGAGCGGGGCGGGACTCCCATCAGGGCGCGGAAGTCGGAGGTCATGTGTGACTGGTCGAAGTAGCCCGTCACATTGGCCAGTTGGGACCAGGGGGCGTGCCCGGCCCGGGTGACGACCGTGCGGACGCGGTCGATGCGGGCGTAGTGCTTGGGGGAGACCCCGACGCCCTCGGCGAACAGGTTGCGCAACTGGCGTTCGCTGACCGCCAGTTCGCGCGCCACCTCCCGCACCTGTGCCGGTGCCCGGTCCGGGCGGACCGACAGCGCGTCGACGCCCGCACGCAGCAGCGCCGTACGGGCCGGGTCCACGGCGGCCGACAGGAGCTCCGGGAGCGTCTCGACGAGGTACGGCACCGCCTCCCGCGGGTCCAGCCGGCGCAGCCCGGCCGCGAGCCGGCGGGGCGTGTCGCCGGGCAGGTCCTCCAGCCGCGCCGTTCTGCCGACCAGTTCGGTCGCCGATACGTTCAGCAGCGGTCGGGTCATGCCGGGTGCGAGACGCAGTTCGACGCAGCGGACGTGGGCCTTGCTCTCGTGGTACGACGCCCGCACCCGCGGCCCGGAGACCAGCACATCGCGCCGCCCGTCCGCCCCCACCCGCAGGATCACCGTGGTGACCGCGGCGGGCAGTCGTACGAAGGGCTCCTCGGCGGGCTCGGTGCGGGACACGGACAGCGTGCGCACCCCGGAGATCCAGGGGCGCAGCACCTCGGGCGTGGTCAGGTCCTGCTCGGCGACGGCGTTAGGCATCACTCCACGGTAAGCGCGCTCGACCGCTTCCGGGCCGGTGAACCGTGCCGGAATTTCCAAGAGTCCGGCATCGCTCCCGGCCCATCGTGGACCAGATGATTCTGGTGACGGGTGCCACGGGCACCACCGGCAGTGAAGTCGTACGACAGCTCACGGCGCGCGGCGAGAAGGTGCGCGCGCTGACCCGCGACCCGCAGCGGGCCCGGATGCCCGCCGGGGTGGAGACGGTCCCCGGGGACTACGCCGACCCTGATTCCCTGGCTGCGGCGATGACCGGGGTGACGGCCGCCTATCTGGTCTCCCCGCCCGGCCCCGGAGCCGCCCACGACGCGGCTCTGGTGGCGTCGGCCCGTGCGGCGGGTGTGCGGCGGCTGGTGAAGCTCTCGGCCATCGGCACCGACGATCCCGGCACGGGCCCTTCCGGCGAGTGGCACGGGGCGGGCGAGCGGGCGCTGCGGGAGAGCGGTGCCGAGTGGACGGTCCTGCGGCCGTCGTCGTTCGCCTCGAACACGCTGAGCTGGGCGGAGGCGGTCCGCCAGGGCGAGCCCGTTCCGAACATGACCGGCGACGGGGCCTCGGGCGTCATCGACCCGCGCGACATCGCCGAGGTGGCGGTACGGGCGTTGCTCGACGCCGGGCACGCGGGACGGACGTACACCCTGACCGGTCCGGAGGCGATCAGTGTCCCGGACCAGGTCGCCGTCCTCGCCGGGGTCCTCGGCCGCCCGCTCACCGTCCGGAACCTGTCGGAGGACGAGACCCTCGACTTCCTCCGCACCGCCTGGGGCATGGACGACGCGCGGTCACAGGGTGTCCTGACCGGTCTCGCCTACGTTCGCGACGGCCGCAACGCCACGGTCACCGAGGACGTACCGGAGGTGCTGGGCCGGCCGGCCCGGACGTTCCGGGAGTGGGCCGAGGAGCACACGGAGGCCTTCGGCAACGGGTGAACCGGTGCCATCGAAGCGGGCGTTGACGGCGGACCCGGCCGGTGTGGCCGGGCTCGCCGCCACGCGCGAACCTCACCGGCTCCTCGGCCGCAGCACCGCCCCGGCCGGCACCAGGGCCGCCACCGCGATCCCCGTCGCCACCCGGAACGCCGGCCTGCAGCCCTCCGCCGTGGCCGGGGCAAGCTCCGCGCCCCGGTCGAGCAGGCCGCCGGTGCGGCTCGCCGCCAGTGTGCTCAGCACCGCGAGGCCCAGTGGACCGCGCACCACCTGCGTGGTGTTGAACAGCCCCGACGCCAGGCCCGCGTCCTCCTCGCGCGCCCCGGACATCGCGAGCCCGGTCAGCGCGGGCATCGCCGCCGCGAACCCGGCCGAGAGCAGCAGCGGCGGCAGTACATCGGCGGCGTAGGAGGCGTGCACCGGAACACGGCTCGGCAACGCCATGCCGGCGGCGATCAGCACCAGGCCGGCCGGCAGCACCCGGTAGCCGCCGTACCGGGCGACCGTGCGCGGGGACAGGCCCAGCATCTCACTCCCGTCGCCCATGAGTTGAACGACACCCTGCTCCGGCTGACCGAATGGGCCGAGCACAACCGGGAGTACATCGCCGGGGCGCGGGCGGCCTACGACGCCGAGCACCGGCCGGAGCTGCTCGACGCGTAGGCCCGCGGACCTACAGACCGAACAGGGCGAGGTCCGTCGTCAGCTCCTTGAACACCTCCCGCGGGTCGGCGACCAGCTTGCGCTCCTTGAGATCCAGCAGGCCGCCCACCCCGCTGACCTCGGCCGCCAGCGTGCCGTCGGTCTTGCGTATCTCCTGCACGATCCGGAAGGTCCTGCCGCCGCCCCACTCGAACTCGCACGTCACATCGACCTCGTCGCCGGCGAGCAGTTCGCGCCGGAAACGGATCGTCGTCTCCAGCGCCACCGGCCCGACACCCTGGCCCACCAGCCGGGCCTGGCTGATGCCGGCCGCCTGGAGCAGCGACCAGCGGGCGTGCTCCGCGTAGTTGAGGTACACGGACTGGTTCAGGTGTCCCTGGGTGTCGGTCTCGTAGCCGCGGACGGTCACGCGCACGGAAAACGGCTCGCTCACGGGTTCCCCTTCTCGTGTACGACACACTGGCCCACTGATCCTTGCACGCGCTCACACCCGGCGCGGCGACGCCAGCAGATAGCGCACCCTCGTGCGCGGCTCGGTGTACTCACCCGCCTGCCAGCCCGCGCGCTCCAGCGTGGCTGCGCAGGCCGCCAGGGCCGGGGCGTCCGGCGCGTACACCGCCACGGCCTCCGGCTGCGGCGTCGCCCGCACCCGGTAACCGTCCCCGCCCCCGCTCGCCGGACGGTGCCCGGCCGCCTCCAGGGCGAGCGCCGCGGCCCGCACCAGATGCGCCCGCTCCCAGTCGCACGGCCGGTCCACGGCGCCGTCGGCATGGGTCATCCGGCGCAGCTCCAGCAGCCCCTGCCAGGCACTGTGCACCTCGCGCGCCCGCGCCGGCCCGTCCTTGGCCGGCTCCTCCTCCTCGCCGCCGACCCGCGCCGCGAACACCCCTGCGTCGGGCACCGGCTCCGGCGCCGCCTCGGGCACCGCCTCCCGTATCCGGTGCCCCTCCGGCGTCAGGAAGTGATCGTGCGGCGGCCGGGGATGCCGAAAGGCCAGGCCTCGCTTCACCAGCGCCGCGAGCTGTGCCTCCGTACCTCGCAACCGCCCGGTGACCGGGTCGGCGCCCTCGACCACCCGCCGCTGCGCGGCACTCAGCGCTCGGGTCACAGCCGTACTCCTTCCGTCCTTCTCGCAGAGTACGGCGCGGGTCTGACATCGGTCCCCGGCGGCCAGGGCGGCCCGCTACTGCCCCGGCCGGATGTTCCACCCCGCCACCACCGGCCGCTCGTGCTCCGTGCCGAGGCGGCACAGGGTGCCCGTGGCCAGCTGGAACAGGGCTCCCTGCTGGGGCGGGAGGCCCAGCCGGCGGGCGGTGAGGACGCGGAGGAAGTGGCCGTGGGCGATCAGCACGACGTCGCCCCCGGTGCCGGCGAGGGCGGCGTCGGCCTTGGCGAGCATCCGGTCGGCGCGCTTGCCGACCTGCTCCGGGGTCTCGCCCGGATGCTCCGGCGGCCCCGGCGCGACCCCGTCCGTGAACAGGAACCAGCCCGGCCGGCTCCGCTGGATCTCCACGGTGGTCACGCCCTCGTACCCGCCGTAGTCCCACTCGCGCAGGTCGGTGTCGACCCGGGCGTCCGGGATGCCGATGAGCTCGGCGGTCTCCCGCGCTCGGTGCAGGGGGCTGACGAACGCGGCCGCGATCCGGTGCGAGCGGATCAGCGGACCCAGCCGGCGCGCCTCCTCCCGCCCGTGCTCGGTGAGGGGGACGTCGGTCCAGCCGGTGTGCCGTCCGGACCGCGACCACTCGGTCTCACCGTGCCGGACGAGAAAGAGGTCACCCACGTCAGCGCCCTTCCCGCTCGCCTGTCAGCACGGTGTCACAGGGAGGCGGCCGCCCGCAGGACGGACTCGGCCAGACGGCCGTTCTCCGGGGAGGCGCCCACCCCGGAGGGGAAGGAGAACCGGCGCCGGGTGTAGGCGTAGGCGATGCCGTTCGCCGGGTCGGCGAAGCCCAGCGAGCCGGTCGCGCCGCTGTGTCCGAAGGTGCCGGCGTCGAGGAACGGGTAGAGCGCGGGGGTGTGCTCGAAGCCGCGCGCGAAGTGGTTCTCGCTGCCGGTGACCAGGTCCGGCCCGCCCGGGGTGCGCAGCTCGCCGAACAGGGCCGCGGTCGCGGGCGTGAGCAGCGGCGGCCTGCCGTCGACGGTGCTGATGGCGGCCGCGTACATCCCGGCGACCCCGCGCGCGTTGCCCACGCCGCCCGAGGACGTCGGCCCGAGCGCCTTCACCCGGGGGTGATTGCCGAAGGCCACGAGGTCGACCGGCTCCGGCCCGTGCGCGCCGAAGGCGATGCCCCGGATGCTGTCCGGGGCCGCCGCTCGCTCCTTGAGCAGTACGGCCTCCTCCGGGGTCGGTACCAGCGGCTGCACGTCCACCCAGCGCGGCTCCGCCTCAGCGGGCAGCCCCAGGTAGTAGTCGAGCCCGTACGGCGCCCGGATCCGCTCCTCGTACAGCTCCTGGACGGACCGGCCGGTCGCCCGGCGCACCACCTCGCCGGTGAGGGCGCCGATGACGAAGGCGTGGTAGCCCCAGGCGGTGCCCGGCTCCCACAGCGGACGACGCCGCGCCAGCCGGGCCGCGGTGATCCGGTCGTCGGCCAACTCCTCGACGGTGAAGGCCTGTTCGGGGTCATTTACGAGCCCGGCCCGGTGCTCCAGCAGCTCGCCCAGGGTCAGCCGGTCCTTGCCGTGGGCGCCGAACTCGGGCCAGTAGGAGGCGACTTCACGCTCCAGGTCGAGCACCCCGTCCTGCACCAGCAGGGCGACGACGAGGTGCGCGGCTCCCTTGGCGATGGAGTACAGGGTCGTCAGCGAGTCCCCGTCGATGCCGTGCCCGCCCCAGAGGTCCACCACGCGCCGTCCGTGCCGGTGGACCACGAGCTGTGCGCCCGGATCGTCCCGCTCCTCGGCGAGCACCGCCGCGAACTCCTCGCGAACGCCCTCGAACCCCTCCGCGACCGTTCCGTGCACCTCGATCGGCATGCGTCGTTCCCCCTGTCCGGTGTTGACCAACGGAGTGCGTCAACAGGCGGCCGCCGCACGGCATTCCCCGATCCGTACCGCCGCTCAGGTTCCCGGCGGGACCAGCGTGTTCTCGGTGCCGAGGGACTGGGCGCCCGTCTCGGCGTACAGCGAGGTCTCGCCGTCGGACCAGCGCACGACGAGGTCGTTGCCGGTGTGGTCGGCGGTGAAGTCACCGGAGGTCATGACCTGGGCGTGCGGCCAGGTGCCGTTGGGGCCGACCAGCCGGGACCGGGTGCCGAGCCCGGCGGCCGAGATGCCGGACCAGCTGTCGAGCGAGCCGTCGGACCAGCGTACGAGCAGGTCCGAGCCGCTCGTGCCCTTGAAGGCGCCGCCGCTGAGCAGCGCGGCCTTGGTCCAGGTGCCGTTGGCCGCGAGGATCTGCTTGCCGGTGCCGAAGGAGCCGGCGCGGATCCCCGTGTACAGGACCAGGCTGCCGTCGGACCGGCGCACCAGCAGATCGGTCGCGCCCTGGGCGCCGTGGAACTGCCCGGCGGTGAGCTGTACGGCGTTCTTCCAGTCGGAGTTGGGCTTGGCCATCTGCACCTCGCGGCCCACCCCGGAGGTGCCGAGGTCCGGGTACAGGGTGACCTCGCCGTCGGACCAGCGCACCAGCAGGCCCGGACGGGTGCCGCCGAAGGTCCCGCCGGCGATGCTCCGGGCGTGGGTCCAGGTGGCGTTGGCCTTCAGCAGCCGCTGCTCGGCGCCGAACCCGCCCCTGCCGTCCCCGGGGTACAGGGTGACCCCGCCGTCGGACCAGAGGACGAGCAGATCACCGAGGTGGTCGCCGGTGTAGTCGGCGGAGGTCATCAGCGTGGCGCCCTTCCAGCGGGACGCGCCACCGGGCAACTGCAGTCCCGTGTACGGCGGCAGACCGGAGGGCGGGTCCTGGCCGGCCACCGCGTTCGCGAGGAGGTTCGCGGCGTCGTCGCCGAACGCCGGGGCGTAGCTGACGTAGTCGACGTTCGCGTCGTTGCCGCCGCCGTTGTAACCGCCGAGGTTGCCTATGACATGGCCGGTGCGGGCCCCGTCCTGGTAGTCGGTGATCCAGGGGCTGCCGGACGTGCCGCCGTAGTAGCCGCCGCAGGTCATGGACATCTGCCGGTAGCCGGGGAGCTGGTTCGTCGGCACGGTGCACTTGACGGCCTGGCCCGCGTTGTTGTGCTGGTAGGAGGGGTAACCGACGACGGTGACGCTCTTCTGCGTGTAGCCGCTGGGGCGGGTGAAGGTCAGTCCGCCGCCCACCGCGTCCTGAAGGCTCTGGCCCTTCTGGTTGGCCGAGACCCGGGCGAACGCGGTGTCCAGGTCGGACGAGGACCCCTTGGTGGTCGACGAGCCCTTGTCGGGCGTGTACCGGGGGTCGATGTAGACGTGCTGGATGTGGAAGATGCCGTACGGCTGCTGATCCGGGCCGGCGCCCTGCACGAACTGCGGGACGAAGACGTAGTCGCTCTTCATGTTCAGCGCGCAGTGGGCCGCGGTGAGGACCACGCTGCGTACGGAGGTGTCGATGACGCTGCCGGTGCAGTGCCAGGTGGTGCCGCTCGGCCCGTCGGAGCCGAAGAACGTCCCGACCAGCGGCGTCCCCTTGAACAGGGTGCCCTGGGGCCGTCCCGTCGCCGCGACCCCCGGGCCGGTTGCGCCGGGTGCCGTGCGGGCCCCGTCCAGCGGCTTGGCGTCCGCCATGCGCTGCGCGGTCCAGAACCGCGCGGCCTGCCGGGCCTCCTGCCCGGCGGAGGGCGCCGGCGACCCGGCGGCCTGGGCCTGCGCGGCCGGAATCCCCCCGCCGAGGGCGGCGCCGCACACCGCGGCGACGGTCACCCGGCGTATGCGTGATGACGAGGACGGCTTTCTGTACGAGAACAACGGTGCTCCCCCCTGATCTGCTGGAACCGGACCAGGGGGAGCTGCGGCGCGGCGCTGGTCGGGCGCGCACCGCTAGGCCCTGTCGTCCAATTCCCGCCTGCCCCGCGACGCCATGCACGCTCCCCCACTGCCTTAAGGGCGTGGGAGGTGCCGCCACTCGCCGCACCGGGCCCGGGCCCAAGTACATCCAGTACGAGGGCCAGGACCCGGCACGCCGAGAGCACGCACCTGGCGCCGCGGGGCCCGCCCTCCGGGCGGACGACGGGAATTTGACGACAGGACCTAGCGCGGTACCCGCCTGGGCGGAGACCCCCCGGTCATGTGGGTGATCTTCGCACAAGCGCGCGAATGTGCGAAACGGGCTACTGCCGGTACCCGCCAAGGAACCGCCCGATCCGGCCGATCGCCGCCTCCAGGTCCTCCGCGTGCGGCAGGGTGAGGATGCGGAAGTGGTCGGGGGAGGGCCAGTTGAAGCCGGTGCCCTGGACGACCTGGATCTTCTCGCGCAGCAGCAGGTCGAGGACGAACCGCTCGTCGTCGTGGATCCTGTGCACCTTGGGGTCGATGCGCGGGAACGCGTACAGGGCGCCCTTGGGCTTGACGCAGGACACGCCGGGGATCTCGTTGAGCTTCTCCCAGGCCACGTTGCGCTGCTCGTACAACCGGCCGCCGGGCAGGGTGAGTTCGCGGATGGACTGGCGGCCGCCGAGCGCGGCCTGGATGGCGTACTGGGCGGGCGCGTTGGCGCACAGGCGCATGGAGGCCAGCATGGTCAGGCCCTCCAGGTAGTCCTTCGCGTGCTGTCTGGGGCCGGTCACGACCAGCCAGCCGGAGCGGAAGCCCGCCACCCGGTACGTCTTCGACAGGCCGCAGAAGGTGAGGACGACCAGGTCGGGGGCGAGGGCGGCGGCAGAGTGGTGGACGGCGTCGTCGTACAGGATCTGGTCGTAGATCTCGTCGGCGAACACCATCAGCCCGTGGCGGCGGGCCAGGTCCAGGATGCCCTCGACGACCTCCTTCGGATACACCGCGCCCGTGGGGTTGTTGGGGTTGATGATGACCACGGCCTTCGTGCGGTCCGTGATCTTCGACGCCATGTCGGCCAGGTCCGGGTTCCAGTCGGCCTGTTCGTCGCACAGGTAGTGGACCGCCTTGCCGCCGGCGAGGGTGGTCACGGCGGTCCAGAGCGGGAAGTCCGGTGCGGGGATGAGGATCTCGTCGCCGTCCTCGACCAGCGCCTGTACGGCCATGGAGACCAGCTCCGAGACGCCGTTGCCCAGGAAGACGTCGTCCAAGCCGACGTCGAGGCCCAGGTTCTGGTAGCGCTGGGCGACGGCCCGGCGGGCGGAGAGGATGCCGCGGGAGTCGGTGTAGCCGTGTGCCTGCGGCAGCATCCGGATCATGTCCTGGAGGATCTCCTCCGGCGCCTCGAAGCCGAAGGCCGCGGGGTTGCCGGTGTTCAGGCGCAGCACGCTGTGCCCCGCCTCCTCCAGCGCGTTGGCGTGCTCGATCACCGGGCCGCGGATCTCGTAACAGACCTCGCTGAGCTTGTTCGACTGCCGGAATTCCATGCCGCCCCTCCGGAAACTGGTGTTGCTTGGTTTTACCAAGTGGACGCTTGGAAAGTCCAACATCTTGTCTAGACTGCGTCGCATGTCACCTCGCCGAAGCTACGACCAGTACTGCTCCGCAGCCCGCGCCCTCGATCTCGTCGGCGACCGCTGGACCCTGCTGATCGTCCGGGAGCTGCTGGCCGGCCCCCGCCGCTACACGGACCTGCACGCGGACCTGCCCGGGGTGAGCACGGACGTTCTCGCCTCCCGGCTGAAGGACATGGAGCGCGACGGCCTCACCACCCGGCGCAGGCTGCCCCCGCCCGGCGCGGCCTACGTGTACGAACTCACTGAACGCGGGCGGGAGTTGCTGCCGGTGCTCCAGGCGCTGGGGCGGTGGGGCGAGGCCGAGCTGGGCCGGCGCCGGCCGACGGACGCGGTACGCGCCCACTGGTTCGCCCTGCCGCTGCTGCGCGCACTGCCGGGGGAGGGCCTGGTCGAAGTCCGGCTGGAGGAAGGGGACTTCCACCTGCGGGTCGGCGCGCAGGCGGGCCCGGTGTACGGGGACGGGCCCGCACCCGGCGAGCCCGACGCGCGGCTGACGATCGACGCGGCGACCTGCGAGGCGGTCGCCCGGGGCGAGCTGAGCCTGACCGACGCGGTACGGGCGGGCCGGGTGACGGTGACGGGGGACGGCACACTGGCGAAGGCGCTGCGGGAGGCGTAGCAGCGCACGGTGAAGGCCCGCCGGCGGGCGGGCCTTCGAACACGTCGGATCAGACGTTCGGCGGCACCCGCGACGGCCGTCCCGACCCCCGCGTCAGCGCATACCCCCCGATTCCGGCGAGAGCCGCGAGCACGGCCCCGATCCCGGTCCACACCCACCGGTCGGACCACCACCCGGAGGACCAGCCGTCGTGCGAACCGAAGCTGGAGAGCACCGCAGGCTTCGAACCGTCCGTCTTCTGCCCGGACTTGACGGCGATACCGGGCACCAGCGGCTTGCCCAGCGAGCCGTCCGCCGCGGCCGAACCGCCGATGTCCTCGGAGTCGACGCGTACGTCGGCGCTCACGGGCTGACCGAGGTCGGTGGCGCTGAGGTCCACGACGGTCAGCCGGATGTAGTACGTGCCCGGCAGCGGGTCGTTCGCCGATGGCTCGGCCCAGCCGCGCACCGTGCGCAGCACACAGGCGAGCTCGACCGAGGAGGCGTCCGGCGCGGCGGTACGGGGGTCGGCGCCGTACTGGCAGGCCTGCCGGCGCCGCAGCCCGTCGTACACGTCGAGCTGCCAGCTCTGCGTGCCGTGTGTCTGCGGCAGCTTCACCTTCGCCGTGACGGTGGGCCGCTGGCCGATGTCCGCCGGGAACGACCAGTACATGTAGTCACCGGTGGAGCCGGACGCGGTGGCCTGCTGCCCCTGCGCCAGCTCCGTCGCCGTACGGAAGGAGGTGCCCGCCTTCGTGGGCGCCGAGCCGTCGGCCGACGCGCTCGGCGAAGGGCTCGGGGTGTCGGCGGCGGCCGGCCCGGCGGCCAGGCCCAGCGCCAGCAGCGCGGTGCTCAACACGCGTGTGACTCGCATCAGTTCGTCCTCCAGACGGCGACCCGCCAGCGCGACAGCCAGCCCCACAGCAGACCCGCCAGGAAGCCGGTCAGCACCAGCACGCCCAGCAGCCACCAGCCGCGGCCGAGGCCGAAGGAGGCCACGTCGTGATGGCCCGACGGCCCGTCCACGACATCGACGGTCAGCTCCAGCGGCAGACCCGGCGAGGTCTTCACGCCCGCCGCGGGCGAGAAGGAGTCGGTGACCTGGAGGCACACCGTCTCCGCGGGTGCGTTGTCGTCGTCGCTCTTCGGCCTCGGGTAGCGCAGCCCCGTGGAGATCACATCCGTACGGCCGGTACCCGCGGCCTCGCCGCGCACGATCTCCCGTCCGTGCACGGTCACCGCCCGCAGCAGCACCCCGTAGTCGGGGTTCACGGCGCGGTCGTCGGCCACGCTCACCGAGGCGCGCAGCTCCTTGCCGGGATCGACGTCGACCCGGTACCAGCGCTGCTGCCCGAACTCCGCACGGTCCGTGTACAGCCCCGACTTCAGTGTCGGCGCCTTCTCGCACTGCGCGGCGCCCTGCGTGGCCACCGGCGTCACCACCGGATCGGCCGCCCGGTCCACCAACTGCCCGACGCGGCCGGACAGTTCCTGCTTGTGCCGGACGTCGGTGTAGGTGCCGCCGGTGGCGTCCGCGATGCAGCTGAGCTGGTCGCGGGTCCTGGCGTCCGGCACCAGGCCGAGGGTGTCGATGGTCAGACCGACGCCCTTGGCCGCTATCTCGCGGGCCACCTCGCACGGGTCGAGCGGCTGGCAGGTGTCCTCGCCGTCGGTGATCAGGACGATGCGGCGCGTTCCGGTGCCGCCGTTCAGGTCGTCCGCCGCCTTCAGCAGGGCGGGCCCGATCGGCGTCCAGCCGGTGGGCTGCAGCGTGGCCACCGCCGTCTTGGCGTCGGTCCGGTTCAGCGGGCCGACCGGGTAGAGCTGCGCGGTGTCCTTGCAGCCCTCCTTGCGGTCGTTGCCGCGGTAGTTGGCGCCCAGCGTGCGGATGCCCAGCCGGACCTCCTGCGGGGTGGCGTCCAGCACCTCGTCGAACGCCTGCTTCGCCGCGGCCATCCGGGAGCCGCCGTCGATGTCCTGCGTCCGCATCGAACCGCTGACGTCCAGCACGAGTTCGACCTTGGGAGCGGCCTGTTCCGTCTCGTCGGCGACGGCCCCGCCGGGGAACGCGATCCCGGCCGCCAGGGCGGCGAGCAGAGCACAGACGCCCGCCGCCAGCCGTTGTCTTGTGATCATCGCCGGATCTTATTGATCAGAGGGCGCGGCCTCCAAAACGAGGGGGTTCGGCAGGGACGTCCACTGGTCGCCGGGGGTCTGCGGGGACAGCCGCATCAGGGTCAACGCCTTCGCCGGCAGCGGTCCTTCGCGCAGGGCGCGCAGGTCGGAGGAGTCCGGCAGGTCCGGTACGGCGGCCGCCAGCGCCGCTCCGAGGGCCGGGCCCGAACCCGCCGTACCGGCCAGGGCGCCCCCCACCAGGGAGCCGAACAGCTTGCGGCGCAGGGCCGTTTCGTCGTCGGTGACCAGACGGCCGGTGAGCGGTGGCGGGGTGATGCCGTGCCGGGTCAGCCGGGCCGGGCTGATCCGGATGTCGGCCAGGTCGCGGTAGACCAGCCGCAGCGGGGCGCCGTCGGCCGACAGGATCACCAGCAGGTTCTGGCCGTGGGCCTCCAGGGCCACGCCGAGGCCGAGCAGGCGCAGTCCCACGGTCAGCGCCAGCCGGGTGAACGCGGCCAGCCAGGCGGGGGAGTCGGGCAGGCCGGTCGTGGCGAGCGCGGCCACCGGTACGACGCGCTCGCCCGGACCGGCGTACACCTCGGGCGACTCCCGCAGCAGCGCGGCCAGGTCGGGGGAGTGGGCCGAGACCGCGCCGAGGGTGCGGGTGACGTGCAGCAGGCCCTCGGTGCGCGCCGCCAGCTCCTCGCCCAGGGCGGACAGGGGAGCGGCGGCCCCGACCGAGTACGGGGAGATGTCCCGCACCGACGACGTCAGCCGGGTGCTGAGCGCGGTCTTCACGTGCGGCCCGTCCGGCAGCGCGAGGGTGCGCAGGGAGAGCAGCGGCCGGGCCGGGCGCCAGGGGGCGCACGGCCGCTTCAGGACGTGGTCCGCCTGCCACGGGTGGACCGGCAGCAACAGCCGTTCGCCGTCCCGCAGTTCCTCCGGCCAGTCACCGCTCACCAGGCACCCGTCCGCCGGCACCGGCACCGTCCGCAGCTCCACCACGGGCCGGTGCTCGGGGCCGTACGCCAGCTGGTCCGCCACCGAGAAACCGGGCCGGGAACGGCAGCACGGGTGGAACGGATGCCCGTCGGTCACCCGCTGCTCCCATTCCCAGTCCCTGCGCCGGCCGTCGGCCGGGGAGACCTCCGCCAACCACTCCTTCGGGTGATCCGCGTCGGCCCGCGACAGCGCCAACGAGGCGACGCCGCCGCCCAGTTCGGTCGCGAACGCGGTGCCGTGCGGCACCCTGAGTGCGGTCATCAGCCCGGCCGGATCCACGTGGCGCTCCCTGCCCAGGCGGACGCCGGTGACGTACCCGCTCGTGGCATACGGGTCCGCGTGCGGCCCGTACAGCGTCCGGCCGTCGGCGAGCCGCAGCGCGAGGCTGTGCGCGCCGTGCACCCGCCCGGTGATCCACGGCAGCGGCTCATGGGCCAGCGCCCGCCACAGCCGGGTCAGCACGGCGGCGCGGGCACCCGGCAGCTCCGCCGTGTACCGGGGCAGCAGCCCGGGCCGGACGGCGGCCAGTTCCTCGGCGACCTGGGCCTCGGCGGGGGGACGGTGCACGGCGGGCTCCTCGGGTACACGGCGCACGGAGGACGATTGTCGGCGACGACAGAGATACTGATCGCGACCACCCCGGACGAAACGAATGGATCGCGTGGACTCCTCACCCTCCTTCGGAGCACCCTCCACCGGAACCGTCGCCGGCCGCGCCGACGCCTACGCGGCCGCGCCCCTGCTGAACTGCCTGCTGCGCGAGGTGGCCGAGCCGCTCGGGCACCACGGTGACCTGCGGGTCCACCGGCTGCCGAGCGGGCGGCTGCTGCGCGTGCGGACCGGCCGGCGCCCCGCCGATCCCGAGGTGTGCGCGGCCGGGACCTGGCACCGCGTCGGCCACTCCGAGCTGGTCAAACTGGTCGCCGAGGAGCTGCGCCGGCACACCGGGCTGCCGGGCGGCGACCTGCCCGCCGAGATGGTCGACAGCCGGGACGCCGTCGCGGCCCTGCTCGCCGCCCGCGCCGGGGCGGCACCGCCCGCCGACCCGTATCTGCGCTCCGAGCAGTCCCTGATCGGCGGCCACCCGTACCACCCGGCGCCCAAGGCGCGCGGCGGCGGCCCGGTCGCCTCCTGGCTGCCGTACGCCCCCGAGGCGCACGCGCGCTTCCCGCTGGTGTTGCTCGGCGTCCGCGAGGACCAGGTGGCCGAGGAGGGCGACACGCGCGCCCTGGACGCGCTCGGCTCCGCCCCGCCCGGCTACCGGCTGCTGCCGGCCCACCCCTGGCAGCTGGACCTGGTCGGCCGCGACCTCGCCCCGGCCTTCGCCGACGGCCGACTGCTCCGCCTCGGCACGACCGCATTCGACGTGTGCCCCACGGCGGCGGTCCGCACGGTGTACGAGCCCCGGCGCGACCTGTTCCTGAAGTTCAGCCTGGATGTCCGCATCACCAACGACATCCGCCGCCTCTGGCGCCACGACCTGCGCAGACTGCGTCGTACCGACGCGGCCGCCCGGCACGCCTTCGCGGCGCTGGGCCCGCCCGCGGCCTGGCTGAGCGACCGCGGCTACCGCACGGCCGCCTTCGCCTTCGAGGAGCTCGCCGTCCTCGTCCGCGACGGCCTGCGCGGGCATCTGCTGCCGGGCGCCACGCCGCTGCTCGCCGCCGGCCTCGCCGAGGGCTTCGACGGCAGCCCGCTGGCCACCGCGGCCGACCCGGCTGCCTGGTGGGAGGCCTATCTGCGCCAGGTCGTGCCGCCCGCCCTCACCGCGTTCGACGACCACGGGGTGGTCCTGGAGGCCCATCTGCAGAACACCCTCGTCGCCGTGGACACGGCCGGCACACCCGTCCAGGCGCTGTTCCGCGACGCCGAGGGTGCCAAGCTGCTGCCGGACGTGACCCGCGCGGCGGGCTGGGAGCGGCTGGTGTACTGCCTGGTCGTCAACCACCTCACGGAGATCGCCGCCGCGCTCGCCGAGCACCATCGCGGACTCGACCCCTGGCCCGCCGCCCGCCGCGAACTGGCCCGGCACGACCTGCCCGAGATCCCCGCCCTGCTCGCCTCGCCCACGCTGCCCGGCAAGACCAACCTGTTGCTGCGCTGGACCGGAGCGGACGGCGCGGACGCCCGCTACCTGCCGCTGCCGAACCCGCTGGCGGCCGGCTGACCCGTGCTCAGCGGGCCGTGCCGAAGTCCTGGGTCCAGTAGCTGCCCGGCTGGGCGAGACCGACGCCGATCTCCTGGTACGAGCAGTTGAGGATGTTGGCCCGGTGTCCGGGGCTGTTCATCCAGCCGTTCATGACCTGCTCCGGGGTGGCGTACCCGTAGGCGACGTTCTCGCCGTAGGCGCTCCAGGCGTACCCGGCCGCCGTGATGCGGTCGCCCGGGGAGGACCCGTCGGAGCCGGTGTGCGACATGTTCTGGTGGGCCGCCATGTCCGCGCTGTGGGCCTGCGCCGCCTTGGTCAGCTCGGCGTTGACGGTCAGGGGGTGGCAACCCACCTTGGCGCGCTCGGCGTTCACCAGCTGCACGACGCGCGCGGTGGCACCGGAGGCGGTGGCGGTGGGCTTCGGGCTGCTGGACGCCGTGGCGGTGGGCTTGGGGGTGCTGGGAACGCTGGGAGCAGGGGTGCTCGTGGGCTGGTGAGCGGTGGGCCGCTGCGTCGGCGACGCGGTGGCCTTCGGCGTGGCGGTGGGGTGGTGGCCGTTGCGGTGGTGATGGTGGTGCTGCCGGTGGCCGTGGTGCACCGACTGCCGGGGTGTGGTCGTCGCGGCGACGCCGGCCTGGTCCTTGCCGCCGTACGGCCAGTCGGAACAGGCCAGGGCGACGGACGGCACGCCCACGGTTCCGATGGCGACGGCGGCGACGACTATGCGCCGGTACTGCTGCGTCTTGCGGTGCTTGGCCATTCGTCAACCTCGCTCGGTGATCGCCGGGCGCTCATTTTCGGGAGGGCTTCACAAGGAGCGCAAAGGGCGGTCTCCACTACCGTGCCTAGTAGAGCGCCAGGGCTCTTGTCAGCCGGGCGAAGAGATGCCGAGTTCGCTTCCGCGACGTTTGCAGCCGCCTGACGTCCTGTCAGGATGACGGTTTGCGCGGCGAATGCGGGAAGGTGCCGGGCGGATGCCGCCTCGTCGCCCGATGGGCGGCTCGCCTCCGCGGCAAGCCGGACAAATCTCCTATGTCATCGGAGTCGCGTCTACTAAGCGAGGGCCTTAGTCGCCGGAGAGCCTGTGAGGGATGTCACTGCGCCGACCTGCCTTAGGCTGATCGATGTGCTGCGCGACGTGACTGCCACCCGATACGTGACCCCGCTGCGGTCCGGCGGCTCCGTGCCCGGGGTCGTCGAGGCCGACGACGACGGCACCTACGTCGTGAAGTTCACCGGCTCGGCGCAGGGGCACCAGGCGCTGGTCGCCGAGGTGATCGTCGGTGAGCTCGCCCGCGCGCTCGGCCTGCGCTTCCCCGAGCTGGTCCTGGTGCACTTCGACCCCGCGATCGCCGCCGACGAGCCGCACCAGGAGGTGAGGGAGCTGCACGGCGCGAGCGCGGGCGTGAACCTCGGCATGGACTACCTGCCGGGCGCCCGGGACTTCACTCCGGAGATCGCGCGGACCTTTCCCGTGGATCCGCTGGAGGCGGGCCGGATCGTCTGGCTGGACGCGCTGACCGTCAATGTGGACCGTACGGTCCACAGCTCCAACCTCATGGTCTGGCCGACGCTCGGCACGGTACCGCCCCGCCTGTGGCTCATCGACCACGGTGCCGCTCTGGTCTTCCACCACCGCTGGGACACCACGGCCCCGGGCAAGAAGTACGACTTCCGCCATCACGCCCTGGGGCACTACGGCCCGGACGTCCATGCCGCCGATGCCGAACTCGCCCCAAAGGTGACCGAGGACCTGCTGCGCGGGATCGTCGCCGAGGTGCCGGACGCCTGGCTCGCCGAGGACGCCGGCTTCGCGGGCCCGGACGACGTCCGCGCCGCCTATGTCGACCACCTCCTGGCCCGCGTGCGCCTGTCGCACGAGTGGCTGCCCACCGACTTCCCGGGCCGCGAGCAGCTCGCGGCCGAGGAGGCCGCCCGCGCGGCGAGGACACAGGCGGGCCGCCCGGCCTGGCTCAAGCACGTTCCCGACCTGCACGGCAAGCCGGGGGCGGAACAGGACTGGTCGGCGCACCTGGGATGAGGCACATCGGATGAGCCACCACGTACAGATCGAGTACTGCACACAGTGCCGCTGGCTGCCCCGTGCTGCCTGGCTGGCACAGGAACTGCTCACCACCTTCGAGGCGGAGCTGACCGAGCTGGCGCTCAAGCCCGGCACCGGCGGCGTCTTCGTGGTCCGCGTCGACGGCGAGGTGGTGTGGGACCGCAAGGAGCAGGGCTTCCCGGAGCCCACCGCGGTCAAGCGCCTCGTACGCGACCGAGTGGCCCCGGGAAAGTCCCTGGGCCACTCGGACCGGACCGGGTAGGCGTCAGCCCTTGAGCTGCTCGTACGCCGGCAGGGTGAGGAAGTCGGCGTAGTCCTCGTCCAGGGACACCTTCAGCAGCAGGTCATGGGCCTCCTGCCAGTGGCCGTCGGCGAAGGCCTGCTCGCCGATCTCCTGGCGGATGTTGGACAGTTCCTCGGCGGCGACCTTGCGGGCCAGCTCGGGCGTGGCCCGGTCGCCGTTCTCGAACTCGACGCCCGCGTTGATCCACTGCCAGATCTGGGAGCGGGAGATCTCGGCGGTGGCCGCGTCCTCCATCAGGTTGAAGATGGCGACCGCGCCGAGCCCGCGCAGCCAGGCCTCGATGTAACGGATGCCCACCTGGACGGCGTTGACCAGACCGGCGTACGTCGGCTTGGCGTCCAGCGAGTCGATGGCGATCAGGTCGGCCGCCTCGACGTGGACGTCCTCGCGCAGCCGGTCCTTCTGGTTCGGCCGGTCGCCGAGGACCTTGTCGAAGGACTCCATGGCGATCGGGACGAGGTCCGGGTGGGCGACCCAGGAGCCGTCGAAACCGTCGCCCGCCTCGCGGTCCTTGTCGGCGCGGACCTTCTCGAAGGCCACCTTGTTGACCTCGGCGTCGCGACGGGACGGGATGAACGCGGCCATGCCGCCGATGGCGTGCGCGCCGCGCTTGTGGCAGGTGCGCACGAGGAGTTCGGTGTACGCCCGCATGAACGGGGCCGTCATCGTGACCGCGTTGCGGTCCGGGAGGACGAACCTGGGGCCGCCGTCACGGAAGTTCTTGACGATGGAGAACAGGTAGTCCCAGCGGCCGGCGTTCAACCCGGCGGCGTGGTCGCGGAGTTCGTAGAGGATCTCCTCCATCTCGTACGCGGCCGTGATCGTCTCGATCAGGACGGTCGCCCGGACGGTGCCCTGCGGGATGCCGACGTAGTCCTGGGCGAAGACGAACACGTCGTTCCACAGCCGGGCCTCGAGGTGCGACTCGGTCTTCGGCAGGTAGAAGTACGGGCCCTTGCCGAGGTCCAGCAGCCGCTGGGCGTTGTGGAAGAAGTACAGGCCGAAGTCGACGAAGGCACCCGGGACGGCGCGGCCGTCGGCGTCGACCAGGTGCCGCTCGTTCAGGTGCCAGCCGCGCGGGCGCATGACGACCGTCGCCAGCTCCTCGTTCGGGCGCAGGGCGTAGGACTTGCCGGATGCCGGGTCGGTGAAGTCGATGTTCCGGGTGTAGGCGTCGATCAGGTTGACCTGACCGAGGATCACGTTCTCCCAGGTGGGCGCGGAGGCGTCCTCGAAGTCGGCGAGCCAGACCTTCGCGCCCGAGTTGAGCGCGTTGATGGTCATCTTGCGGTCGGTGGGGCCGGTGATCTCGACGCGCCGGTCGTTCAGCGCGGCCGGGGCCGGGGCGACCCTCCAGGAGTCGTCCGCGCGGATCGCGGCCGTCTCGGGGAGGAAGTCGAGCGTGGAGGTGCGGGCGATCTCGGCGCGGCGCTCGGCCCGGCGGGCGAGGAGTTCGTCACGGCGCGGGGTGAACCGCCGGTGCAGCTCCGCCACGAAGGCGAGCGCCGCGTCCGTGAGGACCTCTTCCTGCCGGGGCAGAGGCTCGGCGTCGACGATGGCCAGCGGGGACGGCGCTGGTGCGGACATGAGCTGTCACTTCCTTCAGCGGTGGCACCAAGTGCCAAGCGGCACGAATAGGGCGAACAGCGCCAACTGTGCGGTCAGGCGCTTCTGAACAGTGGATACTAGTTTTCTCATCGTGGAACTTCAATGGTTTGTTGATGTCGAGATTCTCTGGGTCGAGGCAAGGTGGCGCCCAGTGCCACCCTCCTCACTCAAGGTGGCGCAGGTCGGCCTCGGTGTCGATGTCGTACGGCTCGGCCACGTCCGCGCACTCCACGAGCCGGATCTCGGCCGCGTGGTCCTTCAGGTACGCGCGGGCGCCACGATCCCCCGTGGCGGTCGCCGCGATCTCCGCCCAGTGGGCCGCGCCGAAGAGCACCGGATGCCCGCGCGTGCCGTCGTAGGCGGCCGACACCAGTGACTTCTCGTCCTCGTAGGCGCCGAGCACGCGCGCCACGGCCGCCGGCCCGATGCCCGGCTGGTCGACGAGGCTCACCAGGGCCGCGCGCACCCCCGTACCGGCCAGCGAGGCCAGTCCGGCGCGCAGCGAGGAGCCCATGCCCTCGGCCCAGCCGGGGTTGTCCACGACCACACAGCCGCTGAGACCGGCACGCCGGCGGACGTCGTCCGCCCGCGCCCCGAGGACGACGTGGATCCGGCGGCACCCGGCCGCGCGCAGCACTCCGACCGCGTGCTCGACCAGGGGGCGCCCCCGGTGCTCCAGCAGCGCCTTGGGCCGCCCACCGAGCCGGCTGCCCCCGCCGGCGGCGAGCAGCAGCCCGGCGACCTCACCGTGATGGTTGTCCGTCATGCGTCCTGCATACCTGACGACGGATGCGGCGGCCGGTTTCCTTGGGCTGAATTTCGGTCCGCGCTGTGGCGCTCCCGGACCCGGTGGCGTTTACTGGCCCGCGCATGACGGCGTGTGAGGGGGAGGGCTGTGTTGCGGAGCTTGGGGCAGAGGTCAGTGACCGGCATCGACGAGGACCCGCGAGTGGCGGAGCTGAGGACCGCGGTGTCTCGGCTGCGCCGCGAACTCGCCGCGCTGCCCTCCGAGTTCCCCGACCGCGCCATAGCCGAGGACGAGCTGGCGGCGCTGGCCGCGATGGCGTCCGGCGGTGCGCCCGAGATCCCGCGCCTGCGCAGCTCCCTGTTACTGATCGCGGGCGCGATCGGCTCGGTGAGTGCCTTGGCGAGGGGGCTGGGGGAGGTGCGGCAGGCGGTGGATCTTTTCGGGGAGTCGCCGAGAGCTTGACAGGCCGAGAGCTTGAAGGCAGGGGCGGGCGGACCTGCCCAGGGGCGCGGGGAACCGCACCCGCAAACGATCGGGTCCCCTCGATCTCTCAGGCGCCCGAACTCGCCAAAGCCTGGGACAACTCAAGGGCGATCTGCTGCAACACCGGCACGATCTTGTCGGTAGCCGCCTCCGTCACCCGCCCGGCAGGCCCGGAGATGGAGATCGCCGCAGCCGTCGGAGACTCCGGCACGGACACCGCCAGGCACCGAACCCCTATCTCCTGCTCGTTGTCGTCCACGGCGTACCCCAGCCGCCGTACGTCCTCCAGCGCGGCCAGAAACCCCTCGGGCGTGGTGATGGTCTTCTCGGTGGCCGCAGGCATTCCCGTACGGGACAGCAGCGCCCGCACCTCGTCATCCGGCACCCCGGCGAGCAGCGCCTTGCCCACGCCGGTCGAGTGCGGCAGCACCCGTCGGCCCACTTCCGTGAACATCCGCATCGAGTGCTTCGACGGCACCTGGGCCACGTAGACGATCTCGTCGCCGTCCAGCAGCGCCATGTTCGCGGTCTCGCCGGTCTCCTCGACCAGCCGTGCGAGGTACGGCCGCGCCCACGTGCCGAGCAGCCGGGACGCCGACTCGCCGAGCCGGATGAGCCGGGGGCCGAGGGCGTACCGCCGGTTCGGCTGCTGGCGTACGTACCCGCAGGCGACCAGGGTGCGCATCAGCCGGTGGATGGTCGGCAGCGGCAGCCCGCTGGACGCGGACAGCTCGCTCAGGCCCACCTCGCCGCCCGCGTCCGCCATCCGCTCGAGCAGGTCGAAGGCGCGCTCCAGGGACTGGACCCCGCCCGCGGCGGAGGGTTTGGCGGAGTCGGTGGTGCTGGCGCTGGACGTCGGCACGGCGCGTTCCTTTCGGGACTGGCAAGAGGGCAGAAGCCTACCCGGCGGCCGGTTGACTCCCTGCTTGTGTGTAGCTACGTTCTGCTTGGTGAAATTCTAATTCCACTTTGTGGAAACGTCCAGAGTGTGTGCGGTGGCATGCCGCCCAGAAGTGTGCCCCTTGACGGCGGGGAAGCGGGAGTGAAGACTCCTTCAACAGAACGTTGAAATCCGTTACGTGGGTGTAAATCCCGTTTCCGGGGCGTAAAACGGCGGTACAGAGAGGGGTTCGGGTGTCCGACGCTCAACTGGTCCTGCGCTCGACGCGCGTCATCACTCCTGAAGGGACGCGGGCCGCCACGGTCACTGTGTCCGCCGGGAGGATCACGGCCGTCCTGCCGTACGACGCCCAGGTCCCGGCCGGAGCGCGGCTGGAGGACTTCGGCGACCACGTTCTGCTGCCCGGCCTGGTCGACACCCACGTGCACGTCAACGACCCGGGCCGCACCGAGTGGGAGGGCTTCTGGACCGCCACCCGCGCGGCGGCGGCCGGCGGCATCACCACGCTGGTCGACATGCCGCTCAACTCACTCCCGCCGACCACGACCGTCGACAACCTGCGCGTGAAGCAGGAGGTGGCCGCCGACAAGGCGCACATCGACGTCGGTTTCTGGGGCGGCGCCCTGCCGGACAACGTCAAGGACCTGCGCCCGCTGCACGACGCCGGAGTCTTCGGCTTCAAGGCGTTCCTGTCCCCGTCCGGCGTGGACGAGTTCCCGCACCTCGACCAGGACCGGCTCGCCCGGTCCATGGCGGAGATCGCCGGCTTCGACGGCCTGCTGATCGTGCACGCCGAGGACCCGCACCACCTGGCCGCCGCCCCGCAGCACGGCGGCCCCCGGTACGCCGACTTCCTCGCCTCCCGCCCGCGCGACGCCGAGGACACGGCCATCGCGAACCTCATCGCGCAGGCCCGCCGCCTCCACGCGCGCGTGCACGTGCTGCACCTGTCCTCCAGCGACGCCCTTCCGCTGATCCGCACCGCCCGTGCCAGGGGCGTGAAGATCACCGTGGAGACCTGCCCGCACTACCTCACCCTGACCGCCGAGGAAGTCCCGGACGGCGCCAGCGAGTTCAAGTGCTGCCCGCCCATCCGCGAGGCCGCCAACCAGGACCTGCTGTGGGAGGCGCTGGCCGACGGCACCATCGACTGTGTCGTCACCGACCACTCGCCCTCCACCGCCGACCTGAAGACCCACGACTTCGCCACCGCCTGGGGCGGCATATCAGGCCTCCAGCTCAGCCTGTCCGCCGTATGGACCGAGGCCCGCAGGCGCGGCCACGGCCTGGAGGACGTCGTGCGCTGGATGTCCACGAAGACCGCCGCCCTGGTCGGACTCGACGCGCGCAAGGGCGCCATCGCGCCCGGCCATGACGCCGACTTCGCGGTCCTCGCCCCCGACGAGACCTTCACCGTCGACCCGGCCGGTCTCCAGCACCGCAACCGGGTCACCGCCTACGCCGGCAAGACCCTGTACGGCGTCGTGAAGTCCACCTGGCTGCGCGGCGAACGCATCGTCGACGGCGGCGAGTTCACCGAGCCGAAGGGCACGCTGCTCGCCCGCCCCCAGTAAGCCCCCCGCACCCGCATCCGGCCGACTCCAGAAAGGACCCCCTGATCACCGTGACGGCGACACCAGGCTTCACCGGCGACGCGAACCCCTACGGAGGCGGCGACCCGTACGCGGACTACCGCACCGCCGACTTCCCCTTCACCCAGTACGCCAACCTCGCCGACCGGCAGCTCGGCGCCGGTGTCATCGCCGCCAACGACGAGTTCTTCGCCCAGCGTGAGAACCTGCTGGTCCCCGAGCCGGCCGAGTTCGACCCCGAGCACTTCGGCCACAAGGGCAAGATCATGGACGGCTGGGAGACCCGCCGTCGGCGCGGCGCCTCGGCCGAGCATCCCTGGCCGACCGCCGAGGACCACGACTGGGCGCTGGTCCGCCTCGGCGCGCCCGGCGTGATCCGCGGGATCGTCGTCGACACCGCCCACTTCCGCGGCAACTACCCGCAGGCGGTCTCGATCGAGGGCGCGTCCGTACCCGGCTCGCCGTCCCCGGAGGAGCTGCTGGGCCACGACGTGAAGTGGACGACGATCGTCCCGCGCACCGCCGTCGGCGGCCATGCGGCGAATGGTTTCTCCGTGTCGGTGGAGCAGCGCTTCACCCACCTGCGGGTCAACCAGCACCCCGACGGCGGCATCGCGCGCCTGCGCGTGTACGGCGAGGTGGTACCCGACCCGCAGTGGCTGTCCGTGCTGGGCACCTTCGACGTGGTCGCCCTGGAGAACGGCGGCCGGGTCGAGGACGCCTCCAACCTCTTCTACTCCCCGGCCACCAACACCATCCAGCCGGGCCGCTCCCGCAAGATGGACGACGGCTGGGAGACCCGCCGCCGCCGCGACCAGGGCAACGACTGGATCCGCTACCAGCTGGTCGCCCAGTCGCAGATCCGCGCGATCGAGATCGACACGGCCTATCTGAAGGGCAACAGCGCGGGCTGGGCGTCGGTGTCCGTGCAGGACGGCGAGAACGGCGACTGGACCGAGATCCTGCCGCGCACCCGCCTGCAGCCCGACACCAACCACCGGTTCGTGCTCCCGGAGCCCGCGGTCGGCACGCGCGCGCGGATCGACATCTTCCCCGACGGCGGCATCTCCCGCCTGCGCCTGTACGGCTCCCTGACCGAGCAGGGCGCGGCCGGCCTCGCCGCCCGGCACCAGGAACTGGGCGGCTGACCCGCCCCCGGACGCGCGCGGGGCGCCCCGGCCTGGACAGCACCGGGCGCCCCGCGTGTCACCCACAAGGACCCGTTTCCGGGTGGCTGGAACTTACGGGTCCGTCTCCCGCGTTCTTCCCGCGTGACCCTTCAGCAAGAGATCGTCGGCAACGCCATGCAGATGGCGGTCGTCAACCTGCAGCCCGGCCAGACCGTGTACTGCGAGGCCGGAAAGTTCCTGTTCAAGACCACGAACGTGACCATGGAGACGCGCCTGTCCGGCCCGTCGAACAACGGCGGACAGCAGCAGGGCGGCTCCGGCGGCATGGGCGGCCTGCTCCGCCAGGCCATGGGCACCGCCATGCAGGTGGGCCAGCGCATGCTCGCGGGCGAGTCGCTGGCGTTCCAGTACTTCACCTCCCAGGGCGGCGAGGGCACGGTCGGCTTCGCCGGCGTGCTCCCGGGCGAGATGCGGGCCCTGGAACTCGACGGCACGCGCGCGTGGTTCGCCGAGAAGGACGCCTTCGTGGCCGCCGAGTCCACCGTCGACTTCGGCATCGCCTTCGCCGGCGCCCGCACCGGCATGAGCGGCGGCGAGGGCTTCATCCTGGAGAAGTTCACCGGGTACGGCACGGTGATCATCGCCGGCGCGGGCAACTTCATCGACCTCAATCCGGCGGACTTCGGCGGCCGCATCGAGGTCGACACCGGCTGCGTGGTCGCCTTCGAGGAGGGCATCCAGTACGGCGTCCAGCGCGTCGGCGGCCTCAACCGCCAGGGGATCATGAACGCCGTGTTCGGCGGCGAGGGCCTGTCCCTGGCCACCCTGGAGGGCAACGGCCGCGTCATCCTGCAGTCGCTCACCATCGAGAGCCTGGCCAACGCCCTGAAGAAGGCCCAGGGCGGCGACAAGCAGGGCCCGACGGGCGGCCTCTTCTCGACACACGCCGGATGAGGTGCCGTACCGACCGATGAGTTGCGCGTGCCGGTGGGGTCTGAGGTGATGACAACGGACCCCGCACCAGGAAGCAGGCACCTGCCATGGGCAAGCTCGTCTCCACGATCTTCGTCACGCTCGACGGCGTCTACCAGGCACCCGGCGGCCCCCAGGAGGACACCCGGGGCGGCTTCGAGCACGGCGGCTGGAGCTTCACGTACGGCGACGACGACTTCGGCCGGTTCGTCACCGAGGTCTTCGAGCGCCCCGGCGCGTTCCTCCTCGGCCGCCGTACGTACGACATCTTCGCGGCGTACTGGCCGAAGGTGACCGACCCCGCCAACCTCATCGCCGCCCGGCTGAACGCCCTGCCGAAGTACGTCGCCTCGTCCACCCTCACCGACCCCGAGTGGTCCGGCACCACGGTGATCGGCGGCGACCTCACCAAGGAGGTCACCGCTCTCAAGGAGCGCACCGACGGCGAACTCCAGGTGCACGGCTCCGGCGCCCTGCTCCGCTCCCTGCTCGACCTCGGTCTCGTCGACACCCTCCACCTGGCCACCTTCCCGGTGGTGCTGGGCTCCGGCCACCGCCTGTTCGCCGAGGGCGCCGTACCGACCGCCTTCACGCACACCGCCGGACGCATCACCTCCGCCGGTGTCTCCATCCAGACCTACGAGGTGGCGGGAAGGCCGCGGTACGGCTCGTACGAGCTCCCGGAAAACGCCTAGCCGAAGATCGTCCCCGCCGGTACGGTGAGCGCGCCCCGCGTAAGCCGCCGACGTCTGCGCACCCCCTCCGAAGACCGGGAGAGCCGCGCCCATGTCGTCGATCGCCGTACCGGGTGCCGCCGTCGCACCCCGTGGTGCCTGGCACACCGACCTGCCCGTGCTGCTGGTCGCGGTGTGCTGGGGTGCCAGCTATCTCGCGGCCAAGGACATCACCACCGCCCGGACGGTCCTGGCGGTGCTGGTGCTGCGGTTCGCGCTCGCCGTACCCGTGCTGGTCGTCGCCGGGCGGCGTGCCCTGCGCGAGCTGACCGGTGCCCAGTGGCGCGGCGCGGCCCTGCTGGGCGCGATCCTCAGCGGGATCTTCCTGCTGGAGACGTACGGTGTGGTGCAGACCTCGGCGACCAATGCCGGCCTGATCATCAGCCTCACCATGGTCTTCACCCCGCTCGCCGAGGCCGCCGTCACCCGCACCCGGCCCACCCCGGGCTTTCTCGGCGCGGCGCTGCTGTCGGTGCTCGGCGTCGTCCTGCTCACCCAGGGCGGCGGCTTCACCCGGCCGAGCACCGGCGACCTGCTCATGCTGCTCGCCGCGCTCGCCCGCACGCTGCACGTCCTCGCCATGTCCCGGCTCAGGGCCGTGCAGGGGGCCGACGCGCTGCCGCTGACCACGGTCCAACTCGGCGCGTCCGTCGCCGTCTTCGCCCTGCTGTCGGCCGTCTCCGGTGGTCCGGCACCCTGGGCGGTCGCGGCCGGGTTCGGTGCCCGGGACTGGGCGGGGCTGCTGTTCCTGGCCGCGCTGTGCACGGTGTTCGCCTTCTTCGTGCAGATGTGGGCGGTCCGCCGTACCTCCCCGTCCCGGGTCGGTCTGCTGCTCGGCACCGAGCCGCTATGGGCCGCCGCGGCGGGCATCGCCCTGGGCGGGGAACGGCTGGGCACGCTTGCTCTGGCGGGCGGCGCACTGGTGCTCGTGGGGACCGCGTGGGGGCGCCGGGCGGCAGGTTAACTTCGCGAAAACTCATCGGACTTGAAGGGAAAATCTTCAAACTTGTCGTTGACATGCCAACGTCTACGCGCGTCATCATGAGGCTATGAGATTCCCCCCACGCACCACTCGCATCGGCGCCGCAGCCGCCCTCCTGTCCGCCCTCCTCGTGGGCGGCACCGTCTCCGCCACCACGGCGGATGCCGCAGTCTCGTCGGTCGGCAGCATCTGCTACGGCAACCTGCCCTCGCAGGCCCACGACACCCTGGACCTGATCGCCCAGGGCGGCCCGTACCCGTACTCGCAGGACGGCACCGTCTTCTCCAATAAGGAAGGCGTCCTGCCCAGCGAGTCCTACGGCTACTACCACGAGTACACGGTGGTCACTCCCGGTTCCCCCACACGCGGTGCCCGGCGCATCGTCACCGGCGAGCAGTCCCAGGAGGACTACTACACCTCCGACCACTACGCCACGTTCAACCTGATCGACTTCGGCTGCTGAGCCGGAGGACAACGGACGACCGAGGGAACAGCGCGACGCACACTGCGGGCCGCCGGGAACAGTCCCGGCGGCCCGCAGTCGCCGGCTTCTTGTCGTTGAACACCCCGCGCTGGTGCGGGCCCGAACAACCGCAACCTCAACGGAGTACTCCGGGCAGGCAGTCGGCGATGAAACAGGTGCAGATCACGCTGCCGGCGTACGACGCGGGACTGGTCGACGGGGACGGGCACTGATCCCGCGCCCCGCGCGTTGTCACGGTACCGGGAGTACCGGTGAGCCTCGGGGGAGTCCGGAAGGGGAGCGATGGACAGGCAGAACGTGGTCGATCTGGGGGAGTTCGGGGACGCGCTGCGCACGGATCCCCATCCGGTGTACGCCGGGCTGCGCGAGCGGGGCCCCGTGCACCGCGTCCGGCTGCCGGGCTGGGAGGACGATGCCTGGCTGGTCGTCGGATACGAGGAGGCGCGGGCGGCCCTCGCCGACACCCGGCTGGCCAAGGACACCAGCAAGATCGGCGTGACCGTCATGGACCAGGAGCTGATCGGCAAGCATCTGCTGGCCACCGATCCGCCCCAGCACACCCGCCTGCGCGGCCTCGTCACGCGCGCGTTCACGATGCGCCGGGTCGAGCAGCTGCGCCCGCGGATCCAGCAGATCACCGACGAACTGCTGGACGAGATGCTCCCGGCCGGCCGCGCCGACCTGGTCGCCTCGCTCGCCTACCCGCTGCCCATCACCGTCATCTGCGAACTCCTCGGCGTCCCCGACATGGACCGCGAGGAGTTCCGCAAGACGTCCACGGAGGTGGTCGCGCCGACCAACGAGCAGACGGGCTACGAGGCGGTCGTCCGCCTCGGCGCGTACCTCACCGAGCTGATCGAGGACAAGCGCCGCTCCGGCGTCAGCGACGACCTGCTCAGCGATCTGATCCGCACCACCGCCGAGGACGGCGACCGGCTCTCCGCGCAGGAACTGCGCGGCATGGCCTTCCTGCTGCTGATCGCCGGGCACGAGACCACCGTCAACCTCATCGGCAACGGCGTCCACGCCCTGCTGACCCACCCCGCCCAACTCGCCGCCCTGCGCGCCGACATGAGCCTCCTGGACGGCGCCGTCGAGGAGATGCTGCGGTACGAGGGCCCGGTGCAGAGCGCCACCTACCGGTTCGCCGCCGAGCCCCTGGAGATCGCCGGCGCGGCCATCGAGCGGGGCACCCATGTGGTGATCAGCCTCACCGCCGCCCAGCGCGACGGCGAGCGCTACGACGACCCGCACCGGTTCGACATCCGCCGCGACCCCCGCGGCCACCTCGCCTTCGGCCACGGCATCCACTACTGCCTGGGCGCCCCCCTGGCCCGCCTGGAGGGCCGCACGGCCATCGGCACCCTCCTGCGGCGCGCCCCCGGCCTCGCGCTCGACGGCACACCGGGCGAGTGGCTGCCCGGCCTGCTGATGAGAGGGATGCGCAGTCTTCCGGTGCGCTGGTAGCCGGCGGCCGCGCGCGCCGGGGCCGGCCGGTCAGCCGGAGGGCGTCCGCGCCCGGTCCGGGATCTCGGCCAGGGCCACCGGGCGCCGCTCCCGCCGGGAGAGTTCGCAGGCCTCGGCCACGCGCAGGGCCTGCAGGGCCTCGTGGCCGTCGCAGGGGTTGGGGCGCTCGCCGACCACCACCTCCACGAAGGCGTTCAGTTCGGCCTCGTACGCGGGGCCGAACCGCTCCAGGAAGCCCGGCCATGGCTTGTCCGCGGGCGGCGGCCCGGTCGGCTCGGTGGACGCGAGCGGCGTACGGTCGTCCAGCCCGACCACGACCGTGTCCGCCTCCCCGGCCAACTCCATGCGCACGTCGTACCCGGCGCCGTTCAGCCGGGTCGCCGTGGCCGTGGCGAGCGTGCCGTCGTCCAGCGTGAGCAGCGCCGCGCCGGTGCCGACGTCGCCGGCCTCACGGAACATCGCGGGCCCGGCGTCGGACCCGGTGGCGTAGACATCGGTCACCTCACGGCCCGTCACCCACCGCAGCACGTCGAAGTCGTGGATCAGCGTGTCCCGGAACAGCCCGCCGGACAGGGCCAGCCAGCCGGGTGGGGGAGGGGACTGGTCGCAGGTCATCGCGCGCACGGTGTGCAGCCGGCCGAGGCGTCCCGAGCGCACGGCCTCGCGGGCGCCGGCGTATCCCGCGTCGAAGCGCCGCTGGAAACCCATCTGCAGAATCGTGCCCGCCGTCTCCACCTCGGCGAGCGCCTGCAGCGTGCCCGGCAGGTCGAGCGCGATCGGCTTCTCGCAGAAGACCGGCAGGCCCGAGCGGGCTGCCCGACCGATCAGTTCGGCGTGGGCCGACGTCGCCGTGGTGATCACCACCGCGTCCACGCCCCACTTGAAGATCTCGTCCACACCTGGCGCCGCCGTCTCGCCCAGCCGGTGCGCCAGTCCCTGCGCCCGTGCCGGATCCGCGTCCGTCAGGATCAGCGACCCGACATCGCGGTTGCGGCTGAGTGTTCTCGCGTGAAGGGTGCCGATGCGGCCCGTACCGATGACCCCGATGCGCATGGAAACAAAGTGAGGGCGGAGCCCGTACGCTGTCAATGTTTATGTCCGGACAACCGGACTACACAACTTCCCGTCAACCGGCCACGGGGCTACGCTCGGGCCGTGCCGAAACCAGATGTGGACCCGACTGTGTCGCTCGACCTCCATGTGGACCGTAGCTCCCCGGTGCCGTTGTACTTCCAGCTCTCCCAGCAGCTGGAGGCCGCCATCGAGCACGGCAGCCTCACCCCGGGCAGCCTCCTGGGCAACGAGATCGAGCTGGCCGCGCGGCTCGGCCTGTCCCGGCCCACCGTCCGCCAGGCCATCCAGTCCCTCGTCGACAAGGGGCTCCTCGTGCGCCGCCGCGGCGTCGGCACGCAGGTGGTGCACAGCCAGGTCAAGCGCCCGCTGGAGCTGAGCAGCCTGTACGACGACCTGGAGGCGGCCGGCCAGCGTCCTGCGACCAAGGTGCTGGTCAACACCGTCGTGCCGGCCTCCGCCGAGGTGGCCGCCGCGCTCGGCGTCTCCGAGGGCAGCGAGGTGCACCGCATCGAGCGGCTGCGCCTCGCGCACGGCGAGCCGATGGCGTACCTGATCAACCACCTCCCGCCCGGCCTGCTCGACCTGAACACCGACCAGCTGGAGGCCACCGGCCTGTACCGGCTGATGCGCTCCGCGGGGATCACCCTGCACAGTGCCCGCCAGTCCATCGGCGCCCGCGGCGCCACGGCGGCCGAGGCCGACCGGCTCGCCGAGGCCGAGGGCGCGCCGCTGCTCACCATGCAGCGCACCACCTTCGACGACACCGGCCGCGCGGTCGAGTTCGGCGACCACACCTACCGCCCGACGCGCTACTCCTTCGAGTTCCAGCTGCTCGTCCGACCGTGACGAAAGGCTCCGGAAGGGTCACAATGTCCGGACAATAAGACCGCCGGGGCACCCCCTGTCCTGTCACGAGTGTTCATGGTGTTCGATACTGGAGCATTTGGGGCCGCTGAGCTGATCACCGGCCCCTTTGGCACGTACGAACACGGCAAGAAGGGCACGGCCTCGTGGCACGGTTTCGGACCTGGGCAGTCATCGCGCTGACAGGGGTACTTTCGCTGTCCCTGGGAGCGTGCAGCAGCACCGGAGGCAAGCGGGCCGAGGACGCCCGCAAGGCCGCCGCGGCCCAGGGGCGGGCGGCGGTGAACACCCCGCGCTGGACCTTCGCGATGATCACCCACTCGGGGGACGGCGACACCTTCTGGGACATCGTGCAGAGCGGCGCCAAGCAGGCCGCGGTCAAGGACAACATCAACTTCCTGTACTCGCACGACGACCAGGCCCAGCAGCAGGCGCAGCTGGTGGACGCGGCGGTCGACAAGAAGGTCGACGGAATCATCGTCACCCTCGCCAAGCCCGACGCGATGAAGGCCGCCGTGGCCCGCGCCGAGAAGGCCGGCATCCCGGTGATCACGGTGAACTCCGGCTCCGCGGAGTCCAAGGCCTTCGGTGCCCTCACCCACATCGGCCAGGACGAGACCATCGCCGGCGAGGCCGTCGGGGACGAGCTGAACCGGCGCGGCAGGAAGAAGGCCCTGTGCGTGCTGCACGAGCAGGGCAACGTCGGCCACGAACAGCGCTGCGACGGCGTCGCCAGGACCTTCCGCGGCACCCTGCAGAAGCTGTACGTCAACGGCACCGACATGCCCGACGTGCAGTCCGCCATCGAGGCCAAGCTCCAGGCCGACGGCGCCATCGACTCCGTCGTCACCCTCGGCGCCCCGTACGCCGACACCGCCGTGAAGGCGAAGAGCGACGCGGGCAGCAAGGCCGAGATCGACACCTTCGACCTCAACGCCCAGGTCGCCGCCGAGCTGAAGAACGGCACCCTCGGCTTCGCGGTGGACCAGCAGCCGTACCTCCAGGGCTACGAGGCGGTCGACCTGCTGTGGGCCTACAAGTACAACGGCGACGTCCTCGGCGGCGGCAAGCCGGTGCTGACCGGCCCGCAGATCGTCACCAAGGACCAGGCCGCCGCGCTGGCCGCGTACACCGAGCGGGGCACCCGATGACCGCGACCACGGAAGAAGCCACCGGCGTGACGGCCGATGAAAGGATTCTGCAGAGCTCGCCGCTGCGGAAGCTGCTCTCCCGTCCGGAGCTGGGCTCGGTCGTCGGCGCGCTCGCCGTCCTCGTCTTCTTCGCCTGCGCCGCCGACGGGTTCCTGCGCGCCTCCAGCCTCAGCACGGTCCTGTACGCCTCCTCGACCATCGGCATCATGGCCGTCCCCGTGGCGCTGCTGATGATCGGCGGCGAGTTCGACCTGTCGGCCGGTGTCCTGGTGACGTCCTCGGCGCTGGTCTCCTCGATGTTCAGCTACCAGATGACGGCGAACACCTGGGTCGGCGTCGGTGTGTCCCTGCTGGTCACCCTGGCCATCGGTGCCTTCAACGGCGTCATGCTCACCCGCACCAAGCTGCCCAGTTTCATCGTCACGCTCGGCACGTTCCTGATGCTGACCGGCCTGAACCTCGGCTTCACCAAGCTGATCGACGGCACGGTGTCGACGAAGACCATCGGCGACATGGAGGGCTTCCCCGCCGCGCACGCCGTCTTCGCCTCGACGCTCACCATCGGCGGGGTCGACTTCAAGGTGACGATCCTGTGGTGGCTGGGCCTGGTCGCCCTCGCCTCCTGGATCCTGCTGCGCACCCGCGCCGGGAACTGGATCTTCGCCGTCGGCGGCAACCAGGACGCGGCCCGCGCGGTCGGCGTCCCGGTCGCAAGGACCAAGATCGGCCTCTACATGGGCGTGGCGTTCGGCGCCTGGATCGCCGGCCAGCACCTGCTCTTCTCCTTCGACGCCGTCCAGTCCGGCGAGGGCGTCGGCAACGAGCTGATCTACATCATCGCGGCCGTCATCGGCGGCTGCCTGATCACCGGCGGCTACGGCAGCGCGATCGGCTCCGCCGTGGGCGCCCTCCTGTTCGGCATGACCAGCAAGGGCATCGTCTTCGCCGAGTGGAATCCCGACTGGTTCAAGTTCTTCCTCGGAGCGATGCTGCTCCTCGCGACCCTGCTCAACGCCTGGGTCAAGAAGCGCGCGGAGGCCAACAAGTGACTCTGGTCGAGCTGGCCGACGTCAGCAAGAACTACGGCACCGTGCGTGCCCTCGAAGGCGTTTCGCTTCAGGTCCACCCCGGCGAGATCACCTGTGTCCTCGGCGACAACGGAGCCGGCAAGTCCACCCTGATCAAGATCGTCGCGGGTCTGCACCGGCACGACGGCGGCACTCTGAGGATCGAGGGCGAGGAGACCACCCTCTCCTCTCCGCGGGAGGCCCTGGACCGGGGCATCGCCACGGTCTACCAGGACCTGGCGGTGGTCCCGCTCATGCCGGTCTGGCGGAACTTCTTCCTCGGCTCCGAGCCCCGCAAGGGCAAGGGCCCCTTCAAGCGCCTGGACACCGACCTCATGCGCCGCACCACCCGCGAGGCGCTGCTCCGCATGGGCATCGACCTCAGGGACGTCGACCAGCCCATCGGCACCCTCTCCGGCGGCGAACGCCAGTGCGTGGCGATCGCCCGCGCGGTCCACTTCGGCGCGAAGGTCCTGGTCCTGGACGAGCCCACGGCGGCACTGGGTGTCAAGCAGTCCGGTGTGGTCCTGAAATATGTGGCCGCGGCACGGGATCAGGGCCTGGGCGTTGTCTTGATCACCCACAACCCGCACCACGCGTACCTGGTGGGGGACAGGTTCGTACTGCTGCGCAGGGGCACGATGGTGGGCAATTACACACGGGACGAGATCACGCTGGACGAGCTGACCCAGCAGATGGCCGGCGGCTCCGACCTGGACGCTCTACGCCATGAACTGCAACGAGGTTGAGGGGCGCGGAGCCGTGCCCCTGTGCCGCTCCGCCGCGTGGGCGCGACAAGTCGGCCTCTCCGGACTCGTACGCCACCCACACCCACGGTGAGGCAGAATCGACAAACGATGAGCACCTACCGCGACCTCACCGCCCCCATCGGCTCCCGCCGGGCCCCCGTGCTCCGCACGGTCGGCACCAGGGAACGCCGTTCCCACCTGACCGCACCCCGTGTGCCGACGGTGGGTATCGACATCGGCGGCACCAAGGTCATGGCGGGCGTCGTGGACGCCGACGGCAACATCCTGGAGAAGCTCCGCGCGGAGACCCCGGACAAGTCCAAGAGCCCCAAGGTCGTCGAGGACACCATCGTCGAACTGGTCCTGGACCTGTCCGACCGGCATGACGTGCACGCGGTCGGCATCGGCGCGGCCGGCTGGGTCGACGCCGACCGCAACCGCGTCCTGTTCGCCCCCCACCTGTCCTGGCGCAACGAACCGCTGCGCGACCGCCTGAGCGGTCGCCTGTCCGTGCCGGTCCTCGTCGACAACGACGCCAACACCGCCGCCTGGGCGGAGTGGCGCTTCGGCGCGGGGCGCGGCGAGGACCACCTCGTCATGATCACGCTCGGCACCGGCATCGGCGGCGCCATCCTGGAGGACGGCCAGGTCAAGCGCGGCAAGTACGGCGTGGCCGGTGAGTTCGGCCATATGCAGGTCGTACCCGGCGGCCACCGCTGCCCGTGCGGCAACCGCGGCTGCTGGGAGCAGTACAGCTCCGGCAACGCGCTCGTCCGCGAGGCCAAGGAGCTGGCCGCGGCCGACTCCCCGGTGGCCTACGGCATCATCGAGCACGTCAAGGGCCAGATCGGCGACATCACCGGCCCGATGATCACCGAGCTGGCCCGCGAGGGCGACGCGATGTGCATCGAGCTGCTCCAGGACATCGGCCAGTGGCTCGGCGTCGGCATCGCCAACCTCGCCGCCGCCCTCGACCCGTCCTGCTTCGTCATCGGCGGCGGTGTCTCGGCCGCCGACGACCTGCTCATCGGCCCGGCCCGGGACGCCTTCAAGCGCCACCTCACCGGCCGCGGCTACCGCCCCGAGGCCCGCATCACCCGCGCCCAGCTCGGCCCCGAGGCCGGCATGGTGGGCGCCGCCGACCTGGCCCGGCTGGTCGCCCGCCGCTTCCGCCGGGCCAAGCGCCGCCGGGTGGAGCGGTACGAGCGGTACGAGCGGTACGCGCAGGCCCGACGCGAC
This sequence comes from Streptomyces sp. NPDC001393, assembly GCF_053597455.1. Lineage (NCBI taxonomy): Bacteria > Bacillati > Actinomycetota > Actinomycetes > Kitasatosporales > Streptomycetaceae > Streptomyces > Streptomyces sp. NPDC001393. The sequence goes on from NZ_JBSFIH010000006.1 coordinate 241,299, forward strand.
CGGGACAGCGCATGACCGCCTCCCTGCCCCGCCAGGCCGCCCCGCCGGACGAGCCGCGCCGCCGCCCCGCCGAGGACCCCCGGCACAAGGCCAGGCGCCGCGCGCTCACCCTGCTGATCATCGGGCTGCTGATCGGCGTCCCGGCCGGCTACCTCGTGATCTCCGCCAACCAGAGCCGCAACAGCGGCAAGGACAAGGAGGCCAAGTACTCGGCGACGGGCCTGACCCCGGGCTCGCCGTCGAAGGTGCAGTGCCGCCTCTACCAGGTGACCGTCCCGCACCCGGCCGACCCCATCGCCTCCTACGAGACGAACAACTGGAAGACCAGCCGCCTGTACGTGCAGTTCCGCACCAACGCCGCCGGCCTGGACACCTTCCTGCAGAGCATGGGCGCACGCCGGGACGAGCTGAAGAAGGACGACATCGCCATCGGCGCCCGGGACCAGAGGGTCAGCGGCTGGCACTTCACCGGCCCGGGGACCTGGTGGGGACTGACCCACCAGCAGAAGAACCCGGCGCCGACCCAGGACGTGGTCGTGAACCTGTCCGACCCGCAGAATCCCACGGTCTACGTCGTCTCCCGCACGGTCCCCTGACCACGAGGCACCGGCCGGTCCCGGGGCCGATTGTCAGACCCCGCCCGTAGAGTCGAAGACGTCTGATCCGACGCACGGGCGGGAGGTGGCAGAACGTATGAGCGCAGGCACGGCCGCGGTGGCCGAGCGCACGGCAGGCTCCGGGCAGGCCGGGGACCGGATCCCGGTGCGACTGGCGTGCGTGTACCTCCCGGCGCCCCTCCCGCGCGAGGGCCGCATCGCCTTCTGGGACCCCGACGGCGCGTCCGTCGAGGGCGACACCGCCGAGCTCACGGTCGTACGACGGCACGGTGCCGGGGTGCGCCGCCGGCAGGTGCCCGCGCTGACCCTCCCGCTCGCCGAGGCCCTGCCGGTGCTGGTCCGGGCCCTCCGCGACCCGGCCGCGCATCCGGCCACGGCCTGCTGGGGCGCCGCCGCGCTGCACGCGCTGCGGCTGGTCGCCCGCGGCCGCCTGCTGCCGGGCCTGACCCCGGCCGGCCACGACGCCTGGCGGGCCGGCCCGCTGGAGCCCGCCGACATCGCCCACCTGCGCGCGGTCGCCGCGGCCCTGCCCCCGGAGGGCCACGCCGTGCCGCTGCCGGACCCGGGCCCGCTCCGGCTGCCCGAGCCGGAGGCCCTGATCCGCTCCTTCCTGGACGCGGTCGCCGACACCCTGCCGCGCACCCCGGCCGCCCCCTACGCCTCCGGCCGGCCCTTCGCCGCCCGCGAGCCCGTGGCGCTGCCCCGGCAGGCCCATGAGTGGGCGGCCGAGGTCGCCGCCGGCATGGACGCGGGCGTACGGATCTCGCTCCGCCTGGACCTGTCCGCGTACGAGGTCTTCGACGCCGGCGGCAGTGACCGGGCCGAGGACGCCCCGCAGACGGCCGACCTGAGGAACGCCGGAGCGGCCGTCGTGCAGGTGCACAGCCTCGCCGACCCCACCCTGGTGGCCGACGCGGCGGCCCTGTGGGCGGGGGAGGCCGACACGGCGTTCGGGCCCCGCGCGCGCGTCGACGCCGCGCTCGCCGTGCGGCGCGCGGCCCGCGTGTGGCCACCGCTGGACCGGCTCTGCGGACAGGATGTGCCCGACGTGCTGGCCCTGTCCGAGGAGGAACTGGGCGAGCTGCTCGGCGTGGCGGCCTCCCGGCTGGCCGCCGCCGGGGTCGCCGTGCACTGGCCCCGGGACCTCGCCCGGGACCTCACGGCCGCCGCGGTCGTCCGCCCGGCACCCGGCTCGGCGACCGACGGCACCGGCTTCTTCGAGAGCGAGGAACTGCTCCGGTTCCGCTGGCAGTTGGCCCTCGGCGGGGATCCGCTCAGCGAGGCCGAGATGGACGCCCTGGCCGAGGCCCACCGCCCCGTCGTACGGCTGCGGGACCGCTGGGTGCTGGTCGACCCCGCTCTCGTGCGCAAGGCCCGCAAGCGCGAACTGGGCCTGCTCGACCCGGTCGACGCGCTGTCCGTCGCGCTCACCGGCACCGCCGACGTCGACGGCGAGACCGTGGAGGCCGTCCCGGTCGGCGCGCTGGCCGCCCTGCGTGACCGCCTCACCGCGGGCCTCGGTCCCGCCGACCCGCCGACGGGCCTCGCCGCCACCCTCCGCGACTACCAACTGCGGGGTCTCGCCTGGCTCGACCTCATGACCTCCCTAGGCCTCGGCGGCTGCCTCGCCGACGACATGGGCCTCGGCAAGACGATCACGCTCATCGCCCTGCACCTGAAGCGCGCCCGCACCGAACCGACCCTGGTGGTGTGCCCCGCGTCCCTCCTGGGCAACTGGCAGCGGGAGATCACCCGTTTCGCACCCGGCGTGCCCGTCCGCCGCTTCCACGGCCAGGGCCGCACCCTGGACGGCGTCGACGGCGGGGTCGTCCTCACCACCTACGGCACCATGCGCTCCACCGCGGCCCGCCTGGCCGAGCAGCCCTGGGGCATGGTCGTCGCCGACGAGGCCCAGCATGTGAAGAACCCCTACTCGGCCACCGCCAAGGCGCTGCGCACCATCCCGGCCCCCGCGCGCGTGGCGCTGACCGGCACCCCCGTGGAGAACAACCTCTCCGAACTGTGGGCCCTGCTCGACTGGACCACCCCCGGACTCCTCGGCCCCCTGAAGTCCTTCCGCGCCCGGCACGCCCGCGCGGTGGAGAACGGCGAGGATGCGGAGGCGGTCGAGCGCCTGGCCCGCCTGGTACGGCCGTTCCTGCTGCGCCGCAAGAAGTCCGACCCCGGCATCGTCCCCGAACTGCCCCCCAAGACCGAGACGGACCACCCGGTGCCGCTCACCCGCGAGCAGGCCGCGCTGTACGAGGCGGTGGTGCGCGAGTCGATGCTGGCCATCGAGACCGCCGAGGGCATCGCCCGCCGGGGCCTGGTCCTGAAGCTGCTGGGTGCCCTGAAGCAGATCTGCGACCACCCGGCGCTGTATCTGAAGGAGGAGACGCACGCCGACCGGCTCGTGGCCCGTTCCGGCAAACTCGCCCTGCTGGACGAGCTGTTGGACACCGTCCTCGCCGAGGACGGCTCGGCGCTCGTCTTCACCCAGTACGTCGGCATGGCCCGCCTCATCGCCGCGCACCTGTCCGCCCGCGCGATCCCCGTGGACCTGCTGCACGGCGGCACCCCGGTCCCGGAGCGCGAGCGCATGGTCGACCGCTTCCAGAGCGGCGAGACCCCGGTCCTGGTGCTCTCCCTGAAGGCCGCCGGCACCGGCCTGAACCTCACCCGCGCGGGCCATGTCGTCCACTTCGACCGCTGGTGGAACCCGGCGGTCGAGGAACAGGCCACCGACCGTGCGTACCGGATCGGCCAGACCCAGCCGGTCCAGGTGCACCGCCTGGTCACCGAGGGCACCGTCGAGGATCGCATCGCCGAGATGCTCACCGCCAAGCGTGCCCTGGCCGACGCCGTCCTGGGCTCCGGCGAGGCGGCCCTCACCGAACTGACCGACCGCGAGCTGTCCGACCTCGTCTCACTGCGGAGGCCGTCGTGACGGACGGGCAACAGCGCCCCGGCGACGCCGCCCGCCGGGCCCTGCGGGAGGCACGGCAGCGGGCGGAGACCGGACGGGCCGGGTCCGGACCGTCCGGGTCCGAACAGGCTCGGTCCGCGCGCGGCGGGTCCGCACAGGCCGGGCCCGAGCGGACGGAAGCAGGGCGGGGGGAGACCGCGGAGGACCAGGCGTCGTCCGGGCGCGCGGTCGACCGGGCCGGCGCCGCGGGGGCGGTGTCCGGGCGCGCGGTCGGCCCGGCCGGCACCCCGGAGCAGAGGCCCGCGGACGTCGCGCGGGCCGCCCTCCGCTCGGCCATGTCGGCCGCACCCGCCCGGTCCGGCAGGGACGGCATGCCGGGCGAGACGGGCGACTTCCCCGCACCCGGTGCCGGCGGAACGGCAGGGGCTCCGGAGCAGTCCGCTGACGGGGAGCAGTCCGCTGACGGGGAGCAGTCCGCTGACGGAGGCGGAGCCCGTGCCATGGCGCGCTCCGAAGACGCGGGCACCCCGGCGGTACCCGGACCCGCCCGTGCGGAACGCCTTGCGGGGCGCCCCGCAGACCTGGCCAGGGAGGCCCTCCGGTCGGCCCGCCGGCAGGCGCTGCGCGCCGAGGCCGAGACGGACGAGGCCATCGCGCGCGGCAACCGGTCGACGGACCCCCGCACCCGACGCGGGCCGCGCGCGACCGGTGACTCCGCCGCGACGGCGCCGCGCCCCGCGACCGCCCCCGGACCGGACTCCCGGGCCGCCCGCCTCAAGGCCGTTCAGGAGATGCGGCACTACCTGGCCAACGCCTTCCGGATGCCGGCATGGTCGGACACCCCGGAGGAGGAGACACCGGACACGGACACCATCGGCACCGCCGACAACACCGGCACCACGGACACCACAGAGCCGCGCTCTGTCACCACCCCTGCGCCCCCGCCCCCGCCCTCGCGCACACCGCAGGCCGCCATCCTCGCCGACCCGGACCACACTTCCGCCGAGCCGGCCTCCGCGTGGGATGCCGAGCCGGGTTCCACGGAGGACGTCGAGCCGGGCGCCACGCCGGAGGAGCCCGCGTCTGCGCACACGCCCGCCGCCACATCCACCCCCGCCACCTCCACTCCCACCACCCCACCCGACGCCACCCCGCGCCGATCCACCCCTGCTGCCGCGGTCCCCCACGTGCCCGCCACCATGGCCACCCCCCACCGCGACACCGAACTCCGCCGCACCTTCCCGCCGTTCGCGCACCGGGAAGCCGGTGCCGAGGGAGCGCCGTTCGCGGCGACCTGGTGGGGCAACGCCTGGGTTGCGGCGCTGGAGCAGGGCGCGCTGGACCCCAAGAGGCTGGCGCGGGGCCGCGGTTACGCCGACCAGGGACACGTCGACGCGATCACCGTGACACCGGGACTCGTGCTGGCCTACGTCCGTGGCAGCCGGCCCCGCCCGTACCGGGTCCAGGTACGGGTCCGCACGCTGGAGGACGCGGACTGGGCGTCGTTCCTGGACGCGGCCGCCGACCGGCCGGGGCACATCGCCGCGCTGCTCGACAAGGAACTGCCCCAGTCCCTCGCCGACTGCGGGGTCCCCCTGCTGCCCGGCCCCGGCGACCTCGTGCCGCGCTGCAGCTGCCCCGACTCCGGGCACCCCTGCAAACACGCGGCCGCGCTCTGCTACCAGACGGCACGGCTGCTCGACGCCGACCCGTTCGTCCTGCTCCTGCTGCGCGGCCGGGGCGAGCGGAGCCTGCTCGACGCGCTGTCCCGGCGCAGTGCCGCCCGCGCGGCCCGCGCCGCCCAGGAGCGGCAGCCGCAGACCCTGCCGGGCGTGCGCGCCGCCGACGCCCTCGCCCCGCGTGAACTCCCGCCGCTGCCGCCGCCGTTGCCGGCGCCCCCGCACCCCGAGCAGCCCCCGGTCTATCCGGCGGCCCCTGGCGGCCCCGACCCCTTCGCGCTGGACCAGCTCGCGACCGAGGCCGCCGCCCGCGCCCACGCGCTGCTCGGCACCGGACGCGACCCGGTGGGCGAACTGACGCTGTGGCAGGACGCGGTACGCCTGGCCGCAGCCCGCCCCGGCTCCGGCCTCACGGCCACCACCCGCACCCTTTACGCCACGCTCGCCACGGCGGCCGGCCGCACCCCGGCCGACCTCGCACGGGCCGTCGCCGCCTGGCGCCAGGGCGGCGCCGCCGGGCTGGCCGTCTTGGAGGAGCCCTGGGACCCGCCGGCCGGCCGCTTCGACCGGGCCCGCCCGCTGCTGCTGGCCGCCGACCTGCCGGCGTTCCGCCCCTGGCGCAACCGCCTCACCCATCCGCGCGGCCATGTCCAGCTCCGCCTCGGCCGCGACGGCCTGTGGTACGCCTATGAGTCGGAGCCGGGCCAGGACGACTGGTGGCCCCGGGGCACGCCCGACCTGGACCCGGTCGGCGCGCTGACCGGCCTCGGCACACCGGACGAAGTCTGACCGCCGCCACGCGCGAAGGCCGCCACCACGCGCGAAGGCCGGTGCCGGCAGCGGTTGTCGCTGCCGGCACCGGCCTTGTGGTGCTGGGGTGCGTCGGCTCAGTACGCGGAGTGCACGTTGTCGATGGAGCCGTAGCGGTGGGCCGCGTAGTTGGCGGCCGCGGTGATGTTGGCCACCGGGTCGGTGACGCTCTTGGCGGTACCGGCGACGTGGTAGGCGTTGAAGGTCGGGTCGATGACCTGGAGCAGGCCCTTGGAGGGGGTGCCCTGCTTGGCGTTCACGTCCCAGTTGTTCTGGGCGTTGGGGTTGCCGCCGGACTCGCGCATGATGTTGCGCTTGAGGCCCTCGTAGCTGCCGGGGATGCCCTTGGCCTTCATGATCTGCAGGGACTGCTTGATCCAGGCGTCGAGGTTGCCGGTGGAACCGGCCTTGGCCTGGGAGGCGGCGCTGCTGCCCTTCGAGGAGGCCGTGACCACCGAGTGGGCCGGCACCTTCGCTTCGGCGGCCTGTGCGTTCGCGGGCATCAGAGTGAGGGCGACGGCCGCGGCGCCGGTGGTGGTGATGCCAGTAAGGGCGAGGGTGCGCAGGCGGGCGATGCGGGTGCGGGTCGTCATGGTCATACGGAAGTAACTCTCCAGGGGAGGACGTGGTCGATGCCGGCCGCAGTCGGTCGCGGTGGCGTGGGGCGGAGCCCCGTGCTGCCGTCGGGAGCGGACGGATCCGGCGGAGTCCCGCTCGGTCCGGCCGGTGGTTCCCGGCGACGACAGCAATGTTTATCGGCGGGGTGAGCACGGCGCAATGATGTGACGTACTACCCATCTACGGAGGAATGTCCGAAATGCATCGCTATGGCGATGTCTGTGCAGTTCAGGCGGGTGTGGGGTCTACGACCGGGGCTAGGATGTGATCTGGCTCCTATGGGTGGCATCACACGCACGACCCCGCTGACAGGGGCTCGGCGCCGCCTCGCGAGGGGTGAACCCGCGTCCGCCGAGGGACGCATCGGGCCGGTCCCGGGTGAGCGGCGGTGTTCATGTGGGGCCGGTGTGGTGGGCCGGGGTCATGCCGGTCCAGCACGACGCGCGCGGCCACTGCTACCTGGCCGGGGTGGCCCCGACGGCGGGGCGGCCGGCCGGGATCTGCCGGAGGCCGGCCGGATGCCGGCCCGGCTGCTCGCGGCATGCGGCATCGGTCGCGTCCTCTTCGGCGTGACGGGCGGGACCGGATGGCCGGCCATGCCGTGGCGACCTGTTCCGTGAGCGGGGACCCATGTGACACGGCCGACCCCCGCCGGGATCTACACTCAGTTGGTAGCCGCAAGCAACGGATCGTGAGTGACGGCCGTCCCGCGCGTCCGCTGCGGCTCGACGAACGACTGGTCGACCTCACGTACACAGGCCTCGGAGCCGGGCTGGGCCCGGGCGGCGGGGCAAGGCAAGGAGATCCGCACGCATGACCACGTCCGCATCCCCGGCCCGTGGGGACACCGGAGCGATATCCGCGTCGGCGCCGGCCGGCAGGCTGACGCACCGGCAGATCATGACCATCCTCAGCGGCCTGATGCTGGGGATGTTCCTCGCGGCGCTCGACCAGACCATCGTCAGCACCTCGATCCGCACGATCGCCGACGATCTGCACGGACTCAGCGCACAGGCGTGGGTCACCACCGCGTACCTGATCACCTCCACCATCAGCACACCGCTGTACGGCAAGCTGTCCGACCTCTACGGCCGCAAACCCTTCTTCCTGGCGGCCATCACCATCTTCATCGCGGGTTCGGCGGCCTGTTCGTTCGCCACCTCGATGACCGAGCTGTCCGCCTTCCGGGCCTTCCAGGGCATCGGCGCGGGCGGTCTCATGTCGCTGGCTCTGGCGATCATCGGTGACATCGTGCCGCCCCGCGAGCGGGCCCGGTACCAGGGCTACATGCTCGCCATGTTCGGCTCCTCCAGCGTGCTCGGCCCGCTGATCGGCGGCTTCCTCGCGGGCCGGAGCAGCATCCTGTCCATCGCCGGCTGGCGCTGGGTCTTCCTGGTCAACGTGCCGGTCGGCATCGTCGCGCTGTTCGTCGTCGCCAAGGTGCTGAACCTCCCGCACACCCGGCGCGAGCACCGCATCGACTGGTGGGGCGCGCTCACCATCGCGATCGGCGTGGTGCCGCTGCTGCTCGTGGCCGAGCAGGGCCAGAGCTGGGGCTGGACCTCCACGAAGGCCTGCGTCTGCTACGGCGTCGGCGCGGTCGGCCTGGTGGTGTGGGTCCTCGTCGAACGGGTCATGGGCGAGGAGGCCCTGATCCCGATGAGGCTGTTCCGCAGCGCGGTGTTCAGCAAGATGAGCCTGCTGTCCGTGCTCGTCGGCATGGGCATGTTCGGCGGGATGATGATGGTCCCGCTGTACCTGCAGATCGTGAAGGGCGTCAGCCCCACCAGGTCCGGTCTGCTGATGCTGCCGCTGATGGTCGGGATGATCGCCGGGACGATCGTGGTCGGCCGCATCATCCAGAAGACCGGCAAGTACAAGGTCTTCCCGGTCATCGGAACCCTGCTGATCATCGCGGCGATGCTGCTGTTCCACTACCGGGTGCAGTGGAACACGGCGCTGCCGGAGACGATGGCCTACATGGCGCTGTTCGGCATCGGCCTCAGCGGATGCATGCAGATCCTGACCCTGGCCGTGCAGAACGCCGTCGAGCCCAAGGACATGGGCGTGGCGACCGCGTCGGCCACCTTCTTCCGCCAGATGGGCGGCACCGCCGGCACCGCGGTCTTCCTGTCCGTGCTGTTCAGCACCGTCGGCGACAAGATCGGCTCGGCCTTCCGGGCCGCGTACGCGACGCCCGCCTTCCAGGCCGCGCTGCACGACCCCGCCGTACGCCACAACCCCGCGAACGCGCCGGTGCTCGAGATGTTCAAGCACCCCGGGGCGAGCGGTGGCAGCGGCTCGGGCGTGCTCGACGACTCCTCGTTCATCCAGCGCCTCGACCCGCGCCTGGCCCAGCCGTTCAAGGAGGGCTTCACCGACTCGATGCAGCTGGTGTTCCTCATTGCGGCGGCCGTGATGGTCCTGGGCTTCCTGGTCGCGGTGTGGACCAAGGAGGTGCCGCTGCGCAAGGTCTCCGGACTGGAGGCACAGGCCGCCGAGGGGAACGCCGGCCCCGCGCCGGAGCCGGCCGCGACCACGGCCGCCGGGCCCGCTGCGCCCACGGTCACCGAGCCGGCCGCCACGGAGAGCACCCCTGCCGAGGCCGGCCCCGCGGGGACGCAGCCCGTCGCCGCGCCCGCCGATCGGTTCGAACCCGTTCCCGGCGCCCCGTCGTACGGCGTCCGGGGCCGGGTGCTGGACGGCACGGGCGCGCCGGTGCCGCAGGCCGTGATCACCTTGATCGACGTGAACGGACGGCAGCTCGGCCGCGCCGTCAGCGGCGCGGACGGGGCTTATGCGATGTCCGTCACCGGCCCCGGCACCTATGTGCTGATCGGCGCCGCCGGTGCCCGGCAGCCGCAGGCCGTCACGGTGCTCGTCGGCGAGGAGCCGGTCGTCTGCGACCTCGCGCTGAGCGGCACCGTCGCCCTCACCGGGACGGTCCGGGACGCCGTCGAGGGTCGCCCGCTGCCGGGAGCCCTGCTGGTCGCCACCGATGTGCGCGGCGAGGTGGTGTCCTCCGCGACCTCGGCCGCCGACGGCGGCTTCGAGCTCGCCGATCTGGTCCCCGGCAGCTACACCCTGGTGGTGAACGCGCCCGGACACCGCCCGGCCGCCCTCCCGGTCGACGTCACCCCGGGGGCCGCGGAAGCCTGCGAGATCCGCCTCGAACCCGGCGCCCGGCTCCACGGTGTCGTCAGCACCGCGACCGGCCGGCCGCTCGACGATGCCAAGGTCACCCTGCTGGACTCGGCCGGGAACGTGGTCGGCACCACGATCACCGGCTCGGACGGCGCCTACGGGTTCACCGACCTCGACGGCGGCGAGTACACCGTCATCGCCAGCGGCTACGCCCCCGTCGCCGCGCCGGTGCGCCTGGACGCCGCCGGAGTCACCGACTTCGACCTCGAGCTGTCGCACAAGGACGAGCCCCGGTAGCCCTCCCCGATGCGCGAACGGGCCGCGTGAGGGGCTCCGGCGGTACGCCGATGCGTGAACCGCCCGCCCCCGGCGGCCCGTTCGTGCCTCGGGGCGTTCGCTCTCAGCGCTTCCGCCGACGTCCGCCCCGGCCGGCAGGCGCTCGGCCAGTGGCCGGCGCGCCCGCTGTGGCCGTGTCCGTCTGTGGACCCGGCCGGTCTGCCGAGACGACCAGGGCGGCCAGGAGCGTGGTGACCGGGACCGAGGCGACCAGGCCGATCGAGCCCACCAGCGTGCGCACGATCTCTTCGGCGACCAGCTCGCTGTTGGCGACCGTGGCCACGCCGCTCTGGGCGATGGAGAAGAGGAGCAGGAGAGGCAACGCGGCGCCGGCGTAGGCCAGGACGAGGGTGTTGACGACAGAGGCGATGTGGTCGCGGCCGATGCGGATGCCTGCCCGGTACAGTCCGCGCCAGCCCATCGCGGGGTTGGCGTCGTGCAGTTCCCAGACGGCTGATGTCTGCGTCACGGTGACGTCGTCGAGGACGCCGAGCGAGCCGATGATGACGCCCGCGAGCAGCAGACCGCTCATGTCGAGCTTCGGATACAGCCCGTGGATCAGGCCGGTGCTGTCGTCGGTGTTGCCGGTGAGGGCGGCCCAGCCGATGAACGCCGAGCCCAGGATGCCGATCAGTGCCAGCGAGAGCAAGGTGCCGAGCACGGCCACCGAGGTGCGGGCCGACAGGCCGTGGCACATGTACAGGGCTATCAGCATGATGGCGCTGGAGCCGATCACCGCCACGAGCAGCGGGTTCGAGCCCTGCAGGACCGCCGGCAGGACGAAGAAGTTCAGCACCAGGAAGCTGATGGCCAGCGCGACCAGTGCCATCACGCCGCGCAGCCGGCCCACGACCACGACGGCGAGGGCGAAGATGCCGGCCAGCAGGCCCATCGGGAAGCGGCGGTTGACGTCGGCGACCGAGTACTGCAGGTCCTTGGGCGCGGAGGGTTCGTAGGCGGCGACGACCTTCTCGCCCTGGTGCAGCTGCCGTGCCTGGTCGGGCTGCACGATCTCGGTGAAGGTACGGCCCTTGTCCTTGCCGGTGTCGACCCGGATCGTGGCCTTGTGGCAGGTGCCGTTCGCCTCTTGTTGCGCCGAGTTGCCCTCGGCGGTGGAGGTGTCGCCGGTGGGGGTCTCGCCGGAGGCGTTCACCGACTTGCAGCTCACCTCGACGACTTCGGTGACCGTCGCCTGCTGGGTCTGCTGGTCGAAGCCGACACCGGTGCGTTTGTGCGGCGGGGCTCCGCCCGGCCACAGCACCACGAGCCCCACCACGACCGCGGCGGTGAAGGGGATCAGGATCGCCGCGATGACCTTGCGCAGGTGCCGGGAGACCGGCGCCGCGGGCCCGTGGCTGTGACTGTGGCCGTGCGAGGGGCCGTGTCCGTGACCGCCGGCTCCCGGTTCGGGGCTGTGACCGGAGCCGTGTTCGGCGGCGGTCGCTGGTGCGTGCCCGTGGCCGGTCGCCTGAGAGAGGGGGAGGTGGCCTGCGCCGGCATCGGGTCCGTAGCCGGGGTGAGGTATCGACTCAGGAGGATGCCCGTACCCGTACCCGTAGTCGTGGCCGTACCCGCTCGTGCGACCACCTCTGGGCCGGGGCGGGTCACCGACCCGGTTCCAGTCTCCGGCACTCTGCCGGTCAGCGGTTCCCATGCCGTCTCCCTCGCGGTTGTCCGTGCCCCCTCCGGAGCCGGTCCTGCGCGACGGCTCTGAGGAAGAGTACGGGAACGGCTGTGGCGTGGACTCAGCCCGGGCATCGCCAGAAGACCGAGCGTTGTGCTTACCATGTCTGGATCATGAACCTCTTCACCAGCAGCACCTCCCGAATTCCCGGCCCATGTCGATAATGACCTTGTGCGCTCGCTAGCCAGGAAATCCGTCCTGCCCCTGACACTGGTCATCGTCGGGGCAGCCGCAGTGGTGGGCGACGCCGCAGAGGCAACCCATACGGCCAGAGGCAGCTGGCGCAGCGGTTTCGGCAAGTCCGGCGAGCGGGGCCAGTCCCCGCAGGACCAGGACCAGGACCTCTCCGCGACGGCTCCGGCCGAGGACGGCCACGCGTACACCCCCCGCAGGACCGAGGAGAACGCCCGGATCGGCGCGGTCTTCGAGAAGGACGACCAGGGCGCCCATTTCTGCACGGCGAGCGTGGTGCGGAGTCCGGGCCGGAACATGCTGATCACCGCGGCCCACTGCGCCTTCGACGCGGACTCCGGACAACCACTGAACGACCTGGTCTTCGCCCCCGGCTACCGCAACGGCAACGAACCCACCGGCTTGTGGAAGGTCAGCAAGGTGGTCGTAGACGACCGCTGGGCCAAGTCGCAGGACGAGGACCTCGACTTCGCCTTCCTCGTCCTCGACCAGAAGGACGGCAAGAACATCCAGGACGTCCTGGGCGGCAACGTGCTCGGCACAAACCGCGGCTTCGACAACAAGGTCAAGATCACCGGCTATCCCACCAGCCGCGACACCCCGATCTCATGCCAGAACCGCACCACGAAGTTCAGCGAGTACCAGTTGCGCATCCAGTGCACCAACCTCGAGGACGGGACCAGCGGCAGCCCCTGGCTCGCCGACTACGACCCCAAGAGCCACACCGGCACGGTCATCGGCGTCCTGGGCGGGCATGAGGGCGGCGGCGACCAGGACGATGTGTCCTACGCCGCGTACTTCGACGACGACATCGCCAAACTCTACCGACGTGCCCAGGACGAGGACTGACGGTTCGCCCTGACCGGTGGGTATGCGCTCCGCCGGGCGATCAGCGGCCGGAGCGCGTCTACACCTCGATGTGGGAGCCCATGATGACGGTGCGGTCGCGGGGGAGGCCGAAGTACTCGGCGGCGTCGGCCGTGATGTAGGACGTGGCGATGAACAGCCGCTTGCGCCAGGGCGCCATCGTCGGTGTCTTGCCGCGTCTCAGGTCGATCTTCGACAGGAAGTAGGACGCCTGATCGAGGTCCAACGGCCCTTCGGTCTGGGCCGGGGTGAGCAGGGCCAGGGTGCCAGGCACGTCCGGTGTCTCCATGTAGCCGAACCGGGCGGTGACGTGGATGATCCCGTCGTCGGCGTAGCCGAGGTCATCGACGGTGATCCGCTGGTCGGCCGGGACGCGGGGCACGGGCTCGGTCTCCAGGGACAGGATCACGACCTGGTCGTGGCGTACGTGGTTGTGCTCGACGTTGGCTCGCATGGCCAGGGGCGCGGTCTGCTTGCCCCGGTTGAGGAAGACGGCCGTGCCCGGGATCCGGCGAGTCGGCACCTTCCCTGTGCGGAGGTCGTCGACGAACTCGGGCAGCGGGCCTTCGAGCCGTGCTCGTTCGGCAGTGACGATCTCCCGGCCGCGTTGCCAGGTCGTCATGACGGTGAACGCGGTGACGCCGATCAGCAGTGGCAGCCACGCGCCGTGGACGAGTTTGGTCATGTTGGCCGCCACGAACAGCAGGTCCACGAAGAGGAGGACGGTGGCGCCGGTGGCGACCAGCCACCTGGGCGTGCCCCATTTCGCGCGGGCGACGTAGAAGAACAGCAGGGTGGAGATGGTGATGGTGCCGGTGACCGCCATGCCGAACGCGAAGGCCAGGGCCGCGGAGCTGCGGAAGGCGAAGACCAGGGTGAGGACCGAGACCATCAGCAGCCAGTTGATCCAGGGCACGTAGATCTGGCCGATGGTGGATTCGGAGGTGTGCGCGATGCGCAGCCTCGGCAGGTAGCCGAGCTGGGCGGCCTGGGAGGTGACCGAGTACGCGCCGGTGATCACGGCCTGCGAGGCGATCACCGTGGCCGCCGTGGCCAGCACGACCATCGGCAGCCGTCCCCAGCCGGGCGTGAGCAGGAAGAACGGACTGCTGATGTTGTGCGGACCGGCGAGGATCAGCGCGCCCTGCCCGAAATAGCTCAGGATGCAGGCGGGGAAGACGAGGAACAGCCAGGCCCGGGTGATCGCCCGGCGGCCGAAGTGCCCCATGTCGGCGTACAGCGCCTCGGCGCCGGTGACCGCCAGCACGACCGCGGCCAGGGCGAAGAAGGCGGTGCCGAAGTGGCCGAAGAGGAAGCCCAGGGCGTACGTCGGTGACAGTGCCCTGAGGATGGCCGGGTGGTCGGCGATGCCGGCGACACCGCAGGCGCCGATGGCGACGAACCAGGCGATCATGACGGGGCCGAACACCCGGCCCACGGCCGCTGTTCCCCTGCGCTGGACGAGGAACAGCAGCACGATGATGACTGCGGTGATGGGCACGACCGCGCTCTCCAGCGAGGGCTGGACGACCTTGAGTCCCTCGACCGCGGACAGCACCGAGATCGCCGGGGTGATCATGCTGTCACCGAAGAACAGGGACGCGCCGAAGATGCCCAGCGCGGCCAGTACGGCGGCGGTCCGTCCGGCCGGCCGCGAGGTGTATCGCCGTACCAGGGTGATCAGTGCCATGATGCCGCCCTCGCCGTCGTTGTCGGCGCGCATCGCCAGCAGCACATAGGTGACCAGGACGATGATCACCACCGACCAGAACACCAGCGACACCACCCCGTACACGTTCTGTGTGGTGACCGGGACGGGGTGCGGGTCGCTTGGGTTGAACACGGTCTGGAGGGTGTAGATCGGGCTGGTCCCGATGTCGCCGAAGACCACCCCCAGGGCGCCGATCACCAGTGCGAGACGTGCCGTGTCGTGAGCGCTCACGCGACGAGCCTCCGGCGCCTGCGACGGGAACCCCTCGTCCGGTGCGGCACCCTGTCGGTGATCGGCCATCTGGTCCTCCTCCTTGCGGGCCGCTGTGCGGAGGGCCCGGCGCGTCGGACGATACCGATCATCAGCGCGAACACCGGTAGGTGGGGCCGGGTCGCATCGACTCAAGGGTGTCTGCGTGCTGTGGGCCACCACGGCGGCTCGAGGTCTGGTGGTCGCATGACCGGGCCGTGCTCTCGCCTGAGGTCAGGACAGCCCCGACGCCCGGAGCACCGCCTGCGCCGTCTCCTCGTCGATGTGGTGGCCGAGCCGTTCGAGGACCTCCGCTCCCTGTCGCAGCGTGCCGCGCTCCAGCGAGCGGTGGACGCCCGTTTCGAGTTCGTGCCACAGCAGGGGGTTGGCGGTGAGGACGCGTGGGTCGAGTTCCAGGCGGTGGCCGTGGACGTCACGTAGGACGAGGTGTGAGGAGGGGCCGCCGTACTGGCGTACGGCTGCCAGTGCGTCCGTGCGGACCATCTGCCGACGCCAAGGTGTGCGGACCGCGAGCCAGCCGGGCCCCGCGGTCACCCGGTGGGGAAGCAGGACGGTGCCCACCGCGGCCGAGAGGGTGATCCAGAGCAGGGCGCGCAGCGGAGTCAGGCTTCCGGCGTCCCAGTCGACCAGAAGGCTCAGGGCGCAGAACAGCAGCGCGCAGCTCAGCGCGAGCCGGGCGCTGCCACGCCAGTGGCGGTCGCCGGCCGAGCCTGCCGGTCCGCTCCGTCGCATGACGCCGACGCTAGGCGGCCGTGCGGGATGCGACGACCGCCGCTTACGGGCTCCTAGCGCCGAACGGGCGAATCCTGACGGATTCCTAACGCGGGCGGCGGACGGGCCCGGTTCTCAGCCGGTGTGTACGCGGGGGCGTCGGGCGCGGTCCGGTTCCGCCTCGCGCAGTACCTCGCGGGTGACCGGGGCGACCTCGCCCTGGCCGAAGAGGAAGAAGCGCAGGAAGTTGGCGAAGGGGCCGCCCTCGGTCCACTCGAAGTAGATGTGGGGGGTGCAGCCCGTCATGTCCCGGGCGTGCAGGAGAAGGGCCGCCAGGGCGTTGGAGATGGAGGCGGACTCCAAGGTCAGCACCCGGTAGCGGTTGTGCAGGACCTCGCCTCGCACGGTCAGGCCCGCCTCGAACTCGGACGGGTCGGTGACGGTGACCTCGACGAAGACGAAGTCCTCCTGCTCGGGCATGTCGTTGTCGGCGCGGATCTGCTCGATCTTGTCGCGGTACTGGGCCTTGTCGCGGTGCCCGGGTTCGTTGGCGATGAACCGCATCTTGCGGCTGGCCATGTCCCGGATGAATCGTTCCGCCATCGGGTCGAGCGTCACGCTGGTCACGCGCAGCTCGAAGGCGCGGGCGAGGCGGGACAGCAGTGAGACCAGGATGATGCCGGCGATGAAGCAGGCACCGATCTTCACACCGTCGGGGCGCTCGATGACGTTCACGACCGTGGTGTAGAGGAATACCGCGGAGATCACGCCGAAGCCGATGGTCCACTTGCGCTGCCCGGCCTTGCGCGCGGCGATGGTCACCGCGATCGCGGCCGAGCTGATGAGCAC
>NZ_JBSFIH010000007.1:0-255771 GCF_053597455.1 Streptomyces sp. NPDC001393
GCTCCCGCCCGGGGGGCCTCGGGGGCCCGTCAGTTCTGGCGGCGGCTGCGCGCGCAGCGCGCCGCCCTGGTCGCCGCGGCCGTCGTCGCGCTGCTCGTCCTGGTCGCGCTCGGCGCCCCGCTGCTCACCGCCCTGGAGGGCCAGGACCCCACCACGTACCACCCGTCGCTGATCGACTCCGCGCGCGGGGGCGTGCCCATCGGCTCCCTCGGCGGCATCAGCGCCGACCACTGGCTGGGCGTCGAACCGCAGACCGGCCGCGACCTGTTCGCCCGCCTGGTGTACGGGGCGCGCGTGTCGCTGGGTGTCGCGCTCGCGGCCACGGTGGTGCAGGTCGTCATCGGGGTCGCGGTCGGTGTCGGCGCCGCGCTCGGCAACCGATGGGTTGATCAACTGTTGAGCCGGGCCACGGACATCATCGTGGCGATGCCGCTCATGATCATGTCGTTGGCGCTGCTGGCCGTCGTGCCCTCCAGTTTCCCGCGGCCGGTCCTGGTCACCCTGGTCATCGGCCTGATCGCCTGGGGCACCCTCGCGAAGATCGTGCGCGCCCAGACGCTCTCCCTGAAGGGGCTCGACTACGTCTCCGCCGCCCGGCTGAGCGGCTGGGGCGCCTGGCGCGTCGCCCGCCGCGAACTGCTGCCCGGCCTCGCCGCGCCCGTCATCACCTACGCCGCCCTGCTGGTGCCCACGAACATCTCCGTCGAGGCGGCGCTGTCCTTCCTCGGCGTCGGCGTGAAGCCGCCCACCCCGTCCTGGGGACAGATGCTGACCGCAGCGGACGTCTGGTACCAGGCCGCGCCCCAGTACCTGCTGCTGCCGGCCGGCGCCCTGTTCGTCACCGTCCTCGCCCTCACCGTCCTCGGCGACGGCGTACGCACCGCCCTCGACCCGCGCGCCGCCTCCCGCCTGCGCGTCGGCACCGGCCGCAAGGACTCGAAGGGCGCCGCGGCCGCCCAGAGCGCCACGGACGCCAAGGGCGCCAAGACCGACAAGGAGGCAACCCCATGAACGGCTTCGGCGGCTTCCTGCTGCGCCGCGCCGTGGGCGTGGCGGTCACCCTGCTCGCCATCTCGGTGATCGTCTACGTCGTCTTCTACGTCACCCCCGGCAACGTCGCCCAGATCACCTGCGGCCCGCGCTGCTCACCGGTACAGGTGCACCAGGTCGCCGAGCAGCTGAAGCTGGGCGACCCCCTCTACCTGCGCTACTGGCACTTCCTGCAGGGCCTGTTCGTCGGCCAGGACTTCTCCACGGGCACCGCCGTCGAGCACTGCGCCGCGCCCTGCCTGGGGCAGTCGTACCAGACCGACCAGCCGGTCCTGGACATCATCCTGACCAAGCTGCCCGTCAGCCTGTCGCTGGTCCTCGGCGCCATGGTGGTGTGGCTCGTCCTCGGCGTCGGCACCGGTGTGCTGTCCGCGTGGCGACGCGGCCGGATCTCCGAGCGCGTGCTGACCGCGATCACCCTCGCGGGCACGGCCACGCCCGTCTTCGTCATCGGCCTGGTCCTGATGATCGTCGTCTGCGGCGAACTGCGGCTGCTGCCCTTCCCGCAGTACGTGAACTTCTCGGACGACCCCGAGCAATGGGCCTGGAACCTGCTGCTGCCCTGGCTCTCGCTCGCCCTGATCGAGGCCGCGGCCTTCGCCCGCCTCACCCGCGCGGCCATGCTGGAGACCCTCGCCGAGGACCACATCCGCACCTTCCGGGCGTACGGCGTCGCGGAGCGTTCCATCGTCGGCCGGCACGCCCTGCGCGGCGCCCTCGCGCCCGTGATCGCGCTGAACGCCAACAACGTCGGCTCCGCCGTCGGCGGTGCCGTCCTCACCGAGACCCTCTTCGGACTGCCCGGCATCGGCCAGGAGCTGGTGCACGCGGTCAATGTCGTCGACCTGCCCGTGGTCGTCGGCATGGTGCTGGTCATCGGCTTCTTCGTGGTCCTCGCCAACGCCGTCGCGGACGTCCTGTACGCGGTGGCCGACCGACGGGTGGTGCTCGCATGAGCCTGGTGGAAGTCACGGACCTGACCGTCGAGTTCGGCCCGCTGCGGGCCGTGGACGGCCTCTCCTTCAGCCTGGCCGAGGGCGCCGCGCTGGCCCTGGTCGGCGAGTCCGGCTCCGGCAAGTCGACGGTCGCGGGCGCCCTGCTGGGCCTGCACCGGGGCACGGGGGCCCGGGTCACCGGCTCGGTGCGGGTGGCCGGTACGGACGTACAGGCCGCCGCGGACGAGGAGTTGCGGCGGCTGCGCGGGGCGAAGGCCGCCATGGTCTTCCAGGACCCGCTGTCCTCGCTGGACCCGTACTACGCGATCGGCGACCAGATCGCCGAGGTCCATCGCGTGCACGCGCGCGTGTCGCGCCGCAGCGCACGCGCGCGTGCCGTGCAGGTGCTGGAGCGGGTGGGAATCGCGGACGCGGCACGGCGGTCCCGGTCCCGTCCGCACGAGTTCAGCGGCGGCATGCGCCAGCGTGCCCTCATCGCCATGGCCCTCGCCTGCGAGCCGGACCTGCTGATCGCCGACGAGCCGACCACCGCTCTCGATGTCACCGTCCAGGCCCAGATCCTCGACCTGCTGCACACGCTGCGCGAGGAGACCGGCATGGGGCTGCTGCTCGTCACCCACGACGTGGGCGTCGCCGCCGAGAGCGTGGACGACATCCTCGTCATGCGGCACGGCAGGGCCGTCGAGCACGGCCCGGTCGCCACGGTCCTCGCGGCGCCCGCCGAGCCGTACACCCGGGAACTCCTCGACGCCGTCCCGCGCGTGGACACCCGCCGCACCGCCTCCCGGGCCTCCCACGAGGTCGTGCTGGAGGCCGTCGGCGTGCGGCGCGAGTTCGGGCGCGGCAAGCGGACGTTCGCGGCCGTGGACGACGTCTCGCTCACCGTCCGCCGCGGCGAGACGCTCGGCGTGGTCGGCGAGAGCGGCAGCGGCAAGACGACCCTCGGCCGCATGCTCGTCGGGCTGCTGGAGCCGACCGCCGGAGCGATCCGCTACGCGGGCCGCCCGCACACCGGGGTGAACCCGGCCGTCCAGATGGTCTTCCAGGACCCCGTCTCCTCCCTCAACCCTCGCCGCAGCGTGGGCGAGTCCATCGCCGATCCGCTCCGCGCGCGTGGGGAACGGGACGAGGAGCGCATCCAGGGGCGCGTGACGGAACTGCTGGAGCGCGTGGGGCTCGAAAGGGCGCACTACGACCGCTACCCGCACGAGTTCAGCGGCGGCCAGCGCCAGCGCATCGGCATCGCCCGGGCGCTCGCCGCCGACCCGCGCGTCATCGTGTGCGACGAGCCGGTCTCCGCGCTCGACGTCACCACCCAGGCCCAGGTGGTCGAGCTGCTCGGGGAACTGCAGCGGGAACTCGGCCTCGCGCTGGTCTTCATCGCCCACGACCTCGCCGTCGTACGGCAGGTCAGCGACCGGGTCGCGGTGATGCGCCGGGGCCGGGTGGTCGAGTACGGGCCCGCCGACGAGGTGTACGACAGCCCTCGCGAGCCGTACACCCGGCAACTCCTGGCCGCCGTACCGGCGCTCGACCCGGAGCTGGCGGCCCGGCGGCGCCTGGCGCGGCGCGAACCGGCCGCGGCGTAACGTTTCGCGCTTGGCCGATCGCCGTGTGAAGCCTTAGCGCGGCCGAACGCGGCCCGCACGCGAAAGTTACGACCGTTCACCCCTTTTGGTGGCGCGATGGACAACCGTCCGTCGCGCCACCGCCTTGTCCGCTTACGTTCGTCCCGCTGCGCGCCGCCGGGGGAACGGCGGCTCACCGGACAGGAGATCGGGGGTGCACACGTGCGCATCGGACTGCTTACGGAAGGTGGCTACCCGTATGTGAGCGGTGACGCCGGACTCTGGTGCGACCGGCTCGTGCGCGGGCTCGACCAGCACGAGTTCGACGTCTACGCGCTCAGCCGCAGCCGCCGCCAGGAGGACGACGGCTGGGTCGCACTCCCGCCCCAGGTCGGCCGGGTGCGTACCGCGCCGCTGTGGACGGCCGAGGACGACGGGGTCGCCTACGGACGGCGCGCGCGCCGGCGCTTCACCGAGTGCTACGGCGAACTGGTCGCGGCGATGTGCGCCGGAGCCGACGCCGCCGGGACCGAGGGCGGGCCGGACTCACTGGCGGACCGTTTCGGCAATGCGCTCTACGGACTCGCCGAGCTCGCCCGCGAGGAGGGCGGACTGGTCGGCGCCCTGCGCTCGGACGCCGCCGTGCGCACCCTCGAACGCGCCTGCCGCGCCCCCGGCGCACTACGTGCGGCGCGCGAGGCGCGCGTACCCGATCTGCTCACCGTCACCGCACACCTCGAACGCGCCCTGCGCCCCCTCTCCCTCGACTGGTACGGCGACGACGGCCTCGGCGCGGCCGACCTCTGCCACGCCGCCGCCGGAGGCCCCGCCGCCCTCCCCGGGCTGCTCGCCCGGCACTTCTCCGACGTGCCGCTGCTCGTCACCGAGTACGGCGTGCAACTGCGTTCGCACTACCTGGCCCTCGGTCCCGACACCGCGGCCCCCGCCGTACGCGCCCTGCTCGCCGCCTTCCACGGCCGGTTCGCCGCCGAGGTCTACCGGCGCGCCGAGGTCCTCACCCCCGGCAACGCCCACGCCCGCCGCTGGCAGGAACGGTGCGGTGCCGACCGGGCCCGGATCCGCACGGTCTACCCGGGCATGGACGCCACCCGCTTCGCGGAGGTCGGCGAGGCCCCGGACCGCGCCGACCCCGGCACGCTGGTCTGGGTCGGGCGCGTCGAACCCGCCAAGGACCTGATCTCGCTGCTGCACGCCTTCGCCGAGGTCCGCAGGGAGGAGCCCACCGCACGCCTCAGGATCGTCGGCGCGCCCGCCGGACCCGAGGGCGCGGCCTACCTCGGCCACTGCCGGGCGCTCGCCGCGCAGCTCTTCCCGGACGAGGCGGAGGGTGTGCACGCCGTCGGCGACAACCCCGTCTCCTTCGAGGAGATCGGAGACCCGGAGGCCCCCACGCTGCCCGAGGTGTACGCCGCCGGTGCGGTCGTCGTGCTGTCCAGCGTGATCGAGGGCTTCCCGGTCGGTCTGATCGAGGCCATGTTCTGTGGCCGGGCCACGGTGTCCACCGACGTCGGCGCGGTGGTGGAGGTCATCGGGGGCACGGGACTCGTCGTGCCCCCGCGCAATCCGCGGGCGCTCGCCGAGGCGTGCGTGGCGCTGCTGCGCGACCCCGAGCGCCGTGAGCGCCTCGGCGCCGCCGCGCGCGCCCGCGCGCTCGAACTGTTCACCGTCGAGCAGAACATCGCGGCGTTTCACGGCATTTACCTGCAGATCGTCTCGCACTGCCCGGTCCGCCGGGTCGTCCTCGACGAGTCCGGCGAGCCCCTGCCGTTCGCCACCCCCGCCGAGTCCCACGTCCCCGGCCGCTGGACCCGCCCCACGGCCCGCGTCCTGCCCCGGACCGTCCCCGGCTGGGCCACGGCCCCACCGGTACGCGCGACACGACTGGCCGCCGCGGAGGGGGCGTGATGGACACACGGGACGACCGCACGGCCGAGGACCGCACCGGGGCGGTGGACGAGCTGGGCGAACCGGGCGCACGGGGAGACCTCGGCCCGCTGGGCTCCGGGGCACCGGACGGGCTGGGTCAGGCGGCCCCGGCCATCGGGGCGCCGGGTGCGCCGGGCAACGGTGCGTCCGACGGGGTGGCGGACTCCGGGACGGCTGTTGTGCCGGGGGCCTTCGATGACGGCGGTCGGGTGGCGAGTGTGCCGGGTGGGCCGGACCGGCCCGGGATGCCCAGTGCGGCCGAGCCCTGGGGCTCGCGGCCGCAGGAGTGGTTCGAGCCGGTGCGGGGCGGCGCGGACGCCCTGTACGGCGGGACCCCGTCGGCGTCGTCCGCATCCGTCTCCGGTGCGCGTGGGCCCGCCGGTGGCCCGGAGCCGGGTGGGAGACCGGGGCGTCCCGGCGCGCTCGCCGCGGGCGTCGTCACCGAGGCGGAATCGGACGACCCGCCGGCGGACAACTCAAGGTCCGGCACCAGGGATTCGGGCGTGCGGCGTGCCGCCGGGCCCCGGCGTGGCGCCGCCGACCCCGTGAAGGCCCTGCTGCACCGGCACCGTGAGCTGTGCGAGCGCGCCGTGGACCCCTTGGAGATCGCCGCCGGGCTGGAGGCGCACGGCGTCACCGACCGGACCGCCGCCCGCTTCCGCCACCGCGACGTCTTCTCGCTCGCCGAGGAGCTGTACGCGCGCGTGCCGCGCACCGGCGAACAGGGCCCCGGCTCCGAGCCCCTGCCCGTACACCGTCTGCGCGCGGACTGGATCCTGCTCACCCTCCTGCCCGGCGCCCTCGGCGCGGCCACCGTGGCCGGACTGCGCCTGGCCCACGGACACCCCCGCCCACTGGCCGCCGCCGTCGGCCTGCTCGCCGTAGCCCTCGCCACGCGAGCCGCACTGCGTCGCGGCCCCCTCGCCGGCCCGCCCGGCACGCACGCGTGGCGCACGGCGATCGGCACGCGCGCGTCGACGCTGTGGCTGCTCGGCTACGCCCTCCTCGGCGACGGTCTCCTCCACGCCCTCGTGACCGGTGGCCCCGACGCCCTGCCGACCGGCGCCCCGGACGGCCCCTGGCCCACGGCCGTCGCCCCCGTCCTGGCCCTCACCCTGACCTGTGCCCCGGCGGCCTGGTGCGCCCACCTGCTCCGCGCGGGCGCCCGCCGCAGGCTCGCCGGAAGCCGCGGTCTGGAGGACTTCAAGGCGGCCGCCGAGCCGTTGCTGTTCGGCACGTTCGCCCTCTTCCTGGGCGCGCTCACCGCTCTGCTCCTGGTGTGCGGCACCGTCCTGCACGAACCGGTGGCCTACCCGCAGACCCTCGCCCTGGGCGCCCTGCTGCTGCTCGCCCGCCTGCTCACCGTGCACGGCCACCGGCACGCCCCCGCCATGGCGCTCGGCGCCGCGGCGGCCCTGGAGGCGGTGGCCCTCGCCCTGCCGCCGGCCGGGAGGCTGCCGGCCTGTGGCGCCCTGGCGACACCTGTACGGACCCTCCTGGACGCCTGGGGCGAGGCCGCCGTCCCGGCCCTCGCCTGCGGAACGGCCGCGCTGGCCCTGCTGTTCCACGCCGGCCGCACGCTCACCCGGGCCTCGGCACACGCGCCCACGGGAGCCCCCGACTGAATCGTCCGCCGCCGGCCCGAACCGCAGCCGGAGGCGACCGCACCGCCCCTTTTGAAGGAGAACGCCAGATGACCACCTCCCGACCCGGAGCGCCCGGGGCTCCCGGAGCCGCCGGCGCGCCCGCAGGAGCCGCAGCCGCGGGCGCACAAGCCGCCGGAACCGCCGGCGCCGGAGTCCGGGGAACCACCGGATGCGCCGGCACCGCGAGCCCGGGCGCTCCCACCGCACCCTTCCGGCCCACGGCACCCGTCGGCCGGGCCGGTCGCATGGGCACCACCGGTCATATCCGTGCCGCCCGTCATGCCGGCCCCGCTGGTCACGCCGACGCCCACACCCGGGGAGCCGCCCGATGAGGGTCCTGCTGATCGGAGCCAACGGATACATCGGCCGCTTCGTCGCCGACCGCCTGCTGGCCGATCCGGCCGTCCAGCTCACCGCGCTCGGCCGCGGCGACGACGCCGACGTCCGCTTCGACCTCGCCGCGGGCAGCCCCGGCGCACTCACCCGCTTCCTGGACGCGGTGCACCCGGGGGTCGTCGTCAACTGCGCCGGCGCCATCCGCGGCGGCGCGCGCGAACTGACCCGGCACAACACCGTGGCCGTCGCCACCGTCTGCGAGGCCCTGCGCCGCAGCGGCTGCGGCGCCCGTCTGGTGCAGATCGGGTGCAGCGCCGAGTACGGGCCTAGCCAGCCCGGCTCCTCCACCGCCGAGGACGCCGTACCGCGCCCCGGCGGCCCGTACGGCGTCAGCAAGCTCGCCGCGACCGAGCTGGTCCTCGGCTCCGGACTGGACGCCGTCGTGCTGCGGGTCTTCTCCCCGGCCGGCCCCGGCACCCCGGCCGGCTCCCCGCTGGGCCGGCTCGCCGAGGCGATGCGGCGCGCGATGCAGTCCGGCGACGGCGAGCTCAAGCTCGGCGGCCTCGGCGTACAACGCGACTTCGTCGACGTACGCGACGTCGCCCGCGCCGTGCACGCCGCCTCGCTCTCCGCCGCACAGGGCGTCATCAACATCGGCTCCGGCCGCGCCGTCCGCCTCCGCGACGCCGCGGCCGTCCTCGCCCGGGTCGCCGGATACGGCGGCGCCCTGCACGAACTCGACGCCCCGCCCGGCCCGTTGCGCAGCGCCATCGGCCACCCCCGCGCCGACTCCGACCACGCGGCCCCGGTGGCATACCCGTACCCGGACGGCTGCGGCAGCTGGCAGCAGGCCGACGTGCGCACCGCGCGCGACCGGCTCGGCTGGCGGCCCCGCATCAACCTCGAAGAATCCCTGGCCGACATCTGGATGGAGGCGGCATGCCGCATCTGACCAGCACCACAGCAGGCGCCACGAGCACCGGCCTGCGCACCGCCATCGGCGTCCCCGGCTACGCCCACCCGCTCGTCGCCCCCGCCCAGTGGGCCGAGCTCGCCCGCCCCGGCACCCCGCTGGACTGGGTGGTCCTCAACGTGGCGGGCGGCCCCGGCACCCGCCCCGACCCGCACTGCCTGGAGACCGCGGGCCGGTTGCGGGGCGCCGGCGTCCGGGTCCTCGGCCACCTGGACCTCACCCATGGCGATCGCGCCTTCGCCGACCTGCTCTCCGACGCCCACCGCTACCTCGACTGGTACCGGGTCGACGGCTTCCTGCTGGACCGCTGCCCCACCGACCGCACCGCGCTGCCCGAGGTCCGCCGCGCGGTCACCACGCTCCGGACGATCAGTGACACCGCCCACATCGTCCTCGGCCACGGCACCCATCCGCACCCGGGGTACGCGGAGAACGCCGATCAACTGGTGACCTTCTCCGGGCCCTGGTCCGACTACCGCTGGTCGCAGGTGGCCGAGTGGACCGCCGACTACCCGCCGGACCGCTTCTGCCACTTCGTGCACGGCGTGCCCCGCGGCCATCTGGAGGAAGCGCTGCGCATCGCCCGCTGGCAGGGAGCGGCCACGATCTACTTCACCGACCGCACGGACCGCGGAGGCCGCGCCGACCCCTGGGAGACCATGCCCGGCTACTGGGACGAAATCGTCTCGCGTATCGGAACAGGTGTCTCGGAATGAAGAAGGCCGTGGCAGTGTTACGAGGAGAACAACCGTAGTGATTGACCGACCAACGGAGTCCCCGTGTCGCTGCCACCCCTGGTTGAGCCAGCCTCTGAGCTCACCGTAGACGAGGTCCGCAGGTACTCCCGCCACCTGATCATCCCCGACGTGGGCATGGACGGGCAGAAGCGGCTGAAGAACGCCAAGGTGCTCTGTGTGGGCGCCGGCGGCCTGGGCTCGCCGGCGCTGATGTACCTGGCCGCCGCGGGCGTGGGCACCCTCGGCATCGTGGAGTTCGACGAGGTCGACGAGTCGAACCTGCAGCGCCAGATCATCCACAGCCAGTCCGACATCGGCCGCTCCAAGGCCGAGTCCGCCCGCGACACCGTCAAGGGCATCAACCCGTACGTGAACGTGATCCTTCACGAGGAGCGGCTCGAGGCCGACAACGTGATGGACATCTTCAGCCAGTACGACCTGATCGTCGACGGCACGGACAACTTCGCGACGCGCTACCTGGTCAACGACGCCTGCGTGCTGCTGAACAAGCCGTACGTGTGGGGTTCGATCTACCGCTTCGACGGCCAGGCCTCCGTCTTCTGGTCCGAGCACGGCCCCTGCTACCGCTGCCTGTACCCGGAGCCCCCGCCCCCCGGCATGGTCCCCTCCTGCGCCGAGGGCGGCGTCCTGGGCGTGCTCTGCGCGTCCATCGGCTCCATCCAGGTCAACGAGGCCATCAAGCTCCTCGCGGGCATCGGCGAGCCGCTCGTCGGCCGCCTGATGATCTACGACGCCCTGGAGATGACGTACCGCCAGGTCAAGGTCCGCAAGGACCCGAACTGCGCGGTCTGCGGCGAGAACCCGACCGTCACCGAGCTCATCGACTACGAGGCCTTCTGCGGCGTCGTGTCCGAGGAGGCCCAGGCGGCGGCCGCCGACTCCACGATCACTCCCAAGCAGCTCAAGGAGTGGATCGACGACGGCGAGAACATCGAGATCATCGACGTCCGCGAGCCGAACGAGTACGAGATCGTCTCCATCCCGGGCGCCAGGCTGATCCCGAAGAACGAGTTCCTCATGGGAACCGCCCTGGAGGGTCTCCCGCAGGACAAGAAGATCGTCCTGCACTGCAAGACGGGTGTCCGCAGTGCGGAAGTCCTGGCCGTCCTGAAGTCCGCGGGCTTCGCCGACGCCGTCCACGTCGGCGGCGGCGTCATCGGCTGGGTCAACCAGATCGAACCGCACAAGCCGGTCTACTGATCATCGGCCTCGTCGACCAGCGAGACTGACGCAGCCCACGGCTCTGAACTGCTCAGATGCCGTGGGCTTCTGTCGTTGTTGGTTGGCGTTGGTCGGCCTCGCACGGCCCAGGGACGGCCCAGAAATCGCGCCGGTGGTGCGTGCCGGAAGGTGCGTCACCTGCTGCAGGCAGCGACGATGCCCAGAATCACCAAGGCCACGAAGAACATCGCTACGCAACCGCCTATGGCGCTCTCCGCCTCCGCGACGATCCCCTTGGGCTTCGGGCGGGACTTCTCGTAGTCCTGCATCCCTCGCGCAACCGCATGCCTGATTTCGTCCTCGTCCACGGAGTCCCCCAAGCCAGCCACTGTGTTCTGCTCGGCCACGGCCAACCTACCTGTTGCAACACCGCCGCTCGATCCAACGGTCCGCACAGTGGGCGGCACTGACCTCTTCGTCCCGAAGTAACTCGGATGAGGCCTGGGCCTTGGGCTAGGTCATCTCTCACCTGCGTTGATGGTCCCCTGGCGTCCGTGCTGTCTGCCGTTGTCCGTCGGCGTTGTCACGCAGTTAGACACTCAACCGGGCCAGCGGCTGACCGTCCTTGGGCTGGCGGTCAACTCGACTTGGGGACTGGGGCATCCAAGCGACTGCGTCTGCTGTTCGGGTAGCCGGCGATCCCATCCGCCACGAGTCGGTGATGTCGGTCCAGCCGTGGAGGGTGGGGCGCTACGAGCGCCGTGCACTGCTGCTTGGTCATAGAGGAGGGTGAATCTGCAGGCCCCTGTTATCCCTGCACTAAAGACAGGAGAGAATATCTTTTCCGCAGCGCCCCCCAAGCGCTCACGGATTGAAAGAAAGGCGACTCTCTGACATCCGAGCACGTGAAGGTCTGTTCCCGCTGCGGCCTGTGGATAACGCTCTGACCAGCGCTTTCTTCGGGGGTGTGGGGTGTTTCGGACGGCGGGGCGGCTCAGGAGCAGACCGTGCCGGCCTTCGGCTCCCGCCCGTCCAGCAGATAGCCGTTCACCGCGCTCTGCACGCACCTGTTCTTGCTGTCGTACGCACCGTGCCCCTGCCCCTTGTACGTCAGCTCGACGGCGACGCCCTTGCCGAGCGCGTCCGCCATCTTCCTCGCGCCCTCGTACGGGGTGGCCGGGTCGCCGGTGTTGCCGACGACGAGGATGGGTGCCGAGCCGGGCGCGCTGACGTCGGGATGGTCGGCGGCACCCGCCACGGGCCAGTCGGTGCAGCTGAGCATGCCCCAGGCCAGGTAGTCCCCGAACAGCGGGGAGGCGGCGCGGAACTCGGGCAGCTTCTGCTGGACGTAGTCGGCGGTGTACCGCGGCTTCTCGTCGGCACAGCTGATGGCGACGTTCGCCGCGGTGATGTTGCTGTACTGGCCGTCCTCGCTGCGGCCGTTCATCGAGTCGGACAGCAGCATGAGGACCCTCCCGTCACCCGCGTACGCCTGCTCGAGGCCCTCGGTGAGGTACTCCCAGAAGTCCTTGGAGTACAGGGACTGCGCGATGCCGTTCGTCGCGGCGGTCTGGGTGAGCACGCGCGGCGCGATGCCGGGGATCGGCTTCTTCTCCAGGTCGTCCAGCAGCTTCGCGATGCGGTTCTTCACGTCCTGCGCACTGTTGCCGATGGGACAACCCGTGGTCTTCGAGGCGCAGTCCTCGGCGAAGTTGTTCAGCGCCAGCTGGAAGCCCTGGGCCTGTCCGAGCGCGCTCTGTTCGGGGTTCTGCGTGGGGTCGACGACGGCGTCGAGCACGGCCCGGCCGACGTTCCTGGGGAACAGGTGGGCGTACACACCACCGAGTTCGGTGCCGTAGGAGATGCCGAAGTAGTGCAGCTTGTCGTCGCCGAGGACCTGGCGCATCAGATCCATGTCGCGGGCCGCGTCGGTGGTCGCCACGTGCGGCAGGATCTTCTTGGAGTTCTTCTCGCAGGCGGCGTTGAACTGCTTGGTGCGGTCCAGGAGTTGGGTGCGTTCGGCGCTGTCGTCGGGGGTCGCGTCCTGCTGGAAGTACGTGTCCAGCTGGGAGTCGCTCTCGCACTTCACCGGCGCGCTGCGGCCGACCCCGCGCGGGTCGAAGCTGACCAGGTCGTAGCGGGTGCGCAGGGCGGCGTAGTCCGAGGCGAACGCGGGCAGCGAGCTGACGCCGCTGCCGCCCGGCCCGCCGAAGTTGAACACCAGCGAGCCGATCCGCTCGCTCGCGGGGCCGCTGGCCCTGGCGCGGATCAGGGCGATGCCGATGGTGTCACCCTTCGGTTTGCTCCAGTCCAGGGGCGCCTTCATGGTGGCGCACTGCCATGTGCCGCCGTTCGGCAGCGGGGACGGGGCACTGCCGCCGCCCTCGGCCTCGGACGGAGCCGGGCAGTCCTTCCAGTCCAGCTTCTGCGCCGAGAGGTCGCCGTGCTCACTGCCGTGGCCGCACCCGGCCAGCAGGGCCGAGAGCACCAGGGCAGCGGTCGTCAGGGCGGCGGCGCGCAGCCGGGAGGGGTTCGCCATGTTCCCATCCTGGAGGCGCGCACGCCGGGGCGCGCGGGGCGCGGGCCGTACGAGGTACGGGCACCCGGCACCCGCACGGGGCCCTCTGCAGGGCGTGCACTGCGCGCCGCACAGGGCGCATCCCAGAGGCTCCTCAGAGGGCTCCCTTGCGGGTGAGCTGGTTGAAGGCGAGCCAGCCCGGCAGCACCGGCAGCCACAGCGTGAGCAGGCGGTACAGCAGGACGGCCGGGGCGGCGACCTCCTTGGGCAGGCCGACGGCGATCAGGCCGACCGTCAGGGTCGCCTCCACGGCGCCGACGCCGCCCGGGGTGGGCGCCGCGGACCCGAGCGCGTTGCCGGCGAGGAAGACCACGGCGACGCTGGCGATGCTGAGCGATGCCGAGCTGCCGCCGAACGCCCGGATGGAGGCGTCCAGGCACATCACGAAGCAGAACGTCAGCAGCAGGATGCCGCCGATGCCGGTGACCAGCTTCTGCGGCCGCTGCAGCACATCGAGCATGCGGGGCACGACACCCGCGAAGAGCGACCGCACGCGCGTGACGACGAATTTCCGCAGGAACGGCACCGACGTCACCACGAGCACCAGCACTGCGACCGTCAGCAGACCTGCGATGACCGTCCGGGACGGCGACAGCGAGGGCGTCTTCTCGGTACCGGTGAGATAGCCGAAGGACAGCAGCATCAGGATGTGGAAGCCGAGCCCGGCCAGCTGCGAGGCGCCCACGCTCGCCACCGCGAGCCCCGGCCGGACCCCGGCGCGCTGCAGGTACCGCGTGTTCAGGGCCACACCGCCGACCGCCGCCGGTGCCACGATCTTCACGAACGAGCCGGCCACCTGGGCTCCGACGGCCCGCAGGAACGGCACCCGCTCCGGTACGAACCCCAGGAGCTGCATCGCCGCCGCGACATAGCTGAGCGCCGAGAACAGCACGGCGGCCACGACCCAGCCCCACTGGGCGTGGGCGATCAGCGGACCGAACTGGATGTGCGTGAGCTGCGTCAGCAGGAAGTACGCGCCGATCGCACCGGCGATGACACTGATCAGCGTGCGCGGCCGCACCCGCTCCAGCCGGGCCGGCTCCACCGGTGCCTGCGGCCTGATCCGCAGCACCTCGTGGCGGATCTGGGTGAGCAGATCCTCCTCGCGCGCGTCCTCCAGGGCCTCGTCGATGGCCCGCTTCTCGGCCCGCGCCTGGGCGCGTACGGCCTTCTTGTCGGCCTTCGAGAGGGCGACGGCGCCCTCCTCCCCGGCTTCCTCCGGACGGGCCTGTCGGGTCTGCCGGGACGCCTCCAGCACCGCCTCGCGCTCGCGCTGGGCCTGTTCCCGGGCGAGTCTGCGCAGCGTCGCGCGCGTGGAGCGCGTCAGCGCGATCGGCTGGAGCAGGGGAAGACAGTCGGCGACCGCGTCGGGACCGAGGACCTGCACCGCCGAGGCCACCGCGCGCTCGGCGCCCACCCGCAGCCCCAGCGTCGTGACCAGCTGGGCCACGTCCATGCGCAGCAGCAGCTCGCCGGCCGCGATCTCACCGCCGCGCAGTTCGGTGAGGATCACCCTGCCGGAACGATCCACCAGAATCGCGTCACCCGCGAGCCTGCGGTGCGCGATGCGCCGGGACTGCAGCGCCTGCACCTGGCGCCAGGTGTTGCGCAGCAACTCGTCGGTGATGTCCTCGTCGGCGAGCGAGTCCAGCGTGCGCCCGCCGGTGTGCTCGTAGACGAGCATGACGGCGTCGGGGCCGAGCTCGGAGGTGGCGATCAGCTTGGGCGCGTTGGCGCCGGCCGCGATCGCCGCGTACGCCAGCAGGGCCTCCTGCTCCAGCGCCTGGCGCAGCGACTGGAGGCTGGAGCGGGTGGCGAAGCCGCGCAGGGTGAGATTGCGCCACGCGCGGTAGAAGAAGCCCTGGGCCTGCTGTTCCCGGTCCACGACCGTGACGTCCAGCGGCGGGCCGTCCTCCAGCGTGACGAAGTAGCGCCGGCCGCGGTCGCCGTTCTCCGTCTCCCCGGCCTCCTCGCGGGCCGCGGTGACGGGGTGGAAGCCGACGTGCCTGAGGCCCGCCATCAGGGTCTGCCCGGTGGGGCGGACGTTGGGGGAGCCGACGGCGTACAGCGTGCCGTAGGCGACGGTCCAGCCGATCAGCACCGTCAGGATGATCGAGAACGGGGTCGTGTAGCCGGTGACCAGCATCGAGAACGCGTCGAGCAGCAGCACGATCCACAGCACCGCGCGCCATCTGGGTCTGCGGGACATGCCGACGGCCGTCATGTAGGCGATGACGGGGGCCAGATAGCCGTGCACGGGGTCGGTCAGGGCGTGGATGTCGCCCGGAGAGGGCTGGGTGAGCGCCTCCTGGATCGAGCCCGGCGCGGCCCTCGCCACCCACAGGTCGGTGGCGAGGGTCACTCCGTGGGCCAGGACCGCCGCGAGGACGCCGTCGGCGATGCGCAGCCCGTCGCGTTTGATCAGCCGTTCGATCGCGAAGGCGACCGGCACCAGCAGGATCGCGATGCTGGACGCCAGCCCCGCGATCCTGATGAGCAGGTCGGGGGCCTGACCGGTGCCCTTGTTGATGTCCTGCTCGAAGCCGGAGGTGGTGCCGTGCGCGAACGCGGCGATCGCGAGCAGCACCACGATGGCGAGCACGCCGACCAGGAGCCGCATGAGGTCGGAGGGGCGGTGCACGCGCGCGGGGAGCAGCGGTTCGTCGCCTTCCACGGCCTCGGCGTGCGGATCGTCGTCCGCGCCCGGGCCGTGGTCGGGGGGCGTGTTCTCCGGGACGTGCGCTCCCTCGGTGTCGTCGTTTCGGCCCTCACCCGCGCGCGTGCCGTCGTTTCCGTTGTCCTCACGCGCGCGCGTGGTGCCGTCTTCCGTGCCTTCGTGCCGGCGCGGACCGGTGTCCTCCTGCTGGGCGTCGCCGCCGCCCTGGGCAGCGCCGTCGGCGGTGTCGGGGCGCGCGGCGGCGTCAGGGGTGCCCGCCGCGCCTTCGGGGTGCACGCCCTGCTGCTTCATGGTCTCTTCTTGGTCTCGTATCACCAGTCACCGCCCGCACGATGGTGGCATGCCCCACCGACACACGCGGGCATCAGGGTGCGGATCCGCGGGCGCACAGTCTGCCGGAAGCGCCGTCCGGTGGCGAGAGGGCCGTTCCCCGCGGTCCGCGCCGCGATGTCGGTGGGGTGCGGCAGGATGGTCGGATGAGCGAGCAGAGCCCTGCCGAGGACACCCGCGAGGAGCACGCGGACGCGCTGCCGGAGTACGCCGAGCGGGTTCTCGAGGTCGCCGAGCGGATCCCGCCGGGGCGGGTCATGACGTACGGCGATGTCGCCGAGTGGCTCGAGGAGGGGGGACCGCGCCAGGTCGGCCGGGTGATGTCCTTGTACGGCGGCGCCGTCCCGTGGTGGCGTGTCGTACGCGCCGACGGGATGCTGCTGCCCGGCCACGAACTGCGCGCGCTCGCCCACTACCGCACGGAGGGCACGCCGCTGAGGGAGGCGGCCAGGAGCGCCGAGGGGCATCTGCCGCGGATCGACATGCGGCGGGCCCGGTGGGACGGCGGGGCGGGCGCGGTGGGTCACATCTGACAGCTTCCGCCATCCGATGCCCTCGGGGAGAGCCCGTGGCCCGTACGGGTGACGCGGGGGACATCCGTGGCATGACGTACGTTCGTGGGATGTGGGACGCACGCGGCCCGAGCGCCACGAGGGAAGAATCGGAAGCCCTGCTTCCGCCCGGTGTGGCGGCGTAGCGTCGGCTGCACGCGTCCCGCTCACCCCCCGGTCACCGCCTCGCGCCCGTGACCGCCCGCCCACCAGCACGAACACCAGGACCGGCCGATCACGTGAGCTCCTCTTCCTCCACCAGGCGCCTGCCGCACCCCCCGGTGCGGCAGGGGGGCCGTGGCGCTTACCGACTGGTCCGTACCCCGCCGGCCGCCGCTGACCCCCCTCGTCTGGACGCGGCACAGCGCGCCGTGGTTGACCACCGAGGCGGACCCCTGCTCGTCCTCGCCGGTCCCGGCACCGGCAAGACCACCACCCTCGTCGAGTCCGTGGCCGCGCGGATCGCCCGCGGCGCCGACCCCGAGCGCATCCTGGTGCTCACGTTCAGCCGCAAGG
Source organism: Streptomyces sp. NPDC001393 (assembly GCF_053597455.1). NCBI lineage: Bacteria > Bacillati > Actinomycetota > Actinomycetes > Kitasatosporales > Streptomycetaceae > Streptomyces > Streptomyces sp. NPDC001393. Next base: position 17,048 of record NZ_JBSFIH010000007.1, read on the forward strand.
CCGCCGTCGACCTGCGCGACCGCATGGCCCTGCGCATCGGCGCCGCCCGCGCGCCCCGGGCGACCACCTTCCACTCGTACTGCTACGCACTGGTGCGCGCCCACCAGGACAGCGGCCTGTTCACCGAGCCGCTGCGGCTGCTCTCCGGCCCCGAGCAGGACGTCACCGTCCGCGAGCTGCTCGCCGGGCAGCCCGAACTGCAGCGGCTCGGACTGGCGCACGTGCGCTGGCCCGACGAACTGCGCGCCTGCCTGACCGCGCGTGGCTTCGCCGACGAGGTCCGCGCGGTCCTCGCCCGCAGCCGCGAGCTGGGCCTCGGTCCCGGCGCACTGGACGCCTTCGCCCGCCGCATCGGCCGCCCCGACTGGCGCGCCGCGGCCGCGTTCCTCGCCGAGTACCTGGACGTGCTCGACATGCAGGGCGTGATCGACTACGCGGAACTGGTCCACCGCGCGGTCCTGCTCGCCCACCGCCCCGAGACCGCCGTACGGCTCGCCGCCCAGTACGACGCCGTGTACGTCGACGAGTACCAGGACACCGACCCCGCACAGGTACGGCTCCTGCACGCGCTGGCCGGGGGCGGCCGCACCCTGGTCGCCTTCGGTGACCCCGACCAGTCGATCTACGCCTTCCGGGGCGCCGACGTGAACGGCATCCTCGACTTCCCGGCGGCCTTCCCGCGCGCGGACGGCAGACCCGCCCCCGTCGAGGTGCTGCGCACCTCCCGCCGCTCCGGCGCCGCCCTGCTGGCCGCCACCCGGCTGATCACGCAGCGCATGCCGCTGCCCCGGCTGCCGGCCGACAAGGTTCGCGCGCACCGCGAGCCGGCCGCCGTACGGGACGGGGGCCGCGTCGAGGTCTACACATACCCGACAGCAGGGACAGAACTGGACAACATCGCGGACATCCTGCGCCGCGCGCACCTGGAGGACGGCCTCGCCTGGAGCGACATGGCCGTCCTGGTCCGGGCCGGATCCCGCACCCTGCCCACCCTCCGCCGCGCCCTCACCGCGGCCGGAGTCCCGCTGGACATCGACGGCGACGACCTGCCCCTGCGCCACGAGCCGGCGGTGGCGCCCCTGCTCGCGGCCCTGCGCGCGGTGGCCACGGCGGAGACCCGGCGCCACGAGGAGAGCGCAGGCACGCTCTCCCCTGCCGGCGAATCCGGGACAACCGCCCCCGAAGAGGCTGACGCCGCAGACGCCGCTCCCGAGGACGCTGCCCCTGAAGACACCGCAGGGCCGGCCCCGGACACCTCCTGGCTCGACACCGAGACCGCCCTCACCCTGCTCGCCTCCCCCCTCGCCGGCATGGACCCGGCCGACCTGCGCCGTCTCGGCCGTGCCCTGCGCGAGGAGGAGCGAGCGGCCGGCAACCCGCTGCCGCCACCCTCCGACGTACTGCTCGCACGGGCGCTCGCCGAACCCGAGCGCCTGGCCGTGCACGATCCGGTGTACGCGCGCGGGGCGCAGCGCCTCGGCGCGCTGCTGCGCACGGCCCGCGAACGCCTCGCGGGCGGCGGTACGGCCGAGGAGGCGCTGTGGGACCTGTGGGAGGGCACACCGTGGCCCGCGCGCCTGGAGCGGGCCGCCCGGCGCGGCGGCGCGGCCGGCCGCAACGCCGACCGGGACCTGGACGCCGTGTGCGCGCTGTTCGCCACCGCCGCGCGCGCGGAGGAGCGCATCGGAGGCCGTGGCGCGCTGAACTTCCTGGAGCAGATCGAGGCCGAGGACATCGCCGCCGACACGCTCGCGCGCCGCGCGGTTCGTCCCGACGCCGTCCGCCTCATGACCGCGCACCGCTCCAAGGGCCTGCAGTGGCGGCTGGTCGTCGTCGCCGGGGTCCAGGAGGGCCTGTGGCCCGACCTGCGCCGCCGCGGCTCCCTCCTGGAGGCCGACCGCATCGGCCGCGACGGGCTCGCCGAACCGCTCACCCCCGGCGCACTGCTCGCCGAGGAGCGCAGGCTGTTCTACGTGGCCGCCACGCGCGCGTGCGAACGTCTCGTCGTCACCGCGGTGAAGGCGCCGGCGGACGACGGCGACCAGCCGTCCCGCTTCCTGACCGAACTCGGCGTCGAGCCGAAGGACGTCACCGGCCGCCCCCGCCGCCCGCTGGCCGTGGCCGCGCTCGTCGCCGAGCTGCGCGCCACCACCGTCGACCCGCGCGCCTCCGCCGCCCTGCGGGAGGCCGCCGCCCGCCGCCTGGCCCGGCTCGCCGCCCTCGCCGACGAGGACGGCCGCCCGCTGGTGCCGTCCGCGCACCCCTACCGCTGGTGGGGCATGTACGACCCGACCGAGAGCAAGGTGCCGCTGCGCCACCGCGACCGGCCCGTCGTGCTCTCCGGCAGCGCCCTCGACCAGCTCGCCAACACCTGTGCACTCCAGTGGTTCCTGGGCCGTGAGGTGAAGGCCGACGCCCCGGCCACCACTGCACAGGGCTTCGGCAACGTCGTCCACGTCCTCGCCGACGAGGTCGCCTCCGGCCGCAGTCCGGCCGACCTCGACGTCCTCATGGAACGCCTGGACTCGGTGTGGAACGCGCTCGCCTTCGACGCGCCCTGGAAGTCCCAGCAGGAGAAGGACAACGCGCGCGTGGCGCTCGAACGCTTCCTGAACTGGCATGTGCTGGACCGCACCGGGCGCACCCCGGTGGCCAGCGAGCAGGACTTCGACGTCACCCTCGAGGCGGGCGACTACCAGGTCCGCATCCGAGGCCAGATGGACCGCGTGGAGACGGACACCGAGGGCCGCGCCTACGTGGTGGACTTCAAGACCGGCAAGCAGGCGCCCAGCGCCGCCGAGGTGGCTCGCCACCCCCAGCTCGCCGTCTACCAGCTCGCCGTCCGCGAGGGCGCCGTCGACGAGGCCTTCGACGGCGTACGTCCCGAACCCGGCGGCGCCGAACTGGTCCACCTCAGGCAGGGCGCCGCCCAGCGCGACGGAGGCGACGGCCTGCCCAAGGTGCAGACCCAGGAGCCGCTGTCGGGGGAGTGGGTCGGCGAGCTGCTGGCCACCGCCGCCGGCAAGGTCCTCGACGAGCGGTTCGCGCCCAGCAGCGGCCAGCACTGCACGCACTGCGCGTTCCGCGCCTCGTGCAGCGCCCGGCCCGAGGGACGGCACGTGGTCGAGTGAGTCATCGTCAGGTGCCGGAGTGACGTACGGCACCACACGTGCTGACCTGCGCTTCTTTCGTCCCGGCGGGCTGATCCGGCCTCGACTGTCAGTCCCCGCCGCTAGCCTTTCCCGACATGCCCGCCCGTATCACCGACGCCGAGCAGCTCAAAGAGCTCCTCGGCATCCCGTTCACCCCGGAGCAGACGGCCTGCATCACCGCGCCGCCCGCCCCGCAGGTGATCGTGGCCGGAGCCGGGTCCGGCAAGACCACCGTGATGGCCGCCCGCGTGGTCTGGCTGGTCGGCACCGGCCAGGTCGCCCCCGAACAGGTCCTCGGCCTGACCTTCACCAACAAGGCCGCCGGCGAACTGGCCGAACGCGTCCGCAAGGCACTGATCAAGGCCGGCGTCACCGACCCCGATGTCATCGACCCCGACAACCCGCCCGGCGAACCCGTGATCTCCACGTACCACGCCTTCGCCGGCCGCCTCCTCACCGACCACGGCCTGCGCCTCGGCCTGGAGCCCACCTCCCGCCTCCTCGCCGACGCCACCCGCTACCAGCTCGCCGCGCGTGTGCTGCGCGAGGCTCCCGGCCCCTACCCCGCGCTGACCCGCTCCTTCGCCGACCTCGTCAGCGACCTGCTCGCCCTCGACTCCGAACTCGCCGAACACCTCGTCGACCCCGAGGAACTGCGCTCCTGGGACGCCGACCTGCTGAGCACCCTCCAGAGCGCCAAGCTCACCAACGCCGACCTGCGCAAGGTCCCCGAGACGGCCGCCGCCCGCCGCGCACTGGCCGACCTCGTCCGCCGCTACCGCACCGCCAAACGCGAACGCGACCTGCTCGACTTCGGCGACCAGATCGCCCTGTCCGCCCGCCTCGCCGGCATCCCCGAGGTGGGCCGGCTGCTGTGCGAGGAGTTCCGCGTGGTGCTCCTGGACGAGTACCAGGACACCTCCGTGGCCCAGCGCGTCCTGCTGGCAGGCCTGTTCGGCGGCGGCACGGGCCATCCCGTGACCGCGGTCGGCGACCCCTGCCAGGCCATCTACGGCTGGCGCGGCGCCTCCGTCGCCAACCTGGACGACTTCCCCGCGCACTTCGCGCACGCCGACGGCCGCCCCGCCACCCGCCAGGCCCTCAGCGAGAACCGCCGCAGCGGTGGCCGCCTCCTCGACCTCGCCAACGGCCTCGCCGAACCCCTGCGCGCCCTGCACGCGGGCGTGGAGGCCCTGCGCCCGGCCCCCGGCGCCGAGTACGACGGCACGGTCCGCTGCGCCCTGCTGCCCACCCACGCCGAGGAGATCGACTGGATCGCCGACGCGATCGCCCACCTCGTGCACACCGGCACGGCCCCCGGCGAGATCGCCGTACTGTGCCGCACGGCGACCGACTTCGCCGAGATCCAGGGCGCCCTGGTGGCCCGGGACGTCCCCGTCGAGGTGGTCGGCCTGTCCGGGCTGCTGCACCTGCCCGAGGTCGCCGATCTCGTCGCCGTCTGCGAGGTCCTGCAGGACCCCGGCGCCAACGCCTCCCTGGTGCGCCTGCTGACCGGACCGCGCTGGCGCATCGGCCCCCGCGACCTCGCCCTGCTGGGCCGCCGCGCCCGCCTGCTGGTCGCCCACGCGCGCGTGGACGACGGTGACGACCCCGACCGCCGCCTCGCCGCCGCCGTCGAAGGGGTCGACCCGGCCGAGGTGATATCGCTCGCGGACGCCCTCGACACGTTCCTCGAATCACCCATGGACGCCGAGGCCGATGACGACGGGCTGCCGTTCTCGCCGGACGCGCGCGTGCGCTTCGCGCGCCTGGCCGCCGAGCTGCGCGACCTGCGCCGCTCCCTGTCCGATCCGCTGATGGACGTCCTGCACCGCGTGCTCGCCGTCACCGGCCTGGAAGTGGAGCTGTCGGCGTCCCCGCACGCCCTGGCCGCCCGCCGCCGCGAGACCCTGTCCAACTTCCTGGACGTCGCCGCGTCCTTCGCGGCGAGCGACGCGGAAGCCACCCTGCTCGCGTTCCTCGGCTTCCTGCGCACCGCCGCGCAGTACGAGAAGGGCCTCGACAACGCCCTGCCCGGCGGCGAGAACACCGTCAAGGTGCTCACCGCCCACAAGTCCAAGGGCCTGGAGTGGGACGTCGTGGCCGTCCCCGGACTGGTCAAGGGCACCTTCCCCAGCGCCCAGGGCCGCGAGAAGTGGACGGCGCAGGCCAAGGTGGTGCCGCATGCCCTGCGCGGCGACAGCGACACCCTGCCCGACGTCGACAGCTGGGACGCGCGCGGCATGAAGGCCTTCCACGAGGCCATGAAGGACCACCAGCACACCGAGGAGCTCCGCCTCGGCTACGTCACCTTCACCCGCCCCCGCTCCCTCCTGCTCGGCTCCGGTCACTGGTGGGGCCCCAGCCAGAAGAAACCGCGTGGTCCCTCCGACTTCCTCCAGGCCCTGCACGACCACTGCGCCGCCGGATACGGAGAGATCGAGGCCTGGGCGAAGGAGCCCGCCGAGGACGAGGAGAATCCCGCCCTGCACGCGGCCCGCGCCGACCAGGTGTGGCCGCTCCCGCTGGACGCCGCCGCCCTGGCCCGCCGCCGCGCGGCCGCCGAAACCGTCCTCGCCCACCTGGACGCCCTCGCCGCCCAGAACCCCGCCCGGCCGCCGGCCGCCCACGACCCCGCCGCCCACGACCCGGACTGGCCCCCGCCCCCGGACGACGACCCCTACGGCGACGAGCCATACGACGAGCACGGCGGGGAGTTCCCGTACGACGAGGACGTCCCGTACGAGGAGTACGAGGTCTGCGAGGAGCACGACGAGGGCGTGCCGTACGCCGAGGGCGGCATGGACTTCCCCTACGAGGAGGAGGACGCCTTCGGCGCCGCGGCCGCCCTCAGCGACGCGGAACCGCCGTACGACGCGGACACCCCCGACACGAAAGCCCCCACCACCCGGCTCACGGTCCCGCATCAGACGCCCGCCCCACCGCACCGCCCCCTCCCCGCCGGGCCGCGGCACTCCACCGACCTCACTCCCGAGGAGGCCCGCACCATCGCCTCCTGGGACCGTGACCTGGAGGCGCTCACAGGAGAGCTGCTGCGCGCCCGCCAGACCGTCACCGACGTCCCGCTGCCCGCCGTGCTCACCGCCTCCCAGCTGCTGCGCCTGGCCGAGGACCCGGACGGGCTCGCGCAGGAACTCGCGCGCCCCATGCCGCGCCCTCCGCAACCGGCCGCGCGCCGGGGCACCCGGTTCCACGCCTGGGTCGAGGCCCGCTTCGAGGAGCTGACCCTGCCCCTGCTGGAACCGGACGAGCTGCCCGGCAGCGACGCCGAGATCGCCGACGAACAGGACCTGGAAGCCCTGAAGGAGGCCTTCGAACGCACCGAGTACGCCCGGCGCACCCCCTACCGGGTCGAGGCACCGTTCCAGCTCACCCTCGCCGGCCGCGTCGTACGAGGTCGCATCGACGCGGTCTACAAGCACGGCGACGGCGACGGGGCGACGTACGAGATCGTCGACTGGAAGACCGGCCGCACCCGGACCGCCGACCCGCTCCAGCTCGCCGTGTACCGGCTGGCCTGGGCCGAGCAGCAGGGCGTGCCGCCGGAGTCGGTCACGGCCGCCTTCCTCTACGTGCGCAGCGGCGAGGTCGTACGGCCGCGGGACCTGCCGGGCCGGGCCGCCCTGGAACGGCTCCTCAGCGACGGCACCGCGGCGGAAGACTCCGAAACGGCACAGCAGGCGACCTGAGTGTGACGAACCGCCCGCCAAGGTTGTCGGTGCGGGCCGATAGGCTCGTGAACATGAGCCAGACCCCGGACAGCGCCGTCCGCACGTACATCGAGCAGCACCGCGCCGCCTTCCTCGACGACCTCGCCGCATGGCTGCGCATCCCCTCCGTGTCGGCCCAGCCCGACCACGCGCCCGACGTACGGCGCAGCGCCGACTGGCTCGCCGCCAAACTTGAGGAGACCGGCTTCCCGACCGCCGAGGTCTGGCCGACCGCCGGTGCCCCCGCCGTGTTCGCCGAGTGGCCCTCGGGCGACCCCGAGGCGCCCACCGTCCTCGTCTACGGCCACCACGACGTGCAGCCCGCCGCCCCCGAGGACGGCTGGGACAGCGCCCCCTTCGAGCCGGTCGTCCGCGGAAACCGGCTCTACGCGCGCGGGGCGGCCGACGACAAGGGACAGGTGTTCTTCCACACACTCGGCGTCCGCGCCCACCTCGCCGCCACCGGCCGCACCGCCCCCGCGGTCAACCTGAAGCTGCTCATCGAGGGCGAGGAGGAGTCCGGCTCCCCGCACTTCCGGGCCCTCGTCGAGGAGCACGCGGGACGGCTCGCGGCCGACGCCGTGATCGTCTCCGACACCGGCATGTGGTCCGAGGACACCCCGACCGTCTGCACCGGCATGCGCGGCCTCGCCGAGTGCGAGATCCGGCTGTACGGCCCCGACCAGGACATCCACTCCGGCTCCTTCGGCGGTGCCGTGCCCAACCCGGCCACCGCCGCCGCCCGCCTGGTCGCCGCACTGCACGACGAGCACGCGCGCGTGGCGATCCCCGGCTTCTACGACGGCATCGTGGAGCTGACCGACCGCGAGCGCGAACTGTTCGCCGAGCTGCCCTTCGACGAGCAGCGCTGGCTGGACACTGCCAAGTCCCGCGCCACCCTCGGCGAGGCCGGGTACAGCACCCTGGAGCGCATCTGGGCCCGCCCGACCGCCGAGGTCAACGGCATCGGCGGCGGCTACCAGGGCCCCGGCAGCAAGACGATCATCCCCTCCTCGGCCATGGTGAAGCTGTCCTTCCGGATGGTCGCCGGCCAGGACCCCGACCACCTCGAGAAAGCCGTCCGCGCCTGGGCCGACACACAGGTGCCCACCGGGATCCGGTACGAGATCGACTTCGGCGCGGCCACCCGCCCGTGCCTGACCCCGCTCGACCACCCCGCCCTGCAGTCCGTGGTCCGCGCCATGGGCCGCGCCTTCGAGAAGTCCGTCCGCTTCACCCGCGAGGGCGGCTCCGGCCCCGCCGCCGACCTCCAGGAGGTCCTCGGCGCCCCCGTCCTCTTCCTGGGCATCTCCGTCCCCTCCGACGGCTGGCACGCCCCGAACGAGAAGGTCGAACTGGACCTCCTCCTCAAGGGCGTCGAGACCAGCGCCTACCTGTGGGGTGACCTGGCCGAGCACTGGCGTCCCGCGCCCTGACCGGCCGGTGCCGTACGGGACGGCATCGCGCGCGGGGCACACTGGAAGGACCGCCCCGCCCGTCCCACCCCCGCCCGGCCCGGTGCCCTCCCGCCCACGTCCCGCCGAACCGCCCGCCGAACGAACCGCTGCACTGGGGGAGTTGGAAGCACCCGTGACCACCTGGACCGACGACACAGCCGATCGACCCATCTCGCTGACCGCCCCGAGCGGCATCGACCGCGCCGCCCACCACCGGCTCGACGAGGCCTGGCTCGCGGCGGCGTGGAGCCACCCCACGACCCGCTGCTTCGTGGTCTCCGGCGGCCAGGTGCTCATCGACGAGACCCCGGACGGCCGGACCGAGCTCGTCATGACACCCTCCTTCGAGGCCCCGCTCACCGAGGCGCACCGCTACTTCCTCGGCATCGACGAGGAGGGCGTCAGCTACTTCGCGCTCCAGAAGGACGCGCTGCCCGGACGCATCGACCAGTCGGCGCGCCCGGCGGGCCTGCGCGAGGCCGGCCTGCTCCTGTCGCCCCGCGACGCGGGCCTCATGGTGCACGCGGTCGGTCTGGAGAACTGGCAGCGCACCCACCGCTTCTGCTCCCGCTGCGGCGAACGCACGGTCATCGCCGCCGCCGGTCACATCCGCCGCTGCCCGGCCTGCGGCGCCGAGCACTACCCGCGCACCGACCCGGCCGTGATCATGGCCGTGACCGACGCGGACGACCGCATCCTGCTCGGCCGCCAGGTCCACTGGCCCGAGGGCCGCTTCTCCACGCTCGCCGGATTCGTCGAACCCGGCGAGTCGATCGAGCAGGCGGTGCGCCGCGAGGTGTCCGAGGAGGTCGGCGTCACCGTCGGCACCGTGGAGTACGTGGCCAGCCAGCCCTGGCCCTTCCCGTCCAGCCTGATGCTCGGCTTCATGGCCCGCGCCACCTCCACCGACATCGACGTCGACGGCGACGAGATCCACGAGGCCCGCTGGTTCTCCCGGGAGGAACTGCACGACGCCTTCGAGTCCGGCGAGGTGCTGCCGCCCTACGGCATCTCCATCGCGGCCCGCCTGATCGAGATGTGGTACGGCAAGCCGCTGCCGACGCGCAGCTTCATGTGAGACACAGAGCTTCCTCCGGTACGCGGCAGGGCGGCCCCCGATCTCTCGGAGAGCCGCCCTGCTGCGGTCACCGCGGAAACCCGCGGAGCGTCATGCGGCGAGTTTCTGCTTCACCTGGGCGAGCGAGGGGTTCGTCAGCGTGCTGCCGTCAGCGAAGAGCACGGTCGGGACCGTCTGGTTTCCGCCATTCGCCTTCTCCACGAAAGCGGCGGACTCGGGGTCCTGCTCGATGTTGATCTCGGTGTAGGCGATGCCCTCCCGGTCCAGCTGGCTCTTCAGCCGCCGGCAGTAGCCGCACCAAGTCGTGCTGTACATCGTCACAGTGCCCTGCATGTCTCTCGCGCTCCTCAGGCAGCTCGGGAAATCGTCCAGGGGAAGAACGTACGCGAGCCGTCCGCCATTCCCGGCAGGGGTATCCACAGGCGACGGTGGGCGCCTGTGCCACGGCCTGTGGCGCCTGCCGCATTAGTACGACTATCTGTGCACGCCTGTGGACAACCGGCACGGCAGTCCCGCGCGACCTGGCAGCATGGCGGTGTGACAGCAGCAACGCACTCCACCCTCTTCCCGCAGACACCGGACTCGGCCGACGCGGTGCTCGAAGGGCTCGACCCCGAGCAGCGCGCGGTGGCCACCGCCCTGCACGGCCCGGTGTGCGTCCTGGCCGGAGCAGGCACCGGCAAGACGCGGGCGATCACGCACCGCATCGCCTACGGAGTACGCGCCGGCATCCTGCACCCCTCCAGCGTGCTCGCCGTCACCTTCACCAACCGCGCCGCCGGAGAGATGCGCGGCCGGCTGCGCCAGCTCGGCGCCCACGGCGTCCAGGCCCGCACCTTCCACTCCGCCGCCCTGCGCCAGCTCCAGTACTTCTGGCCGAAAGTGATCGGTGGCGGCATGCCCCGGCTCGTCGACCGCAAGATCCAGCTCGTCGCCGACGCGGCCGCACGCCTGGGCACCCGGCTCGACCGGGGTGAGCTGCGGGACGTCACCGCCGAGATCGAATGGTCCAAGGTCACCCAGACCATCCCCGCCGACTACCCGTACGCGGCCGCGAAGGCCGGCCGTGAAGCCCCCCGCGACCCCGCCGAGATCGCCCACCTCTACGCGGCCTACGAAGACCTCAAGCGCGACCGCGCCGTGATCGACTTCGAGGACGTCCTGCTGCTGACCGTCGCGATCCTGCAGGACCGGCACGACATCGCCGAACAGGTCCGCGCGCAGTACCAGCACTTCGTCGTCGACGAGTACCAGGACGTCAGCCCCCTGCAGCAGCGGCTGCTGGACCTCTGGCTCGGCGACCGCAACAACCTGTGCGTCGTCGGCGACGCCAGCCAGACCATCTACTCGTTCACCGGAGCAACGCCCGACCACCTCCTCGACTTCCGCACCCGGCACCCCGGCGCCACCGTCGTCAAACTCGTCCGCGACTACCGCTCCACCCCCCAGGTGGTCCGCCTCGCCAACGGCCTGCTCGCCCAGGCCCGCGGCCGCGCCGCCGACCACCGGCTGGAACTCGTCTCCCAGCGCCCCGCGGGCCCCGAACCCGTCTACACCGAGTACACCGACGAGCCGGCCGAAGCCGAAGGCGCCGCCCGCCGCATCCGCGAACTGATCGACGCGGGCGTCCCCGCCGCCGAGATCGCCGTCCTGTTCCGTACGAACGCCCAGTCCGAAACCTACGAGCAGGCCCTCGCCGACGCCGGCGTCCCCTACCAGCTGCGCGGCGCCGAGCGCTTCTTCGACCGGCCCGAGGTGCGCAAGGCGGGCATCGCCCTGCGCGGCGCGGCCCGCTTCGGCGGCAACGACTCCCTGCTGGACGACGCCGTGGACCTGCCCTCCCAGGTGCGTGCCGTCCTGTCCGGAGAGGGCTGGACCATCGAACCACCGGCCGGCTCCGGCGCCGTCAGAGAGCGCTGGGAATCCCTCGCCGCCCTGGTGAGCCTCGCCCACGACCTCGCCGCCGCCAGACCCGGCGCCACCCTCGGCGACTTCGTGGCAGAACTCGACGAGCGGGCGAACGCCCAGCACGCCCCGACCGTCCAGGGCGTCACCCTCGCCTCCCTGCACGCCGCCAAGGGCCTGGAGTGGGACGTCGTCTTCCTGGTCGGCATCGCAGAGGGCATGCTGCCCATCACCTACGCCAAGACCGACGAGCAGACCGAGGAGGAACGCCGGCTGCTCTACGTCGGCGTCACCCGGGCGCGGGAACGGCTCCACCTCTCCTGGGCGCTGTCCCGGTCCCCCGGCACCCGCCCCAACCGCAGGCCCAGCCGCTTCCTCGACGGACTGCGCCCGGGCACCACGCCCACCGTCGGCCACACCGGCGCCGCCGCCACGGCAGGCATCGAGCGCGGGAGCACCACCGGAACCATCGCCGCCCCCCGGCGTACCCAGCGCACCCCCGCCCGCTGCCGGGTCTGCGGCCGCACCCTCACCGACGCCGGCGAGATGAAGCTGATGCGCTGTGAGGACTGCCCCTCGGACATGGACGAAGGGCTCTACGAACGGCTGCGGGAGTGGCGGGCCGTCCAGGCCGAACACATCGGACAGCCGGACTTCTGCGTCTTCACCGACCGCACGCTGATGGCCATCGCCGAGGCCCGGCCCGAGACTTCCGCAGAGCTCTCCCGCATCCCAGGCGTCCTCAGCCGCAAGCTGCGCAGCTACGGAACCGAAGTTCTGGCCATCTGCGCAGGCCACGACGCCGAAGAAGCCGACGAGGACGACTGATACGAACTCGTCGAAAAAATAGTTTGCGCATGCCCCAGCAATCCCCATAGGTTCTAGGCACGGATGCAGCGGCCTTCTCGAAGGCCCCGCCTCCGTGATGTACTTGCATATCCGAATGGACTGGTTCACCCCAGTCCCTTGAGACGCCGAGAGGAGGCGAGTCCAGTGATCAGCATCAACACCAGCACCATCAGCACGGCCAAACTGACCGATCGCTCGGCCGTCTCCCTGTGCATGCTCGGCGCCTCCCACCAGGGCACCGGTGTGTCCGGCATTCGTGCCGACCGTCCGGCGTCCGCCCACGCTCTCGCGGGCCTTCCCGTCCGTGAGCGCAATGAGCGACCGACCAAGGCACTGGAAGCGGTAGAGGCACAGGCACAGGCCTATGCCTTTGCGGCGGCCGGTGCCGGATTCCGGAAGCAGACGACGCAGCACCACCTGATGTGGGCCTTCCGTGGGCCAGAACCCTGGAGTGATCCAGCCTGATCCGATCAGGCCGGCGCCTTCAGGGCCGCGGAACCCCATCCGGGATCCGCGGCCCTTCTGTTTTCCCCGAACGGGGACGACGGAGCGAAGGGGCCTCGGGACAAGAAAAGAACCCGGTACCAAGCCGACACCCGGTCAACCGGCCGGAACGACCAGACGAGGAAGACCAACCGTGCAACTCGAAGCGCACGCCCCGTCCGTACCGCCTTCGCAAACGATCCCCCCGCCCGGCCTCACGGAGGACTCCACCTTGACCCCCCTCACCGCGCTCACCGCGCTCGACGACGCCATCGAGAACCTCGGCGTACCCGTCCCCTGCCGCTCCTACGACCCGGAGGTCTTCTTCGCCGAGTCGCCGGCGGACGTCGAGTACGCCAAGTCCCTCTGCCGCACCTGCCCGCTGATCGAGGCCTGCCTCGCCGGCGCCAAGGAGCGGCGTGAGCCCTGGGGCGTCTGGGGTGGCGAGCTGTTCGTCCAGGGTGTCGTCGTCGCCCGGAAGCGGCCGCGTGGCCGCCCGCGGAAGAACCCGGTCACGGCATGAACACCGCAGGAACGATCGACCGCCCCCTCACGCACGACCCCCAGAAGCAGGCCCCGATGAAGCCGTCCACCAGCGAGCCCGCAGGCTCCGCGACCGAAGACGTCACCACCACCGGCGCGACCGAAGCGCGCCAGAACAGGACCCGAGAGATGCAACTCATGCAAGAAGCCCTGGCTCGTGCGCATATGCACGAGCGACTCCGTGACGCCGAGCGGGAACGCCGGGCCGTGCGCCTGGCGGTCGCCCAGCGGATGCAGCGCCGGGCCGAGCGTGCCTCACTGCGCGCCCGGCGCGCGCTCGCCATGGCGGTCATGCAGTAACACTCACACCGTCAGAAGCGGTGGCCTCCCGGTCCGGGAGGCGAAGCCTTCGCCCGCGGGGGCCGGTCCGACGAACGGACCGGCCCCCGCGGTGCGTTGTACGGCGATCCGCCGCCTGCGGAGTTATCGTCGCCAGGTGACGAGTCTTCCCGGAGGAAGTGATCAGGGCGGCTCCACCCCGGAGCGCCGTGCGCTCGTGTGCGCCCGCTGCGGCACCCCCGCCGACGGCCCCCCGCCGGCCACCTGGACCTGCTCCGTGGAGAACGGCGTCCGCCAGTACTTCTGCGACACCTGCTCAAGGGAGAACCTGAGGGCGATCGAGGGGCGGCTGGACTCGTCCTGGTGGTGAGCCCCTTGCTCGGGGGCCCCTCCCCCTCCCCCCACCCCCTCCCCCCCGCCCCACCTTCAAGGAACCCAGGTCACCCGACTGCAGCACCCAGGTCACCCGCGGGCACCCACGTCACCCGTTTCCAGGCACCGGGAACCCGTTCCAGGCACCCGGGAACCCTATTCAGGCACCTGGGACACCCATTTCAGGCCACCCCGGATCACGCCTCCGCCGCAGACTCCTCCTCGGCCAGTTCGTCACCAGGCGCGTCGGAGACGAATCCCGGCAGCCACTCCTCCAGTTCCTCGCGGAGCCGCACCGTCGCCCCCAGCTGGCACAGCACCCCGATGGTGCTCAGGGTCACCCGGTGGATCAGCAGATAGGCGGGCGGCAGGTTGAGCCGCTTGCCCAGCTGGTAGGCGGGGGAGCGGGGATCGGCGATGCGGGCGGCCTGGTTGCGCATCCAGGTGCGGTTGAAGGTGAACGCCTCGACCCGGGCCGGTTCGATGATCGGCAGCAGGTAGTCGAGGACCGCGTCGGGGTCCAGCTCTATGGACTCCTTCACGAACCCTTCCTCGCAGAGGAGTTCGTAGACCGTCTCGGCCTCGCCGTCCAGCGTCATGCGGAGCGAGATGCCGATCGGTGTCGGCAGACCGCCGGACAGCCGGTCGACCGTGCCGAAGTCCAGGACGCCCAGGCGCCAGTCGTCCTCGCCCGCCGGGCCGCCGGGCAGCAGCCGGAAGTTGCCGGGATGCGGGTCGGCGTGCAGCAGTCCGGTGCGGGCCGGGCCGGAGAAGAGGAACCGGGCCATGAGCTGGCCGGCGCGGTCGCGCTGCTCCGGGGTGCCGTCCGAGATCACCTCCGACAGCGGGATGCCGTCGATCCACTCGGTGACCAGGATCTGCTCGCACTGGTGCACCACCGCCGGGACCACCACGTCCGGGTCGTCCGCGAACTCCTCCGCGTGTACGGTCTGGGCCTGTGCCTCCAGCTCGTAGTCCAGTTCCTCGGAGACGCGGTCCCTCAGCTCGGCGATGAGTGGCTTGATGTCCATGCCGGGAATGAGCGGCCCCAACAGGCGGGCGAAGCGGCTCAGTTGGCCCAGGTCGGAGAGCAGGGCCTCGCCGGCGCCCGGGTACTGCACCTTGACAGCCACCTCACGGCCGTCGTGCCACACCGCCCGGTGCACCTGCCCGATCGAGGCCGCGGCGGCCGGCTTGTCCTCGAACTCCTCGAACAGGTCACGCCAGTCCGGACCGAGCCGCTGCTCGAGCACCGCGTGCACCGTGCGGGTCGGCATGGGCGGCGCCGCCTCCTGGAGTTTGGTCAGGGCGGTGCGGTAGGGCCCGGCGATCTCCTCGGGCAGCGCTGACTCGAAGACGGACAGGGCCTGCCCGAACTTCATCGCACCGCCCTTCAGCTCGCCCAGCACCTTGAACAGCTGCTCCGCCGTGCGCTGTTGCAGTTCACGGCCGACGATCTCCGCGGACTCGCCCACGATCCGCTTGCCCAGCCCCCAGGTCGCCCGGCCGGCGATGCCGAGCGGGAGCGCGGCGAGCTTGGCGGTACGGGTGACCGCCTTCCGGGGAAGATCAGACATGCGCCCTCCAAGTCCGAGTCGGCCGCGCCGCGCCTGCTGTGCGTCGCCGCTCCGTCGACGGCCGTTGCACCGCCATTGTCTCGCGCGTTTCACCGCCCGTTGAGGAGTGCTCCTCTTTCGGTCTTTCCGCAGCGCCGCAGGCGCATGCCGGATGCGGCCGGACCGGTCGCGCGCGCCATTGCAGGCCGGGTGCGGACACCTCCCAGCGGTTGCCCGTGCTGGACGGTGACCCCCCGTCCAGGAAGGCGAGCGCGTGCGCCGAGGCCAGACCGGCGACCGCCGTGGCCAACGTCAGATCGCAGGCCCCGACCCGGCGGGCCCGGGCGCACCGCCACTGGGCGACCAGTCGCGGCCAGGCCGGGTCACGGTCCCCGCGGTCGAGGTGCAGGCAGCCTGCGCAGCCCGACTCGCCGGGCAGGACCAGCGGTCCGACGACCCCGGTGCCCTCGACGACGCCGGCGTACAGGTGGGGCGTCCCGGAGGCCATGAGCGGCTCGGCTTCGGCCGGGTCCGGTGCGTGCACGGCGACGTCGTCCCGGGGGGTGAGGACCACCAGGGAGAGCCCGGGGTCCCGGGCGCCGGATCCGGGGGAGTGGGCGCGGCGCGGTGGGCGGTCGGGTGCCGCATGGCGCACGGCGGCTCGCGCCGCCGTTTCCCGGCGCTCGCCGAGCGATTCGGGGGGCAGCCCGCCCGGCGCCACGTCCCACGGCTCCACGTGTCCCGCGTCGCGCACGTCGACCTCGCCGACTCCGGCGCCGGACAGCGCCGAGGCGAGCACCGCGCCGACCCGTCCCGCGCCCCTGACCTGCACGCGCAGTGCGCGGCGGGCGGCGAGCCGGGCGAGCGCGCCGCCGGGCTCGGCGGTGGTCAGGGACAGCGCGGCGAGGTCGGGGCGGAGCCGCCGCAGGACGTCCGTCCTGGCGCGCAGCGCGTCGGCGGCCCGTCCGCCGCCGCGCGTGTCGTCGACCAGGCCCGCGCGGGTCAGCCGTTCCAGGAGGGTGTCGACATGGCCGGACGGGAGCCGCATGCGTCGGCCCTCGGCGCGGAGCTGTGGCAGTGCGCGGGTTCCGTTGAGCAGATCCAGGAAGCCGCGTGTCGCCGGATCCATCGGTCCCAGTGTCAGCGCGTGCGCCGGGGTCATCCCGAACTGCACGGTTTCGCGATCACGCCAGCCGCGCCGCAGCGCGGGCTTCATCACCGGATGCATGACTGGCCCCCGTATCCCTTGAAAGCGTTGCGTACGTCTCGTCGTCGGTGGAACCGGTCATGTTCTGCCGACGCCTGCCAGCATGCCGCGCCGGGCCGGCCGGCGCCGAGAGTTATCCACAGGTTGGGGGTGTTCGTCATATAAGAGGGTCGGGTGAAGCGGGTCAAACCGGACGTGCAGATCAGTCGTAGGAATCATAGGAATCAAACGCATGGTGGGGGATCGGCATCGAACCGTTCGGGAGCCGGGACTTCGGCCACGCCCAGCGGGTAACGTCGGGGCGTGCCCGCCGACCCACTGCACCGCGCCGGAAAGCCACAGCGCAGCACGACGAGCCAGCCGCCCGGCGGCTCGGGGGCGAGCGCGATCGAGGTCCGCAGGAGTTCCCGGCGCCGCCGGACGGTCTCCGCGTACCGCGAGGGCGATCGCACCGTCGTACTGATCCCCGCCCGGATGTCGAAGGCGGAGGAACAGCGCTGGATCACCGTCATGCTCGACAAACTCGCCGCCCAGGAGAGCCGGCGGGTACTCGGCGACGCCGAGCTCGCCGAGCGTGCCGAGCGGCTGTCGGACCAGTACTTCGACGGCCGGGCGCGCCCCGCCTCCGTACGGTGGGTCACCAACCAGAACACGCGCTGGGGTTCGTGCACCCCGGCCGAGGGCAGCATCCGGCTCTCGCACCGGCTGCAGGGGATGCCGGAGTACGTCGTCGACTACGTCCTCTGCCATGAGCTGGCCCATCTGCTGGTCCCCGGTCACGGGGCGGACTTCTGGCGGCTGCTGGAGGCGTACCCGCGCACCGAGCGGGCCCGTGGCTACCTCGAAGGGGTGGTCGCCGCGGAACGGCTGCCGCATGTGGCCGGGGTGCGTGGGGAGTGAGCCGGGGGCGGTCCGTCCCCCTCCGGGCGCGGTTGTGTACCGGGTCTGTACCGGCTGCGTGCGATGTCGGACTTTGCCGTTAGCCTGGCGCGACGCACTCACATTCGGGATGGGGGACGGTCGTTACGCATGGCCAGGGAATTCCAACGCGGCCACAAGGCCAGGATCAGTGACCTGACGGCGGGCACGGATCTGTACGTAGGCGTGCAGATCTCCGCACCCGGGCTGACCTTCGACATCAGCTGCTTCGGTCTGGACGCCGACGAGTGCCTCTCGGACGACCGGTACTTCGTCTTCTTCAACCAGCCCAAGTCCCCCGAGGAGTCCATCCAGCTGCTGGGCGCCCAGGCGGGTGACACCGAGTCGTTCCGGGTCACCCTGGACCGGATCCCGTCGCACATCCGCAAACTGGCCTTCACGGCGACCGTCGACGGCGCCGGGCAGATGTCGCAGATCGCCCCCGGCTACCTGCGCATCGTGGCGGGCGGCGAGGAGGTCGCGCGGTACGCGTTCAACGGCGGGGAGTTCTCCACCGAGCGGGCCGTGATGCTCGGCGACATCTACCTGAAGGACGTGTGGCGGTTCGCCGCCGTCGGGCAGGGCTTCGACGGCGGTCTGGAGGCGCTGCTGAAGAACTTCGGCGGAGAGGTGCTGGAGGAGGAGGCGCCGGCCGCCCCCCAGCAGGCGCAGGCCGGTGCCGCCCCCGGCTTCGCCCCGCCCGCCCAGGCAACGACCCCGCCCCCGTTCGCCGCCCCGCCCGCCCCGGCACCTGCGCCTGCCGCCCCCGCGCCGCA
Source organism: Streptomyces sp. NPDC001393 (assembly GCF_053597455.1). Classification (NCBI taxonomy): domain Bacteria; kingdom Bacillati; phylum Actinomycetota; class Actinomycetes; order Kitasatosporales; family Streptomycetaceae; genus Streptomyces; species Streptomyces sp. NPDC001393. The sequence goes on from NZ_JBSFIH010000007.1 coordinate 35,354, forward strand.
GCCCGCCGCCCAGGGCTTCACCCCGCCGCCCGGCCAGACCCCGCAGAGCCACACGCCGCCCCCGCCCCCGGCCCCGGCGCCCGCGCCGAACGTGCACGCCGCGCCCACGGTCATCGCTCCCCTGACCCCGCCCGTCGGTGGCACGGTGCCGCCGCCGGCCCCGGCACCCGCGCCGTACGGCCAGCCGCCGCAGCAGCCGTACGGCCGGCCGCCCCAGCAGCAGTCCTACGGCGGCCAGGCGACCGCGCCGATGCCTCCGGGCTACGGCCAGCAGCCAGCCCCCTACGGCGGCCGGCCCACCCCGCCCATGCCCCCGGGCTACGGGCACCCGCAACTCGGCGGCCACGGCGTGCCGCAGGGCGCCCCGCAGGGCGGTGCCGGTGTGGCGGCCGCGCTGCAGATGTACAAGGAGACGCCGACCGGGCAGCGCTGGACGCAGCAGAACAAGAAGCTCATCCGCGTCGACCTCGGCATCGGCGGGCAGCCCGTGCTGGCCAGGCAGGGCAGCATGGTGCTCTACCAGGGCAAGGTCGACTTCGGCTACAAGGGCGCAGGATTCGCCGGGCGGATCGTCGGCCACGCCACCGGCCAGGAGATGCAGCTGATGCGCTGCACCGGCAACGGCCAGGTGTTCCTCGCCGAGAACTCCACCCATCTGCACCCCGTCGAGCTGCAGGGCGACGCGATCTGCGTCTCCGCCGAGAACGTCCTCGCCTTCGACGAGAGCCTGCACCACGAGGTGCGTCGCATCGAGGGCCAGGGCATCCCCGGCGGCGCGCTGTTCACCATGCAGTTCCAGGGCACCGGCACGATCGTCGTCAAGACGCACGGCACGCCCGTGGTCCTGCCGGTCACGCCGACCACCTTCGCCGACTGCAATGCGGTCGTCGCCTGGTCGGCCGCCTCCCAGGTGATCGTCTCCAGCCAGGTCCGCATGCGCCGCAACGCCTACCCGGGCGACACCGGCGAGAGCGTCAACCTCCAGTTCCGGGGCGCGCCCGGGAACTTCATCGTCGTCCAGCCGTACGAGGTCTAGAGGGAGCCCGTCATGAACCAGCCGCTCGCGGGCTACGCCCCTGCACCCGTCACCGCCCGCATGGAGAACCACGGCAGCCACATGCTGAAGGTCGCCATGCAGACCGGAAACGACCTCCTCGCGCGCGTGGGCTCGATGGTCGCCTACGAAGGTTTCATCCAGTACGAGCCCAACCCGCCGGCCGTCCGCCAGATCGCCCGCGACTGGATCACCGGCGAGGGCGCGCCCCTGATGAAGTGCACCGGCGACGGCCTGCTCTACCTCGCCGACTACGGCGCCAATGTCGTGGTGATCAACCTGGGCGGCGACGGCATCTCCGTCAACGCCACCAACCTGCTCGCCTTCGACGCTCACCTCAGCTGGGGGGTGGAACGGGTCAAGGGGCTTGCGAAGTTCGCCGGGCAGGGCCTGTGGAACACGAGGATCTCCGGGCAGGGCTGGGTCGCGCTGACCTCCCGGGGTGAGCCGATCGTCGTCGACTGCGGCGGGGGCGAGGACGAGACCTACGTCGACCCGGACGCGCTCGTCGCCTGGTCGCCCAACCTGAAGGTGAAGGGCAAGCGCAGCTTCAAGGCGCAGTCGCTGATCGGCCGGGGCAGCGGTGAGGCCTACCAGATGGCGTTCTCCGGCCAGGGCATCGTCGTCGTCCAGCCCAGCGAGGACAGCACCGACCGCCTCCGGATCCGGGGCTGAGGGGGAGTCAGTAAGCCATGCAGAGCCCGCTTTTCGCGCACAACGACCTCCAGACGCAGGAGCGCTGGAGCCTGCAGAACGCGCAGCTGCTCCGTGTCACCCTGGAGGGCCATGACGACATCCTCGCCCGCAAGGGCACCATGGTCGCCTACCAGGGGCTGATGGAGTTCGACGCCGAGTACCAGAGCAACCACCAGGCACGCGCGCGTGCGTACACCGGCGAGGGCCTGGATCTGATGCGCTGTCACGGACAGGGCACGGTGTATCTCGCCAACCTCGCCCAGCACGTGCACATCATGGACGTCGAGCAGGACGGGCTGACCGTCGACAGCTCCTACGTCCTCGCCATGGACTCCTCGCTGCACCACGAGGTCATCGCCGTCGACAGCCTCTACGGCATCTCCGGCTCCGGCAAGTACCAGCTGAACATCACCGGGCGCGGCAAGGTCGCCCTGATGACCTCGGGCGCGCCGCTGCTGCTGCAGGTCACGCCGGACAAGTACGTCAACTGCGACGCGGACGCGATCGTCGCCTGGTCCACCGGGCTGCGCGTGCAGATGCAGGCCCAGACCCATTCCTCCGGAGTGTGGCGCAGGCGCGGCAACACCGGTGAGGGCTGGGAGCTGAGCTTCATGGGTTCCGGGGTCGCGCTGGTCCAGCCCAGCGAGCTGCTGCCGCCGCAGAACGCGGTGATCGGGCAGGGCCTCGCCGCGCAGTTCGGCATGGGGCAGCACGGGGCGCGTGGGCAGAACCAGGGGAACGTCTGGAGCTGACCGTCCAGGAAGCAAACGTAAGGGGCGTCTGCCTGGCGGACGCCCCTTACACGTTCAGAGCCTGGCTCGTGTCGCCTCCAGCAGGCGTACGACCGACTCGTCGGCCACCGCCGCCACCTCGTCGTAGGCGAACCAGCGCACGTCGAGGGACTCGTCGCTGACCGTGTGCTCGGCGTTCGCCGGGGCCAGGGCCGCGTACTGGACGTCGTAGTGCCAGTGGCACGGCGCCGGGATCGGATGCCGGTCCAGGCGCACCGGGCCGCCCGGCAGCAGGGTCAGCCCGGGGACGCCGGACTCCTCCGTGGCCTCGCGCAGGGCCGCGGCGGCGAGCGAGGCGTCGCCCGGCTCGCAGTGGCCGCCCATCTGCAGCCACATCCGCAGCTTCCTGTGCAGGGTGAGCAGCACCCGGCCGCGCTCGGGGTCGACCACCAGGGCGCTCGCCGTGACATGGCCCGCGTGGCAGGCCTTCCACATGCCGTCCGGGTGGGCCGCCAGATGGTCCAGGTAGGCCTGGCGCAGTTCGTCCTGGTCCTCGTACCCCTTCAGCACGAGGACCGCGTCATCGTGCAGGCTCACTCCTTGTCGTCACCTTCTTCGGCGGAGCCGTCCGCCGCCTCGCCCAGCATCTTGTCCAGCTCGGAGAAGTCCAGCTGCTCGCGGTGCACGAAGCCGTCCGGGTCGTCCAGGTCGGTCGCCGTCGGCAGCATGTCCGGGTGCGCCCACAGGCCGTCCCGGCCGTCGACCCCGCGCGCGTCCGTGAGCGAGGCCCACAGACGGGAGGCGTCGCGCAGCCGGCGGGGGCGCAGCTCCAGTCCGATCAGCGTGGCGAACGTCTGCTCGGCGGGGCCTCCGGTGCCCCGGCGGCGGCGCAGGGTCTCGCGCAGGGCGTCGGCGGACGCCAGACGGGGCTTCGCGGCCGCGTGGACCACCGCGTCCACCCAGCCCTCGACGAGCGCCAGGGCGGTCTCCAGGCGGGCCAGGGCGGCCTTCTGCTCCGGGGTGTCCTCCGGCTGGAACATGCCCTGCTGGAGCGCGTCCTGCAGCTGCTCGGGGTTCTGCGGGTCGAACTGGCCGACCACGTCCTCCAGCTTCGCGGTGTCGACCTTGATCCCGCGCGCGTACCCGTCGACCGCGCCGAACAGGTGCGAGCGCAGCCACGGCACGTGCGCGAACAGTCGCTGGTGGGCGGCCTCGCGCAGGGCCAGGTACAGCCGCACCTCCTCCTGCGGCACGCCGAGGTCCTTGCCGAAGGCCTCCACGTTGGCCGGCAGCAGCGCGGCCTTGCCGGCCGGGCCCAGCGGCAGGCCGATGTCGGTGGAGCCGACGACCTCGCCCGCGAGCACGCCGACGGCCTGCCCGATCTGCGTGCCGAACATCGCGCCGCCCATCGAGCGCAGCATGCCGATCAGCGGGCCCGCCATGGCCTGCATCTCCTCCGGCAGGACGTCGCCCATGGCGGCGCCGACCCGCTCGGCGACCGGGTCGACCAGCTCCTGCCAGGCGGGCAGGGTCGCCTCCACCCACTCCGCGCGGGACCAGGCGACCGCCGAGGCGGAGCCCGACGGCAGGGACGTCGCGTCGTCCAGCCACAGATCGGCCAGGCGGACGGCCTCCTCGACCGCCCTGCGCTCGGCCGGGCCGACGCTGGCGTCCTTCGTGCCGTCCGGGGTGCCCTGGGCGACCGTCTGGCGGGCGATCTGCTTGGCCATGTCCCAGTTCACCGGGCCGCCCTCGTAGGAGAGCATCTGGCCCAGCTGCTGGAACGCGGCGCCCAGATCGGTGGGGTTCAGCGACCCGAACATCGCTGCGAGCGGATTGTCGGCGCCGGGGCCGCCCAAGCCTCCGGCTCCGGGCAGGCCGCCGAAGCCGAACGGGTTGGCCGGTCCCTGCCCACCACCGCCCTGCTGGTCCTTCTTCTTGCCCTCGTCGCCGTCCTCCGGCTCCTCCGGCGGAAGACCGAAACCGAATGGGGTGTCACTCACGGGATTCCTCGGCTGGTAAGGCCGCCGGTTCTCTCCGGCGGCGCGGCTGCCCGACAACACCACCCAGCGTAGACACCCGGACCCGATCGGGCCTCGGTGCTTCGCCCACGGAAGCCCTGCGGCAGGATGGATACACCTGGTACGTGCGCGTCACTCGCGCCCGTACTGAAGACAACCGCTGGAGACGCCCGGTGAGTTCCCCAGATCCGCAGGTTCGCGCAGCGCGAAACCCGTCAATCCCTCCCGCAGTGCGCGGACCCGTCGTAGCGGTCACCGGCGCCGCCACCGGTGTCGGCGCCCTGCTCACCGAGCGGCTGGCCGCCTCCGAGGAGATCAAGCAGGTCATCGCGATCGACGAGCGGCGCGGCGAGTGCGCCGAGGCGCAGTGGCACATCCTCGACGTCCGCGACCCCGCCATCGCGGACAAGCTGCGGGGCGCCCACGTGGTCGTCCACCTCGCGCTGGACCTGGACCTGGAGACCGATCCGGCCGCTCGCACCGCTTACAACGTCCGGGGGACGCAGACCGTCCTGACCGCCGCCGCGGCGGCCGGCGTGCACCGGGTCGTGCTGTGCACCTCGGCGATGGTCTACGGCGCGCTGCCGGACAACGAGCTGCCCCTCTCGGAGGACGCCGAGCTGCGCGCGACCGCCGAGGCCACCGGGGTCGGCGACCTGCTGGAGATCGAGCGGCTGGCCCGGCGGGCGCCGCGCGCGCATCCGGGGCTGAACGTCACCGTCGTACGGCCCGCGGTGCTGGTCGGGGGCACGGACACCGCGCTGACCCGGTACTTCGAGTCGCCGCGGCTGCTGGTCGTCGCCGGGTCGCGGCCCGCGTGGCAGTTCTGCCACGTCGAGGACCTGTGCAGCGCCCTGGAGTACGCCGTCCTGGAGAAGGTCGACGGGGAACTGGCCGTCGGCTGCGACGGGTGGCTGGAGCAGGAGGAGGTCGAGGAGCTCAGCGGGATCCGTCGGATGGAGCTGCCGTCGGCGGTGGCGCTGGGCGCGGCGGCCCGGCTGCACCGGATCGGGCTCACGCCGTCACCGGCGGGGGACCTGGCGTACACGATGTACCCGTGGGTGGTCAGCGGGAGCCGGCTGCACGACGCCGGGTGGCGGCCGCGGTGGACCAACGAGGAGGTCCTCGCGGAGCTGCTGGAGGAGGTTTCCGGGCGGCACACGGTGGCCGGACGGCGGCTCGGACGCAAGGACGCGACGGCCGCGGGCGCCGCGGGGGCGACCGTGGCTCTGCTCGGCGCCGCCGCCGTCGTCCGGCGCGCCCGGAAGGCCCGGCGGCGCGCGTGAGCCGGGTGCGCGGGGTGCCGCTGCGCCCCCGCCACGTCGTAGGACACTCCAAACGTCCCCGCGCGCGTGCCTGGTGAATCTCGTATTCCCCGGTGTCACAGGCGTGCGGCACGATGGGGGGTATGGCACACGCGAACGAGCACCCCGGTGAGCAGGCGGCGCAGGATCCCATCAGGCTGATCGGTGTCCGGGAGACCGCCCTCTCCGTGGACGAGGTGTTCCGGGCCGTCGGTGACGACGCGGCCGGGGGCATCGCCCTGTTCGTGGGAACCGTGCGCAACCACGACGGGGGTGCGGACGTGGACGCGCTCGGGTACTCCTGCCATCCCAGCGCCGAGGCCGAGATGCGGCGGATCGCCGAGAAGGTCGTGGCCGAGTATCCGGTGCGGGCGCTGGCCGCCGTGCACCGGGTGGGGGACCTGCGGATCGGGGATCTCGCCGTGGTCGTCGGCGTCGCCTGTCCGCACCGGGCCGAGGCCTTCGACGCCTGCCGCAAGCTGATCGACGACCTCAAGCACGAGGTGCCCATCTGGAAGCACCAACGGTTCTCGGACGGTACGGAGGAATGGGTCGGGTCCTGCTGAAGGCGGCCGGGCCCGCCGAGGCCGTCAGGTACGTCACTCGGAGCACACGGGCCACTCCATGTTGCGTAACCGGCACCCTCGCGTGAGCGTTGTCAGTGCGGATGGTTAATCTGCTGATCAGTCAGTTGCGGACGCTCATGGCGTTGGGAGGTCGGCATGGGGGCGCTTGTCTGGCTGCTGATTCCGCTTGTGGCCGCGATCGGCGGCGGACTGTGGGGCAGTTGGGCCAATCGGACTCGTAAGGTGCGCGGCGACGGGCCGGAGCTGGACGGCTACGCCCGGTTCCGCGAGGCCATGGAGAGATCCCACACGGGTGCCGGCGGGGCGTGACGGGGGTGCCCTGACGGTGCGCTGACAGAGGCGTCCCGTACTGTCGTGGCATGCCACGCCGCACCGCGACGATGCTCGCCTCCACCCTCATGCTGATCGCGCTCCTGTGCGCCGGAGTGCTCATCCCCGTGCCGTACTCGGAGATGTCTCCCGGCCCGACCGTGAACACGCTCGAGGACCACGACGGCGAGCCGGTGCTGCAGATCTCCGGGCACAGGACGTACCCGACCGACGGCCACCTGAACATGACGACCGTCCGGGTGACCAGCGCGGACTTCCGCATGAACCTGGTACAGGCCGTCTACGGCTGGCTGGACCCCGACACCAAGGTCGTCCCGCACGACACGCTCTACCCGAACGGGACGACCGAGGAGCAGTCCTCGCAGCAGAACGCCGAGGAGTTCAGCCAGTCCCAGGAGAGCGCCAAGGTCGCCGCGCTGAAGGAACTGGGCATCCCGGTGAAGTCCTGGGTGATCGTCTCCACCGTCATCAAGGGCTCACCCGCCGAGGGCAGGCTGCACGCCGGTGACGTGATCAAGGCCGTCGACGGCACGGCGGTGAAGCAGCCCTCCGACGTCGCCAAGCTCGTCACCAAGCACAAGCCCGGGCAGAACGTCGTCTTCACCGTCGTGCCCGTCAAGGACCAGGCCGCCGCCGAGAAGGCGCACCGGACGGCGACGAAGACGCAGGACGTCACCCTCACCACCAAGGCCTCCGACGACACCGGGCCCCAGCGCGCCATCGTCGGGATCTCGGCCGGGACCGACCACACCTTCCCGTTCAGCATCGACATCAAGCTCGCCGACGTCGGCGGGCCCAGCGCCGGTCTCATGTTCGCCCTCGGCATCTACGACAAGCTGACCCCGGGCAGCCTGACCGGCGGCAAGTTCGTGGCCGGCACCGGCACCATCGACGACAACGGCACGGTCGGGCCGATCGGCGGCGTCGAGATGAAGACCGTCGGCGCGCGCGACAAGGGCGCCCAGTACTTCCTGACACCCGCCGACAACTGCGCGGCCGCCGCCAAGGACACCCCGAGCGGGCTCACCCTGGTCAAGGTGAGGAACATCGGCGACGCGCTCGACGCCCTGAAGGACATCCGCAGCGGGAACACCGCGGCGCTGCCCAAGTGCACCACCAAGGGCTGAGCGGCACGCGCGCGCCACGGTGACCGACGGTGACACACGGCTGGGGGCGCCCCTCTAAGCAGGGGCGCCCCCAGCGCCGTACCGGGCGGATCGCGTGGCGAACCGGGCGGGGTCAGTCCTCGAACGTCGCCGCCAGGGCGTCGGCCAGGCCGGGCACCAGGTCGGGGCCGGTCAGGACCTCCGTCGGGGAGTCCTTCTCGCGCAGCCGCAGCGCCGACTCGCGGCCGCCGTCGCGCAGCACCGCGACTGTCATGCGCACCTCCTGCCGCTCGGGGTGCTCGGCGACCCACCTGGTCAGCTTGGCCTCGCTCAGGTTCTTCGGGACCTGCGCCTCGGCGGACGGCGGCAGCATCAGGCGCTCCACCGAGAGCGCGCAGCCGGCCACCGCGTCGGGCCAGGCGATGGTGCCGAGGAACTCGTCCAGCGGCTTGCCGGACGGGATCTCGTCCTGCTCGATCGGGGTGAGACCGGTGGAGGCGGACTCGTCCTCAAGGCCCAGCTGGGCCGCGAGCGCGGGTTCCTGAGCCCGCAGCCGTGCGGTGTCGACGAGGGCGAAGAGGCGGGCGGGCTGGTCCCAGCCGAGGCCGGAGACGTACTCGTCGATCTCGAGTACGGCCCGGGTGAGCGGGCTCGCTGCCATGGGAGTGTTGGACATGGTCACAATCCTGCCTCGTTCCCCGCCCGAATCGGGAACCGAGCAAAGCGTGAGTAAGTTGCATAGGTGTGGGTCCGCGATCACGGGGGGCCACGGCGGGTCCGCGAACACGAGGGCCTGACGGATCGACAGCGAACTTCGAGGTGCGCACCTTGGCTTTCCAGATGCCGGACCGCGGCGGAGGCCCGACGGGGCCGCGGATCAGAGCGGGACGACCGTCCCGCGGTGTCCGGACCCTGCTGATGACGCTGGGCGTCCTGGCCGTCCTCGGCATGGCGTTCACCATGTTCGCGGGCTTCTGGACGGACTGGCTGTGGTACCGGTCGGTGCACTACTCGTCGGTGTTCACGACCACACTGTGGACCAAGGCCGGCCTCTTCTTCGTCTTCGGTGTGCTGATGGCGGTCGCGGTGGGGATCAACATCTGGCTGGCGCACCGGCTGCGGCCCCCGCTGAGCGCCATGTCCATGGAGCAGCAGAGCCTCGACCGCTACCGGATGGGCATCGCGCCGTACAAGAAGTGGCTGCTGCTCGCCGTCACCGCGCTCGTCGGGCTGATCGCCGGCGCCTCCGCGGCCGGCCAGTGGCGGACCTGGCTGATGTGGGTCAACGGCGTGCCCTTCCACCAGAAGGACCCCCAGTTCCACCTCGACGTCTCCTTCTACGCCTTCGATCTGCCCTGGTACCGCTTCCTGCTCGGCTTCGGCTTCGCCACGGCCATCCTGTGCCTGATCGCCGCCGCGCTCACGCACTATCTGTACGGCGGGCTGCGCGTCACCAGCCCCGGCGCGAAGGCCACCGCCGCCGCGACCGGGCACCTGTCGGTGCTGCTCGGCGTCTTCGTCGCCCTCAAGGCGGTCGCCTACTGGCTCGACCGGTACGGCCTGGCCGTCAAGTCCAGCGACTTCAAGGCGACCGGCCAGTGGACCGGCCTGCGCTACGTCGACGCCAACGCCTATCTGCCGGCGAAGACGATCCTGTTCTGCATCGCCGTCATCTGCGCGCTGCTGTTCTTCGCCACACTCTGGCGGCGCACCTGGCAGCTGCCGGTCATCGGCTTCGGCCTGATGGTCCTCTCGGCCATCCTGATCGGCGGCCTGTACCCGGCGATCGTGCAGAAGTTCCAGGTCCAGCCCAACGAGCAGGCCAAGGAAGCCCCGTACGTCCAGAAGAACATCGAGGCCACCCGCGAGGCGTACGGCATCGACGACACCAAGGTCACCGAGTACGCCGGCAAGTCCACGGCCACGGACAAGACCAGGCTGCGCAGTGACGCGGACGACGCGGCGAGCATCCGGATCATGGACCCGAACATCGTCTCGCCGACGTTCCAGCAGGCGCAGCAGATGAAGAAGTACTACGCCTTCCCGACCAACCTGGACGTCGACCGGTACCCCGCGAAGAACGGCGCCGACGCCACCGCGCAGGACACGGTCATCGGGCTGCGCGAGCTGAACCTGGACGGCGTCCCGAGCAACAACTGGATCAACGACCACTTCCGCTACACGCACGGTTACGGTGTGGTCGCCGCCAAGGGCACCGAGGCCGACGACCAGGGCCAGCCGGTCTTCACCGAGTCCGGCCTGCCGTCCCAGGGCGACCTCGGCGTGTACCAGCAGGGCGTCTACTACGGCGAGAAGACCACCACGTACTCCATCGTCGGCGGACCGCAGCAGGAGGTCGACTACTCGAGGGACGACGGCACCGAGAAGACCACCAGATACACCGGCAAGAGCGGCGTCAACCTCGACAATCCGATCAACCGGGCCGCGTACGCGGTGGCGTTCAACGAGCCGCAGATCCTCTACTCCGGCGCGATCGGGAAGGGCTCGCGGATCCTGTACAACCGCACGCCCAAGGAGCGCGTGGAGGCGGTCGCCCCCTGGCTGACCATCGACGGGGACGCCTATCCGGCGGTCGTGGACGGCCACATCCAGTGGATCGTCGACGCGTACACGACGTCGAACGGCTACCCGTACTCCTCCCGTACGACCCTGGGCGATACGACGGCCGACTCGCTCACCGCCACCAACAACAACCGTGCGGTGGTGGCCCAGCAGAACCAGGTCAACTACATCCGCAACTCGGTGAAGGCGACCGTCGACGCCTACACCGGCGAGGTCAAGCTGTACCAGTGGGACACCCAGGACCCCGTGCTGAAGACCTGGATGAAGGCGTTTCCGGGAACGGTGCAGCCGAAGCAGGCCATCTCCAAGGACCTGCTGGCCCATCTGCGCTATCCGCAGGACCTGTTCAAGGTCCAGCGCGAACTGCTCTCCCGCTACCACGTGACGGACGCGCAGACGTTCCTCACCGGCAGCGAGGTCTGGCAGGTGCCCGACGACCCGACCAACGACTCGGGCAGCGCGGTGCCGCCGTACTACCTGAGCATGAAGATGCCGGACCAGAGCAGGCAGACGTTCTCGCTGACGACGACGTTCACGCCGAACGGGCGGGACAACCTCAGCGCGTTCATGGCGGTCGACTCCGACCCGGGCACCAGTGACTACGGCAAGATCAGAATCCTGAAACTGCCGACCAGCACGACGGCCGACGGTCCCAAACAGGTGCAGAGCCAGTTCAACTCCCGGCCGGACATCGCCGAGACGATCAGCCTGCTCACCCGCGGGCATTCCAAGGTCGAGTACGGCAATCTGCTGACCGTGCCGCTCGACGGCGGACTGCTGTACGCGGAGCCGGTCTACGTCCTCGGCGGCAAGCTGAAGTACCCCCTGCTGGGGAAGGTGCTGGTCACCTACAACGGAAAGACGGCGTTCGAGGACACCCTCGACGAGGCGCTCAACAAGGTGTTCGGCGTGGACGGTTCGACCACCACGCCACCGGACACCGGCACCACCAACCCGCCGTCGTCCACCAACCCCACCGTCCAACAGGCCCTGACCGATGCCCAGAAGGCGTACGACGCGGGGCAGAAGGCCCTGCAGGGGCCGAACGGACCGGACTGGGCCGCGTACGCCAAGGCCCAGAAGGACCTGAAGGACGCGCTGCAGCGGGCGCAGGAGGCGGAGGCCCGGGCCGGCCAGTCCGGCGGCGGCAAGAACGGGAGCGGGAAAAAGAGTTGATCAAGCGCACCCCGTGTCGTGGTACGGTTGACACGCAACGGCGCGGGGTGGAGCAGCTCGGTAGCTCGCTGGGCTCATAACCCAGAGGTCGCAGGTTCAAATCCTGTCCCCGCTACTGCAGTCGAAGGCCCGGATCCCCAGGGATCCGGGCCTTCGTGGTGTGCGAACTCATGTACTGAGGGGAGGGACGGCCGCGCTGCCGTGGGGTGTTGAGGACGGTGTGTTTGACTTGTCGTCCTGTGGGCATGTCGACAAAACGCTGAAGTGACCTCACGGGCTGCGGTATACCGGGTGTACCCAGGTTGCAGGTGGTGCGACGATGGACGTTATGGGGGACAAGGCAACTCTGTTCGAGTCAGGGCGATTTGTGCAGACTTCCGGTGAGGAGCCGACCCGCGACGAGCTGAGCGAGATGGGGGACGCCGCGGAGGAGGTGCGCCTCGGGCTGGCCGCACAGAGCGGCGACGCCGAGGCGGCGAGCGTCCTCGGAGCCATGCTGCTGCGCCGCGGCGACCTCGACGGAGCCGAACCCCATCTGCGGGCCGCCACCGCGGCCGGCGACCGGGCCGCCGCCAACAACCTGGGTGTCCTGCTGCACCAGCGCGGCTACCCCGAGGAGGCCGCCGGCTGGTGGCGTATCGCCGCCGTCGCCGGTTCCGCCGCCGCCGCACACGCGCTGGGCCGCTACCACCGTGAGCGCGGGGACGAACCCGCCGCCGAGTACTGGCTGCGCCAGTCCGCCGAGCAGGGCCACGTCCTCGGCGCCTACGCGCTCGCCGACCTGCTGGAGCACCGCGGGGACGTCGGCGCCGAGCACTGGATGCGCGCCGCGGCCGAGCGCGGCCACCGGGAGGCCGCCTACCGGCTGGCGCGCGCGCTCGACCAGCGGGCCGCGCGAGAGGACGAGACCGGGTCCGACAACGCTGTCGCGGAGGCCGAGCAGTGGTACCGGCAGGCCGCCGCACGCGGTCACCGGCGTGCCGCGCTGCACCTCGGGGCGATCCTGGAGAAGCGCGGGGAACTGAAGGAGGCCGGGCGCTGGTATCTGACCTCCGCCAAGGACGGCGAGTCCCGGGCCGCCTGCGCGCTGGGCTTTCTGCTGCGCGACGCCGGGGACACCGAGAGCGCGGCCGTGTGGTGGCTGCGCGCTGCCCAGGAGGGCGACGGCAACGCGGCCAACGCGCTCGGCGCGCTGCACGCCGAGCGCGGTGAGACCCAGACCGCCGAGCGCTGGTACCGGGCGGCGCTGGACGCCGGCGACGACAACGGCGCCTACAACCTCGGGCTCCTCTGCGCCGAGCAGGGGCGGACCGCGCAGGCCGAGCAGTGGTACCGGCGGGCCGCCTACGCCGGACACCGGGAGGCCGCCAACGCGCTCGCCATCCTGCTGCTCCAGGGCAGCGACACCACCGGCGCCGAGCCGTGGTTCTCCAAGGCGGCGGAGGCCGGCAGCGTGGACGCCGCGTTCAACCTCGGCATCCTCTACGCCGGGCGCGGCGAGGAGGCCACGGCGCTGCGCTGGTACGAGCGGGCGGCCGCCGCCGGGCACACCGAGGCCGCGCTCCAGGTCGGGATCGCCCGGCTGCGCGCCGGCGAGGAGCAGGAGGCCGAGCGGCATCTGCGGTGCGCGGCCGGCGGGGGCAGCGCGGAGGCGGCGTACCGGCTGGCGGCGCTGCTCGACGCGCGGCGGCCGCCGGAGCCGGCGCACGAGCTCGGCGAAACCGTGCACGAGAAGACCGAGTGCGAGGAGTGGTACGAGCGGGCGGCGACCCAGGGGCACCGGCGGGCACAGGTGCGGGTCGGCATGCTCGCGGCGGCACGGGGTGACGTGGTCGAGGCGGCGCGCTGGTACCGGTCGGCGGCGGAGGCCGGGTCGCGCAACGGCGCCTTCAACCTCGGGCTGCTGCTGGCGCGGGAGGGGAGCGAGCCGGAGGCCGCGGTGTGGTGGACACGGGCGGCCGACGCCGGGCACGGCCGGGCGGCGCTGCGGCTGGCCCTGGTCTACGCGCGTCGGGGCGAGCTGGCGGAGGGGCAGAAGTGGGCCGACCGCGCGGTCGAGCTGGGACCGGCGGAGGTCTCGGAGCGAGCGGGGCGGCTGCGGGATGCGCTGCGGGAGGAACTGTCGGCATGAAGAAGTGAGCCCCGCCACGTCCCGGGTAACCGATTTGCTTCCCTCGACCTCCCTCACGTAATGTCGTGTTCACCGACGCGGGGTGGAGCAGCTCGGTAGCTCGCTGGGCTCATAACCCAGAGGTCGCAGGTTCAAATCCTGTCCCCGCTACTGAAGGCCGAGGGCCGGAATCCAGAGATGGGTTCCGGCCCTCGGTGTTTGTGCGCGCGTGCGATGCGAATTTTGTGTGCTCGCGCGATGCGCAAAAAGCCCCGGCGGTCGCCGGGGCTCAGAAGAAGCGGTGGGTCACGCCTTCGCGCAGTCCGGGCACAGGCCCCGGTACGTCACCTCGACGTCCGACACCGTGAAGCCGAAGCGCTCGGTGTCGGGGAGGTCGGCGAGCGGGTTGCCCGTCGGGTGGACGTCACGGATCGCACCGCACCGGGCGCAGACCAGGTGCTGGTGCGGCCGGTGCGCGTTCGGGTCGTAGCGCTTGGCGCGCCTGTCCGTCGCGACTTCCAGCACCTCGCCGAGGGAGACCAGCTCACCCAGCGTGTTGTAGACGGTCGCCCGGGAGATCTCGGGCAGCTTCGCGACGGCCCGCGCGTGGACCTCGTCGGCCGTCAGATGGACGTGCTCGCCGTCGAGGACCTCGGCCACGACGCGCCGCTGCGCGGTCATCCGCCATCCGCGTCCACGCAGCCGTTCCAGAAGGTCGCTCATGAGTCCAGCCTAACAGCAAGAGGGACCAGGACGGGAATGGGTGTGAGTTTGGACTGCTATTTGAATTAGAATCTATCCAATGTAGCCCGACGCCACAGACCGGCGGCGCTCGCCGCTGGGCGGGCCGGACCCCATGGTGCTCGGGGTCCGGCCCGTTCCGCTCGGTCACCCGCCCGGGACCGCTCAGAGTGCCGGTGCGGGCTCGCGGGCCGGGGCCCAGCAGCGGATGATGTCGCGGACCGAGACGATTCCGGCCACCTCGCCGCGGTCGAGGACGACCAGATGCCGGAAGCCGCCGTGGGCCATGGCGCGTGCGGCCTGCTCCAGAGTCCAGCTCGGAGCGGCGAAGACGACGTCGGTGGTGGTGTGGGCGTGGGTGCGTTCCGTGTCGGGGTTCTGGCCGAGGCCGACGGAGTTGAGGATGTCGCGTTCGGTGAGGATGCCGATGCCGCCCGCGTCCGGGTCGAGGACGACGGCGGCACCGACGCGGCGGGCCGACATCAGGGCGGCTGCCTGGCGGAGGGTGTGGGCGGGACCGACGGTGAGGATCACCGTGCTCATGGCGTCACGGACGAGCATGGGTGGGGCCACCTCCTAGGAATCGCTGCCGTTGTGCATCGATTCACAAGTTCACAAGTGGGGGTAGGCCCAGAGTGCCAGGTAAAGGACGGGTCAACAAGGGGGCGCGTGGTGCCAGTTGAGGGCGTACCGGAAGTACTCCCGTGTCTCAGTGGCGCGGGTTGAGATACCCCAGCAACTCGTCGTGCAGCAGGCCGTTGGACGCCGCCGCGTTGCCGCTGTGCGGGCCGGGACGGCCGTCGAGGCCGGTGAAGGTGCCGCCGGCCTCCGTGACGACGACCGCGTTGGCGGCCATGTCCCAGAGCGACAGCTCCGGCTCCGCGCAGATGTCCACGGATCCCTCGGCGACCATCATGTACGGCCAGAAGTCGCCGTACGCGCGCGTGCGCCACACCTGGCGGGTGAGGTCGAGGAAGCCACCGAGGCGGCCCTGCTCCTCCCAGCCGGAGAGCGAGGAGTACGCGAAGGACGCGTCCGCGAGCCTGCCCACGCCGGAGACGTGGATGCGGCTCGCGGAGGTCAGGCTGCGGCCGGTGAAGGCGCCGTGGCCCTTCGCGGCCCACCAGCGGCGGCCGAGGGCGGGGGCGGAGACGAGGCCGACGACGGGCTCGTAGCCGCCCTCGCCCGCCTCCATCAGCGCGATGAGGGTCGCCCAGACGGGGACGCCGCGGACGTAGTTCTTGGTGCCGTCGATGGGGTCGATCACCCAGCGGCGGGGGCCGGAGCCCTCGACGCCGTACTCCTCACCGAGGACGGCGTCCCTCGGGCGGGCGCGCTGGAGCTGGCCGCGGATCAGTTCTTCCGCCGCTTTGTCCGCCTCGCTCACCGGGGTCATGTCCGGCTTCGTCTCCACCTTCAGGTCGAGGGCCTTGAAGCGTTCCATGGTGGCGGCGTCGGCGGCGTCCGCGAGGACGTGGGCGAGACGCAGGTCGTGGAGATAGTCCGGCATGTAGGGCACGGTATCTGCCGGGGCCGGTATGGGCCACCAAGGGCGGGGCGCGCCGGGCGCCCTGTACTGCGGCTGGCCGCGGGGCGCCGGCGCAGCGCACCCATGAACCACCGCGAACCCTTGACAGTGCATACAAGCGCGTCAAATCTGGGCGCAGAGCCGCTCCGCCCAGGGAGGCGATGATGCCTGCTGCCCGGGAGTCCCTACTCGACGCCGCCTATACGGCCCTCGCGCGCCGGCCGTGGTCCGCGGTGCGGATGGTCGACGTGGCCGCGGCGGCGGGAGTGTCCCGGCAGACCCTGTACAACGAGTTCGGCAGCAAGGACGGGCTGGCGCGGGCGCTGGTGCGGCGGGAGGCCGACGGATACCTCGCCGGAGTGGAGCGGGCCCTCGCCGGGCCGGGCGAGCCGGGGGAACGGCTCACCGCCGTCGCCGAGTGGACGAGCTCCGCCGCGCGGGACAACACGCTGGTCCGGGCCCTGCTCACCGGCTGCTGGAGCGAACGGCTGCCCACCCCGCCGCTCGCCGCCGTACCGTCCTCCTCCGCGGTACCGGCGCAGCGCCGCGCGGACGGCCCGCTGCCCACGCCCCGCGACTTCGTACGGATCGTGCGGGACCGCGCGGTCACCGCGCTGACGGGCCCCGCCGCCACCCCCGCCGACACCGCCGAGCTGACTCGCCCCTGCGAACTGGCCGTACGCCTCGCCCTGTCCTGTGTCGCGGCACCGCCGGGGGAGGGCGGCACGGCGGAGCTGATCCGGGCGGTCGTCCCCGGCCGGACGGGGTGACTCCCGGGTCCCGGGTCCCCGTATCGCCGGAAACCCCCGCCGCGGTGCCCGCCCAGGTCCTGGACCTAGTGCGCCGACCCCGACAACTGCAGCCCGATCACCCCGATGATGACCAGGCTGATGGAGACGATCTTCAGGGTGGAGACCAGGTCGCCGAGGAACACCATGCCGTAGATCGCGGTGCCGGCCGCGCCGATGCCGGTCCACACCGCGTAGGCGGGGCCCACGTCGAGCTTCTTCAGGGACAGGGTCAGCAGGCCGAAGCTGCCGAGGGCGAAGGAGGCGAAGGCGATGGTCGGCCAGAGGCGGGTGAATCCGTGCGAGAGCTTCAGGCACACGGCGAAACCGGTCTCCAGAATCCCGGCCACGATGACCAGCAGCCACGCCATGTGCTGTCCTCCCGTTGATCCGGATCACCGGCTCGGTGCGATTATGCACTTACCGGCCCCGGGCCCCGGCAAACAACGCAGGCCGGCTCAGCCGCCCCACCTCCGGCTCAGTCGCCCTCCCTGCGCTCCCGCGTGGCCAGCAGCCGGCGCAGCGAGTACAGGCGCGCAGGGTCCGCATGCCCCTCCTCCACCCACGCGTCCAGCGCGCAGTCCGGCTCGTCGTGGCTGCACGCGCGCGGGCAGCCCTCGGTGCCGGGTTCGAGGTCGGGGAAGGCGTGGATCACCCGGGACGGGTCGATGTGCGCCAGGCCGAAGGAGCGGACCCCAGGGGTGTCGATGACCCAGCCGTCCGCGTCGGACAGGGGCAGGGCGAGGGCGGACGTCGTGGTGTGGCGGCCGCGGCCGGTCACCGCGTTGACATGGCCCGTCGTACGCCGCCGCTCCTGCGGGACCAGCGCGTTCACCAGCGTCGTCTTGCCGACGCCCGAGTGGCCCACGAACGCGGTGACCCTGCCGTCCAGATACTCCCGCACCCGGTCCGCCGCGCCTCCGCTCTCCAGCTCCTCGCGGCTGGTGACGACGTACGGGATGTCGAGGGCGCCGTACAGCTCCAGCAGCGTGCCGGGCGGGGCCAGGTCCGACTTGGTCATCACCAGCAGCGGTTCCAGGCCGCCGTCGAAGGCCGCGACCAGGCAGCGGTCGATCAGCCGCGGGCGCGGTTCCGGGTCGGCCAGCGCCGTGACGATCGCCAGCTGGTCGGCGTTGGCGACCACCACCCGCTCGAAGGGGTCGTCGTCGTCGGCCGTGCGCCGCAGCACCGACGAACGCTCCTCGATCCGCACGATCCTGGCCAGCGTGTCCTTCTTGCCGGACAGGTCGCCGACCAGGGCCACCCGGTCCCCGACCACCGCCGCCTTGCGGCCCAGCTCGCGGGCCTTCATCGCGAGCACGGTCCGGTCCTCGACCAGGCAGGTCAGCCGGCCGCGGTCGACCGTGAGGACCAGCCCCTCGGCGGCATCCTCGTGCTTGGGCCGGATGTTCGTGCGCGGCCGGGTGCCCCGGCGGCCGGGACGGGTGCGGATGTCGTCCTCGTCGGTGTGCTTGCCGTAGCGGCGCATGGCGTACGTCCCCTACTGCCCGAGCATCCCGGTCCACAGATCGGGGAAGTCCGGCAGGGTCTTCGCCGTGGTCGCCACGTTCTCGATCCGCACGCCTTCGACGGCGAGGCCGATGATCGCACCGGCGGTCGCCATGCGGTGGTCCTCGTAGGTGTGGAAGGTCCCGCCGTGCAGCGGGCGCGGGCGGATGTGCAGGCCGTCGGCGGTCTCGGTGACGTCACCGCCGAGCTCGTTGATCTCCTTGGTGAGCGCGGCCAGCCGGTCCGTCTCGTGCAGCCGCAGATGGGCCACGCCCCGCAGGGTCGAGGGGGAGTCCGCGAGGGCGGCGACCGCCGCGATCCCCGGGGTCAGCTCGCCGACGTCGCCCAGGTCCACGTCGATGCCGTGGACGGCGCCGGAACCGGTGAACACCAGCCCGAACTCGGTGAGTTCGCAGGAGCCGCCCATCTCGGTGAAGATCTCCCGCAGCCGGTCACCCGGCTGGGTGGTGCGCTCCGGCCAGTCCGGGATCAGCACCTTGCCGCCGGTGACCAGGGCCGCCGCCAGGAACGGCTGGGCGTTGGACAGGTCCGGCTCGATCGTCAGGTCCCGGCCGAGCAGCGCGCCCGGCGTCACCCGCCACACGTTCGGCTCGCCGCCCGACTCCGGGGTGTCCACCTGGGCGCCGACCGCGCGCAGCATGTCGACGGTCATCCGGATGTGCGGCATGGAGGGCAGGGTGGTGCCGGTGTGGCGGACCTCGACGCCCTGGTTGAAGCGCGGGCCCGAGAGCAGCAGGGCGCTCACGAACTGGGAGGACGAGGAGGCGTCGATCGACACCGGGCCGCCGTCCAGGGCCCCGCCGCCGTGCACGGTCAGCGGCAGCGCGCCGCGGCCGTCGTCGTCGATCCGGGCGCCGAGCACCCGCAGCGCGTCGATCACGCCGTGCAGGGGGCGCTCGTACGACCGCGGGTCGCCGTCGAACCGGATGGGGCCGTCGGCCAGCGCGGCCACCGGCGGCAGGAAACGCATCACCGTGCCGGCGTTGCCGACGTCGACCGTGGCCGGGCCGTGCAGGCCCGTCGGGAGCACCCGCCAGGCCTCGCCGGTGCCGTCCGGGCCGACCCCTTCTTCGATCTCCACGCCCATCGCGCGCAGTGCCCCGGCCATCAGCAGGGTGTCGCGGGAGCGCAGCGGGCGGCGCAGCCAGCCGGGTTCGGAGGCGAGGGCGGCCAGCACCAGCGCGCGGTTGGTGACCGACTTGGACCCGGGCACGTGGACCGTCGCGTCGACGGCTCCGCTCGCGTGCGGGGCGGGCCAGAGGGCGGGGTGGGTCGTGTTCGGGGCCATGGGGCCACTTTATAAGGAGGGCCGAGGGGGCGTTCTTCGTCCGCGGCCGAGCGGGGCCGCTCGCCCCCGGGTTCCCGGCTTCGCCCGAACCCCGGTCACCCCTCCAGCAGCCAGCGCCCCCCGCCGATCAGCGAGCTCAGCGACACCGCGTGGAACAGGAACAGCCACAGCCCCGCCGGTACGTGGGTGAGCCGTGACAGCTGGTCCGCGTCCGAGTCCCCCGCTCCTCCCCGCGACCGCTTCAGCTGCAGCTCGAAGGGCGGCCGGACCCCGCCGAAGAGCAGGAACCACACCACCGCGTACGCGAACGCGGCCTGCACCTGGGGCCCGGCCAGCCAGGACACCAGCAGGAAGGCGCCACCGGCCAGCACCACGGTCAGCACACCGTACGCGTTGCGGATCATCACCAGCATCGCCACCAGCAGTGCCGTCGCGGCCCAGAGCAGCAGGGTGATCCGGCCCGCGGCCAGCAGCGCGGCCCCGCCCAGTCCCAGCAGGGAAGGCGCCGTGTACCCGGCCGCCGCCGTGAGGATCATGCCGAGCCCGTACGGCTTGCCCCGGCTGACCGTGAGGCCGCTGGTGTCGGAGTGCAGCCGGATGCCGGTGAGCTGCCGGCCGGTGAGCAGCGCGATCAGGCCGTGGCCGCCCTCGTGGGCGATGGTGATCGCGTTGCGGGATATCCGCCACACGGTGTGCGGGACGACGACGGCGAGCGCGGCCGCCGAGGTGGCGAGAACCACCCACAGGCCGGGGTCGGGCTGGGTGCCGGTGAGCCGGTCCCACAGGTCGGGCAGCGCGAGGGCGGCGAGGCTGTCCATGTGTCCGAGTGGCTCCCTGTCTTCCTGCGGAGTCTGGCAGTGTGGCACGTATGTGCGGACGGTATGCATCGAGTCGTAGGCCCGAGGATCTCGCAGGAATCTTTGAGATCGAGAAGTGGGAGCCCGAGGAGACCCTGGAGCCGGACTACAACGTGGCTCCGACCAAGGAGGTCTACGCCGTCCTCGACCGTCCCCTGAAAGACGCGGACTCCCCGCGTCCGGTTCGCCAGCTGCGCAAACTGAAGTGGGGACTGGTGCCGTCCTGGGCCAAGACGCCCGAGGGCGGGGCCCGGATGATCAACGCGCGCGCCGAGACGGTGCACGAGAAGCCCGCCTACCGCCGTGCCTTCGCCGCCCGCCGCTGCATCGTCCCCGCCGACGGCTACTACGAGTGGGTCACCGGCACGCAGGAGCGCGAGCTGGAGGTCGAGGGGAAGAAGAAGCGGCCGCGCAAGCAGCCGTACTTCGTGCTGCCGGCCGACGGCTCGGTGTTCGCGATGGCCGGGCTGTACGAGTTCTGGCGCGACCGCACCCTGCCCGACGACCACCCGCAGGCCTGGTGGGTCACCTGCTCGGTGATCACCACGGAGGCCGAGAAGACCCCGCTGGCCGTGAGCCCCGCCGACGGTCCGCGCTCCCTGGTCGACATCCACCCCCGGATGCCGCTGATGCTCACCCCGGACCGCTGGGACGCCTGGCTCGACCCGGGCCGCACCGACCCCGACGCCCTGCGCGAGCTGCTGGCCCCGCCCCCGCCCGGCCTGATGCGCGCCTACCCGGTCTCCACGGCCGTCAGCAACGTCCGCAACAACGGCCCGGAGCTGCTGAAGGAGCTTGAGGCGCCGGAAGAGGGGACACTCTTCTGACGTGATCGAGATTGTCGAGACCGACGCCGGAACCGCCCGCATCACCTGGCACAAGGCGAAGAAGTCCCGGCTGGTGCTGGCCCTGAGCCATGGCGCGGGCGGTGGCATCGAGGCACGGGACCTCCAGGCGCTCGCCCGGGTGCTGCCGGGGCACGGCGTGACCGTGGCCCTCGTGGAGCAGCCCTGGCGCGTCGCCGGGAAGAAGGTCGCCCCCGCGCCGAAGACCCTGGACACCGGCTGGCGCGGCATCTGGCCCGCGCTGTCCGGGATGGAGCTGCCGGTGGTCTCCGGCGGCCGCAGCGCCGGGGCCCGGGTCGCCTGCCGTACGGCGGCCGAGCTGGGCGCGCCCGCCGTGCTCGCGCTGAGCTTCCCGCTGCACCCGCCGGGCAGGCCGGAGAAGTCCCGCGCCGAGGAGCTGCTGGGCGCCGGGGTGCCGACGCTGGTCGTCCAGGGCGGGAACGACCCCTTCGGGAAGCCGGAGGAGTTCCCGAAGGGCGACCACGAGCTGATCGAGGTGCCGTACGGCGATCACTCCTTCGCGGTCCCGAAGCGCGCGGAGATCACCCAGGAGCGGGCCCTGGAGATCATCACCGAGGGCGTCGTGGAGTGGGTAGCGTCACTCGGGTGACCCCCGGGAATGTTGCGCGCGGGCCCTCTGTTGAGGCGGACAGGAGTGCTGAGGCCTCGGCACCGACGTCGTAGGAGAGGAAGTCCGCCGCATGGGTTCGACCATCTGCCCGGCCGTCGCCCACCACCGCCCTTCCAGCGACGCGCTGCGCGCGGCCTCTCTTGATTCCCGCAGCAGCAGTACTGACCTGGACTGGACGGTGCTGTACGCGGCCAAGACCGCTCCTATTCGAGGGGCGGCGGGCACGGGTGGTGTTCTATCCTCCGAAACGAGTGGGACCGGTCTCGGTCCTGCCCGGGATCTTGAGGAGGTGGGTCCGGTCACCGGTACCGACGCAGGGACCGACAACGGCCAGGCGGAGCAGCCCGAGGGCCAGGGCGCCGGCGCGGAGGCGACCGACGAGTCGACCGCTCAGCGCAGTGCGCGCTTCGAGCGGGACGCGCTGGAGTTCCTCGACCAGATGTACTCGGCCGCGCTGCGCATGACGCGCAACCCCGCCGACGCCGAGGACCTGGTCCAGGAGACCTATGCGAAGGCGTATGCGTCCTTCCACCAGTTCCGTGAGGGCACCAACCTCAAGGCGTGGCTGTACCGGATCCTCACCAACACCTTCATCAACTCCTACCGCAAGAAGCAGCGCGAACCGCAGCGCTCCGCCGCGGAGGAGATCGAGGACTGGCAGCTGGCCCGCGCCGAGTCGCACATGTCGACGGGTCTGCGCTCCGCCGAGTCGCAGGCGCTCGACCACCTGCCCGACTCGGACGTGAAGGAAGCGCTGCAGGCGATCCCCGAGGAGTTCCGCATCGCCGTGTATCTCGCGGACGTCGAGGGCTTTGCGTACAAGGAGATCGCGGACATCATGGGGACACCCATCGGTACGGTGATGTCCCGGCTGCACCGGGGCCGCCGTCAACTGCGCGGCATGCTGGAGGACTACGCCCGTGAGCGCGGGCTGGTCCCGGCGGGCGCCGGAGAGTCGAACGAAGCGAAAGGCTCGGGCTCATGAGCTGCGGAGAGCCGCACGAGACGGACTGCAGTGAGGTCCTCGACCATCTGTACGAGTTCCTCGACAGCGAGATGCCGGACGTCGATCGCGACAAGTTCCAGCACCACTTCGAGGAATGCTCTCCGTGCCTGGAGAAGTACGGCCTGGAGCAGGCCGTGAAGAAGCTGGTCAAGCGGTGCTGCGGCCATGACGACGTGCCCGCCGACCTGCGCGCCAAGGTCATGGGGCGGATCGACCTGATCCGCTCCGGCCAGGCCGTGCCGGAGCACGACGTGACCGCCACCCCGCAGGAGAACTGACCGCCGGGCCATCACCCGAATGTGCTAATCCTCAGGTCATAGGCCCCGCACCGCCCCATCCCCGCCCTAGGCTTCCGAGCCCGGACGGGCGTGGTCGGGGAGGGGCGCGATGGAGGCGGTACCGGCGAGGGCACGCGGCTGTGTGGCCGCCGTCGCCCTGCTGGCGCTGCTCACCCTCCTGCCGCTGCCGACCATACGCACCCCCTGGTGGGCGCTCGGCCTGCTCTCCGCGCTCTACGCCGCCTGCGAGCACGTCGTACGCCGCCGCTTCGGCGGCACCTTCTACCCCGTACTGCTTGCCGGGGCGTTCCTGCTGCCGCCGCCGGCCGCCGCACTGGTCCCGCTGCCCGCGGCCCTGCTCCCGCCGGGCGAGCAGGCCGGGCACCGCTCCGCGCCGCTCAGGCGGGTCTGGCGGGCGGCGCGGCCCGCGCTCGCCGTGTGGGGCGCCGCCCGGGTGCACTGGGCGCTCGGCGGCCGGCACGCGGTCGTCGCCGCCGACTTCCCGTACGCGCTGCTGCCCGCCGGCGCCGCCGTCCTCGCCTTCTGCCTGATCCTCACCGCCCTCGACGGCGGCATCCGCGCGGCCGCCCTCGGCATCCCGCTGCGCCGGGCCTGGCGCGGCCTGCTGTCCCGCTGCCTCGCGCCGGTCGCGGTGCACGGTCTCGCCGGGCTGATGATGGCCGTGCTGTGGCGCAGCCCGTACGGCCCGGTCGCCGCGCTGCTCGTGCTGCTGCCGATGTGCGTGTCCTGGTGGATCTTCGCCCAGTACCACCGCGAACGCGCCGCCCACCAGGCGACCATCCGCGCCCTGGTGAGGGCCGTCGACATCAAGGACGGCTACACGCGCGGGCACAGCGAACGCGTCGGCCAGGCCTCCGTCATGATCGCCCGGGAACTCGGCATGGACGACGACCGCGTCGAGGTGC
Organism: Streptomyces sp. NPDC001393; assembly: GCF_053597455.1. Taxonomy (NCBI): domain Bacteria; kingdom Bacillati; phylum Actinomycetota; class Actinomycetes; order Kitasatosporales; family Streptomycetaceae; genus Streptomyces; species Streptomyces sp. NPDC001393. The sequence goes on from NZ_JBSFIH010000007.1 coordinate 59,470, forward strand.
TCCGCTTCGCCGGCATCCTGCACGACGTCGGCAAGCTCGGCGTCCCCACCCGGCTGCTGCGCAAGGACGGCCCGCTGACCCCCGCCGAACGCCGGATCATCGAACTGCACCCCGAGTACGGCCATGAGATGGTCCGCGGGATCTCCTTCCTCGGCGAGGCCCGCGCCGCGATCCTGCACCACCACGAACGCCTCGACGGCAGCGGCTATCCGTACGGCCTCGTGGGCGCCCAGATCCCCGAGTGCGCCCGGATCGTCGCGGTCGCCGACGCCTTCGACGCGATGACGTCCACCCGCTCCTACCGCCGGGCCCGGCCCGTCGAGGCGGCCGTCGCCGAGCTGGAGCGGTGCGCGGGCACGCAGTTCGACCCGCGCATGGTCGTCGCCCTCGCCCGGGCGCTGGGGCGCCACGGCTGGCATCCCACGGTCACCGCCGACGAGACCGGGACGCCGCATGAGAGCCAGGGCCCGGCGCCGGTCACCGGGGCACCCCGATGACCGCCCTGCGGTTCGTGCACGGCACCGCCGCCCTGGCCGCGGCCGGCTCCCTCGCCGTCACCCTGTGGACGGGCCTCGACGAACGGGGCGTCGCGCTCGCCTTCGGGGTGCTCATAGCCGTCGGCGAGCTGACCCGCTGGAGCGGCGCCCGGGTACGGCAGGCCGCCCCCCTCGCCACCGCCGGTTCGCTGTCGTACGCCCTGCTCGCAGCGGTGGCCGGGCGGCCCACGCACCACGACGCGGCGCAGGTCGTCACCGTGGTCCTCGCCGCCGCCCTGCTCGGCGCCGTCCCGCACATCTGGCACGGACGCACCCCCACCCTCGACCATCTGGCCCGCCGGGTGCTCACCGTCGGCTTCGCCGCGGTCTGCTTCCAACCCCTGTCCGGCAAGGGCGAGTTCGGCTCCTTGAGCGGTCCGGCCCACGCCCTCCTCCTCGTCGCCCTGCTCTGCCTCACCGCCCTGTGCGACGCCGTCCTGGCCGCCGCCCTCGCCCGCTCCCGCACCCGCTGGCCGTTCGGCCCGCTGCTCAGGGAGGAGCTGCGCCGGCTGCTCGGCATCGGCTCCGCCGTCTGCGCGACCGGCGCGGTGATGGCGCTCGGGGTCGCCGTCGCCGGGCTGTGGGCGCTGCCCGTGTTCTGTCTGCCCCTGCTGCTCACCCAGGTGTCCCTGCGCCGGTACGCGGCCGTGCGCGCCACCTACCGGCAGACCATCGCCTCCCTCGCCCGCGCCACCGAGATAGCCGGCTGCACCCCCGCCGGGCACGCCCGCCGCGTGGCCGCGCTCAGCCTCGCCGTGGGCCGGGACCTCGGCCTCGCCGGGAGCGAACTGACCGTCCTGGAGTACGCGGCCCTCATGCACGACATCGGCCAGCTCAGCCTGGTCGACCCGGTCCCGGCCGGGGCCACCGCCTCGCTGCCCCTCGCGGAGCAACGGCGGATCGCGCTGCTCGGCGGGGCGGTCGTGCGGCAGACCGGGGTGTCCGCGGCCGTCGCCGTGATGGTGGAGCGGCAGGCGGACCCCTACCGCGAACAGCCCCTCGCCGCCCGGATCATCCGGGCCGTGAACGCCTACGAGGAGAAGGCCCGGGACGCCGGCCCGGAGGGACCCCTGCGGGCGCTGGAGGAACTGCGCCTCGGCGCCGCCGGCGACTACGCCCCCCAGGTGGTGGAGTCCCTCGCCCGGGTGCTGGCCAGGCCGCGGACCTGGCGGGAGAGCGCGCAGGTGGCGGGCGAGAGACGCACCGCACTGTCTGACCCCGCTCGCGGCTGGGTAACCCATGGGTAATGAGCGCCTTTCCCGCCGTACGTGGTTGGATGCGAGGGAGAGGGTGTCCGGGGGCACAAGCCAGCCCATGGTGTGGAACTGGAACTGGCAGGCGGGAATCGTGAGGATCTTCGGCAAGGGACGGCACCGGCCCTCCGCCTCCTGGCGGCAGGCCACCGACCGCGCGTTCACGCTGATCGGCGACGGCCGGTACGAGGACGCGGGAGAGCTGCTGACACGAGCCGCCGACCTGGAGCCCTGGCTCTCGGAGTCCTGGTTCAACCTCGCCCTGCTGCACAAGTTCCGGCACGACTGGGAGCAGGCCCGCGCGGCCGGACTGCGGGCGGTGGCCCTGCTGGACCGGGAGGCCGGCGCGCCCGACTGGTGGAACGTCGGCATCGCCGCGACCGCGCTGCAGGACTGGCCGCTGGCCCGCCGCGCCTGGCAGGCGTACGGGCTGAAGGTGCCCGGCGGCGCCGCCGTGGCCGGGGAACCGGTCGGCATGGAGCTGGGCAGCGCGGCCGTACGGCTCTCCCCGGAGGGCGAGGCCGAGGTCGTGTGGGGCCGCAGGCTGGACCCGGCGCGGATCGAGGTGCTGTCCATCCCGCTGCCCTCGTCCGGACGGCGCTGGGGCGAGGTCGTGCTGCACGACGGGGTCCCGCACGGGGAGCGCACGACGTCCACCGGGCACGCCTACCCGGTCTTCGACGAGATCGAGCTGTGGGCCCCCTCGCCCGTGCCGACCTGGGTGGTCCTGCTGGAGGCGGCCACGGAGGCGGACCGGGACGCGCTGGAGCAGCTCGCCGCCGACGCCGGGTTCGCCGCGGAGGACTGGTCCTCCTCGGTGCGGCTGCTGTGCCGGATGTGCTCGGAGTCGCGGATGCCGTCGGACGAGGGCGAGGGGGTCCACCTGGACCCGCATGATCACAGCGAGCCCGGTCATCCCGGGCCTCTGGGCCATCGCACGGACGGGCAGCTGTGGGTGCCGGAGCGGGAGTGCGGGGTGGCCGCGCCGGCTTCGCTGGTGCGGGGGCTGCTGGACGGGTGGGTCGCGGACAGCCCGGACTCGCGGGACTGGCGGGATCTCGAAGAGGTTTGCTGAGCCGCCGGTGACCTGCCGCCTTTAGGCTGTACCCGAGACTTTTCCCAGGTTTGCAGGAAGGCGTACGGCGGTCATGGCGCAGCAGGACACCGATCAGCAGCACGCGGGCGTGCTCCCCGTGGACGACGAGGGGTACGTCGTCGACACGGAGGACTGCGAGGAGCGCGAGAAGGCCTGGCGGGAGCGCGGGACCTCGCGGCCGATCACGGTCGTCGGCAACCCGGTGCTGCACAAGGAGTGCAAGGACGTCACCGAGTTCGGCGAGGAGCTGCAGCAACTCGTCGCCGACATGTTCGCCAGCCAGCGCACCGCCGAGGGCGTGGGCCTGGCCGCCAACCAGATCGGTGTCGACCTGAAGGTCTTCGTCTACGACTGCCCGGACGACGAGGGCGTCCGGCACACCGGCGTGGTGTGCAACCCGAAGCTGGTCGAGCTGCCGGCCGACCGGCGCCGGCTGGACGACAGCAACGAGGGCTGCCTGTCCGTGCCGACGGCGTACGCGCCGCTCGCCCGGCCCGACTACGCCGAGGTGACCGGCCAGGACGAGCGGGGCAACCCGGTCCGGGTCCGCGGCACCGGCTACTTCGCACGGTGTTTGCAGCACGAGACCGACCACCTCTACGGCTACCTGTACATCGACCGGCTGTCCAAGCGGGACCGCAAGGACGCGCTGCGGCAGATGGCCGAGAACGAGCCACGTTATCCGGTCGTCGCCAACGACTAGCCGACACCGGGACGTTGGGGCGCCCGGCCGGGATCACCCCCGGTTGGGCGCCCTTCGCACGAGCGGCCTCGCTCGTCCGTGCGTCGTACAACCGATCCCTTCTGCCCTCTTAATGATCCTTAATCGGTCACACATGGGGGGATTCTCGGCATCCCGGGGTGGTGAGTGGAGCAAATCCGTTCCCATGACGGTCAGTTGTGGTGCTGAATGTAAGTGCGGGGATACGCAACGGCGCACGCCCGGCACGACGGGAGGGCGGGCGCTCCTGGCGGCGGAGAGGGGTTTGTACGTGCATGCTTTCCCACACGGCACCACAGCGACGCCAACGGCGGTCGTAGTACCACCCTCACTGGCACTGCCGGTGATCGAGTCCGCCTTTCCTCGGCAACTGCACCCGTATTGGCCGCGACTACAGGCGAAGACGCGGCTGTGGCTGCTGGAAAAAAGGCTCATGCCGGCGGACAAGGTGCAGGAATATGCCGACGGACTGTGCTACACCGACCTCATGGCGGGGTACTACCTCGGCGCCCCCGACGAGGTCCTGCAGGCCATCGCCGACTACAGTGCGTGGTTCTTCGTCTGGGACGACCGGCACGACCGCTGTGTCGTGCACGGCCGGGCGGGGGACTGGCGGCGGCTGAGGTACCGCCTGCACGCGGCCCTCGACGCACCCCGGCACCATCTGCACCACCCGGACCCGCTGGTCGCCGGGTTCGCGGACGGCGTGCTGCGGCTCTACGGCTTCCTGCCGCGCACCTGGAACCAGCGGTTCGCCCGGCACTTCCACGCGGTCATCGAGGCCTACGACCGCGAGTTCCGCAACCGCACCACGGGATACATACCCGGCGTCGAGGAATACCTCGCCCTGCGCCGGCACACCTTCGCGCACTGGATATGGACGGACCTGCTGGAGCCGAGCGCCGGGCGTGAACTCCCGGATTCCGTGCGGAAGAACCCGGTCTATCGCCGGGCCGCCCTGCTCAGCCAGGAATTCGCCGCCTGGTACAACGACCTGTGCTCACTGCCGAAGGAAATAGCCGGCGACGAGGTCCACAATCTCGGAATCAGTCTCATCACCCATGAGGGACTGACTCTCGAGGAATCGGTGGACGAAGTCAGGCGGCGCGTCGAGAACTGCATCACCGAATTCGTCGAGGCCGAGCAGGAGGCCCTGCGGTTCGCCGACGGCCTTGCCGACGGCACGGTCCACGGAAAGGAGCTGAGCGCCGCGGTGCGCGCCTGCGTCGGCAATATGCGGAACTGGTTCAGCTCCGTCTACTGGTTCCACCACGAGTCCGGCCGGTACATGGTCGACACCTGGGACGACCGGTCCACGCCCCCGTACGTCACCAACGAAGCGGAAGGTGAGAAATGACCGTCGAGTCTGTGAAGCCCGTGGCCCCCGGGGCCGGCGAGGCGACCGAACTGCGTGAGCCGCCCCTGGCCGGGGGCGCCGTCCCGGGCCTCGGCCACGGCCTGAAGCTGGTCCGCGACCCGCTCGCCTTCATGTCCCGGCTCCGCGAGCACGGCGACGTCGTACGCCTCAAGCTCGGCCCCAAGACGGTGTACGCCGTCACCACCCCGGAGCTCACCGGCGCGCTCGCGCTCAACCCCGACTTCAAGATCGACGGACCCCTGTGGGAGTCCCTCGAAGGGCTGCTCGGCAAGGAGGGCGTGGCCACCGCCAACGGCCCCCGGCACCGGCGTCAACGGCGCACCATCCAGCCCGCGTTCCGGCTGGACGCGATCCCGAACCACGGGCCGGTCATGGAGGAGGAGGCGCACGCGCTGACCGAGCGCTGGCGGCCCGGCGAGACCGTCGACTGCACCTCGGAGTCCTTCCGGGTGGCCGTCCGCATCGCCGCCCGCTGCCTGCTGCGCGGCGAGTACATGGACGAGCGCGCCGAGCGGCTCAGCGCCGACCTCGCCACCGTCTTCCGCGGCATGTACCGGCGGATGGTCATCCCGCTCGGGCCGCTGTACCGGCTGCCGTTTCCGGCCAACCGCGAATTCAACCGGGCGCTGGCCGATTTGCATCTGCTGGTGGACGAGATCGTCGCCGAGCGGAGGGCATCTGGTCAAAAGCCGGACGATTTGCTGACGGCATTGCTGGAGGCAAAGGACGACAATGGCGACCCCATCGGGGAACAGGAGATCCACGACCAGGTCGTCGCGATACTCACCCCCGGCAGCGAAACAGTGGCGTCCACGATCATGTGGCTGCTCCAGGTCCTCGCGGAACATCCGGAACACGCCGAGAGGGTACGGACCGAGGTGGAATCCGTGACCGGCGGCCGGCCGGTCGGATTCCAACACGTCCGCGCACTCACGCACACCAACAATGTCGTCGTCGAGGCCATGCGGCTCAGGCCGGCCGTATGGATTCTGACGCGGCGTGCGGTGACCGACACCGCACTCGGTGACTATCGTATTCCGGCCGGGGCGGACATCGTCTACAGCCCGTACGCGATCCAGCGCGACGCCCGCTCCTACGACCGCCACCTCGACTTCGACCCGGACCGGTGGCTGCCGGAGCGGGCCAAGCAGGTGCCGAAGTACGCCATGAGCCCCTTCAGCGTCGGCAACCGCAAGTGCCCCAGCGACCACTTCTCCATGACCCAGCTGAGCCTGATCACCGCGGCGATCTCGGCGAAGTACCGCTTCGAGCAGGTCGCGGGGTCGAACGACACCACCCGTGTGGGCATCACGCTCCGCCCCCACAACCTGCTGCTGCGGCCGATGCCCTGGTAGCACAGCTGGTACCGGCGCGCGCTCAGGTGGCTCAGCGGCCCCGGATCGCGCGCCGGTAGGTGCTCGGAAGTGCTCAGAGGTCAGGTGCTCAGAAGTCCTCGTCCAGGTCGACGGTGCCCTCGACCGCGACCTGGTACGCCGACGGGCGGCGCTCGAAGAAGTTCGTCAGTTCCTGTACGCCCTGCAGCTCCATGAAGGAGAAGGGGTTCTCCGAGCCGTACACCGGCGCGAAGCCGAGTCGGACGAGACGCTGGTCGGCGACGCACTCCAGGTACTGCCGCATTGACTCGGTGTTCATGCCCGGCAGGCCGTCCCCGCACAGGTCACGCGCGAACTGCAGCTCGGCCTCGACGGCCTCCTTCAGCATGTCGGTGACCTGCTGCCCCAGCTCGCCGTCGAACAGGTCCGGCTCCTCCTTGCGGACCGTGTCGACCACGTCGAAGGCGAAGGACATGTGCATCGTCTCGTCGCGGAACACCCAGTTGGTGCCGGTGGCGAGACCGTGCAGCAGGCCCCGGCTGCGGAACCAGTAGACGTAGGCGAAGGCGCCGTAGAAGAACAGGCCCTCGATGCAGGCGGCGAAGCAGATCAGGTTGAGCAGGAAGCGCCGGCGGTCGGCCTTCGTCTCCAGCCGCTCCAGCTTCTCCACCTCGTTGATCCACTTGAAGCAGAACTGCGCCTTCTCGCGGATGGAGGGGATGTTCTCCACGGCCGCGAAGGCCGCCGCGCGGTCGTCCGGGTCGGGCAGGTAGGTGTCCAGGAGCGTCAGATAGAACTGGACGTGCACGGCCTCCTCGAAGAGCTGACGGCTCAGGTAGAGCCGCGCCTCGGGGGAGTTGATGTGCTTGTACAGCGTCAGCACCAGGTTGTTGGCGACGATCGAGTCACCGGTCGCGAAGAAGGCGACCAGACGGCCGATCAGGTGCTGCTCCTCGGGCGTCAGCTTCGCGAGGTCGGCGACGTCCGAGTGGAGGTCGACCTCCTCCACGTGCCAGGTGTTCTTGATCGCGTCCCGGTAGCGCTCGTAGAAGTCCGGGTAGCGCATGGGGCGCAGGGTGAGTTCGAAGCCCGGGTCGAGAAGGTTGGCGTTACGGGTCATTACTGGCAGGCCTCGCAGGACTCGGGGTTTTCCAGGGAGCAGGCGACCGCGTCGGGGTCGGCGACCTGCTGGACGGGGATGGTGGCGGGGGTCTGCGCCCGGGCCGCGCGGGCGATGCGGGTCGCCGGGCGGGAGCGCAGGTAGTACGTCGTCTTCAGCCCGGACTTCCAGGCGTACGCGTACATCGAGGAGAGCTTGCCGATGGTCGGCGTCTCCATGAAGAGGTTCAGGGACTGGGACTGGTCCAGGAAGGGAGTGCGGGCGGCGGCCATGTCGATCAGCCCGCGCTGCGGGATCTCCCATGCCGTGCGGTACAGCGCGCGCACGTCCTCGGGGATCCAGGCGAAGCCCTGCACCGAGCCGTTGCTGTCCCGCAGCGCCTCCCGGGTGCGGGCGTCCCACACGCCGAGGTTCTTCAGGTCCTGCACCAGGTAGGAGTTGACCTGCAGGAACTCCCCGGACAGCGTCTCGCGCTTGAACAGGTTCGACACCTGCGGCTCGATGCACTCGTACACGCCCGCGATGGAGGCGATGGTGGCGGTGGGCGCGATGGCCAGCAGCAGGGAGTTGCGCAGGCCGACCTCGGCGATCCGGCTCCGCAGCGCCTCCCACCGCTCCGGCCAGGTCAGTTCGACGCCGTAGTGGTCGGGATGCAGCACGCCCCGGGCGGTACGGGTCTTCTCCCAGGCCGGCAGCGGGCCGCTGCGCTCGGCGAGGTCGGCGGAGGCCTCGTACGCGGCGAGCATGATCCGCTCGGCGATCCGGGTGGACAGGGCCTTGGCCTGAGGTGAGTCGAAGGGCAGGCGCAGCTTGAAGAAGACGTCCTGCAGACCCATCGCGCCGAGGCCGACGGGGCGCCACTTGGCGTTCGACCGTCCCGCCTGCTCGGTCGGGTAGAAGTTGATGTCGACCACGCGGTCGAGGAAGGTGACGGCGGTGCGGACGGTGTCGTCCAGCCGCGCCCAGTCGATGTCCCCGGTCGCCGTGTCGACAAAGGCACCGAGGTTCACGGACCCCAGGTTGCAGACCGCTGTCTCCCCGTCGTCCGTGACCTCCAGGATCTCCGTGCAGAGGTTGGAGGAGTGGACGACGTGCCCCGGCAGGGCCGTCTGGTTGGCGGTGCGGTTGGCGGCGTCCTTGAAGGTCATCCAGCCGTTGCCGGTCTGCGCGAGGGTGCGCATCATCCGGCCGTACAGCTCACGCGCCGGCATGGTCTTCTTCGCCAGGCCCGCCTGCTCGGCCTTGCGGTAGGCGGCGTCGAACTCCTCGCCCCACAGGTCGACCAGCTCCGGCACGTCCGCCGGGGAGAACAGCGACCACTGCCCGTCGGCGCCCACCCGGCGCATGAACTCGTCCGGGACCCAGTGCGCGAGGTTCAGGTTGTGCGTGCGGCGCGCGTCCTCACCGGTGTTGTCCCGCAGTTCCAGGAACTCCTCGATGTCGGAGTGCCAGGTCTCCAGGTAGACGGCCGCGGCGCCCTTGCGCCGGCCGCCCTGGTTCACGGCGGCCACCGAGGCGTCCAGGGTCTTCAGGAACGGCACGATGCCGTTGGAGTGCCCGTTGGTGCCGCGGATCAGCGAACCGCGGCTGCGGATCCGGGAGTACGACAGACCGATGCCGCCGGCGTGCTTGGAGAGCCGGGCCACCTGGTGGTAGCGGTCGTAGATGGAGTCCAGCTCGTCCAGCGGGGAGTCGAGGAGGTAGCAGGACGACATCTGCGGGTGGCGCGTGCCGGAGTTGAAGAGCGTGGGGGAGGACGGGAGGTAGTCGAGGCGGCTCATGAGCCCGTAGAGCGCGGCCACTTCGTCCACGGAACGGGCCGTGTCGTCCTCGGCCAGGCCGCTCGCGACCCGCAGCATGAAGTGCTGGGGCGTCTCGATGACCTTGCGGGTGATCGGGTGCCGGAGAAGGTAGCGGCTGTGCAGGGTGCGCAGGCCGAAGTAGCCGAAGCGGTCGTCGGCCCCACGGTCGACCAGCGCGTCGAGCCGCTCGGCGTGCAGCCGTACGAACTCGGCGGTGCGGTCGGCGATGAGCCCCTCGCGGTGCCCCACGGCCACCGACCCGGTGAAGGACGACACGCCCTGCGAGGCGGCCTCGGCGCGGATGGAGAGGGTCAGCAGCCGGGCGGCCAGCCGGGAGTACGCGGGGTCCTCGGAGATGAGCCCGGCCGCGGCCTCCGTGGCCAGCTCGCGCAACTCCGCCTCGTCGGCCTTCGCCGACCGGCCGCGCAGCGCGGCGGCGGCGACCCGGCCGGGGTCGGCGTCGGGCAGGTCGGCGGTCAGCTCGGTCAGGGTCCGCAGCAGCGCGGTACCGGGACCGTCGGTCTCCAGGCCGGTGGCTGAAACGCCGTCGGCTGAAGCCGGGTCTGCTGGCGCGATGGTCACGTGGGGCTCTCCCTCGCTCGGCACGGGGGCCTTGCGGAGGGCAGGCGGCAGCCACGAGCGCACACGGCGTCGCGTCCACCGGCCCATTCCACGAGGCCCGGACGTCGGAAGTCACCCGGGCCGGACGGCCGGGCGCACGCTGCCGGCAGGTCCTCGGACTGACTCCTGTGCACGGCGTTTGCGGGAACGGACATGCACAAGTACACCGTTGCGGGACAGTTCCGGATTCGCACCGGATTCCCCTGCGGCGACAGCGAGGATGAGCATACATCTAGTGCCGGGCTGTCGTGTCACCCCCAGATGTTGTGTCGTGGCGGTGTCACAGCGTCAACTCGTAGGTGAGGAGAGTGAGGTCGAGCTGCTCGGGCAGCGGATTCCAGTCCCGCTCGGGTGTGCGAACGAAACCCAGTCGTTCGTAGATGCGGTGGGCGGCGTGCATGGTGCGCTGGGTCGACAGCACGATGGCCCGGCAGCCCTCGATGGCCCGTGCACGGTCGATACAGGCCCGCACGAGGGCCTCCCCGGCGCCCTGGCCGCGCGCCACGTGGGCTACCGCCAGCATCCGCATCTCGGCCTCTCCGGGGCGGGCGATGTCGGCCATCGGCCCGGGGGACGGCACGAAGGTGACCCCGCCGAGGAGGGTGTCATTCCGTATGGCTGCGAGCACGTCGGCCGAGGCCGCTCTGCCGCAGACGTCGCGCAGCTCGTCGAGGTAGGCGTCGTTCTCCCCGAAGTCGAGGAGGCCGTCCTGGAGGTAGGCCTGGGCGGTGATCTCGCCGAGGGCGTCGTACTCGTCGGGGGCGGCACGCCGGATCACGATGTCCATGGCACCGAGTCTGCCGGACGGGTACGACAACGGGCCGCCGGAGTTTCCTCCGGCGGCCCGTCGTACGGCAGTCGCTCAGTGACCGGCACCCGCAGTGGCCGGTGGCAGCTCCACCTGGACCCCGGGGTCTCCCGCGTCCGCCGTGTAGTCCTCCGGACTGGTCTCGTCGACGCCCTCGGGGGCCTTCACGGCCTTCAGGACGAAGGTGAGGACCACCGTGACCACGACGTTGAGGACGAACGCCGTGAGGCCGATGTAGCCGATCTCGCCGAGGCCGGGGATCTCCTTCGCCGAGCCGCCGAAGTGCTTCTGGGTCGGGGAGGCGACGCCGTACGCGGCGACCGTGCCGTACACCATGCCGACCGCCCAGCCGGCGAGCAGGGCCCAGCGGTGGAACCAGCGGGTGAACAGGCCGCCGACCAGGGCCGGGAAGGTCTGCAGGATCCAGATGCCGCCCAGCAGCTGGAAGTTGATCGCGACCGTCTTGTCCATGGTGAGGACGAAGACCAGCGCGCCGACCTTCACCAGCAGCGAGACGAACTTGGAGACCTGCGCCTCCTGCTTCGGCGTCGCGTCCGGCTTGATGAAGTCCTTGTAGATGTTGCGGGTGAAGAGGTTGGCGGCGGCGATGGACATGATGGCCGCCGGGACCAGCGCGCCGATGCCGATCGCCGCGAAGGCGACGCCCGCGAACCAGCTCGGGAACATGTCCTCGAACAGCTGCGGGATCGCCAACTGGCCGTTCCTGACCTTCACTCCGGCCGCGATCGCCATGAAGCCCAGCAGGGCCAGCAGGCCGAGCATCAGGGAGTACAGCGGCAGGATCGTGGTGTTGCGGCGGATCACCTCACGGCTCTTGGAGGACAGGGTCGCGGTGATCGAGTGCGGGTACATGAAGAGCGCGAGGGCGGAGCCCAGGGCCAGGGTGGCGTAGGTCCACTGGCCTGCCGCCGGCGGCACGAGCGCCCCGCGGGGCTTGCCCGTGGCCGGGTTGACCTGGCTGAACGCGTGGGCCGCCTTGGCGAAGACGTCGTCGAAGCCGCCCAGCTTGATCGGGATGTAGATGATCGCCACCGCGATGACGATGTAGATCAGCGCGTCCTTGACGAAGGCGATCAGGGCGGGGGCCCGCAGGCCGGAGGAGTAGGTGTACGCCGCCAGGACGCCGAAGGCGATCAGCAGGGGCAGGTCCCGCACGAACCAGTTGGTGCTGCTGTCGCCGCCGACGCCCATCACGTCCAGTACCGCCTGGATGCCGACGAGCTGCAGCGCGATGTACGGCATCGTCGCCAGGATGCCGGTCAGCGCCACCGCCAGCGACAGCCCCTTGGAGCCGAAGCGGCCCCGGACGAAGTCGGACGTGGTGACGTACCCGTGGCGGTGGCTGACCGACCACAGGCGGGGCAGGAAGGTGAAGATCAGCGGGTAGACCAGGATCGTGTACGGCACCGCGAAGAAGCCGGCCGCGCCCGCCGCGTAGATCGCCGCCGGTACGGCGACGAAGGTGTACGCCGTGTACAGGTCGCCGCCGAGCAGGAACCAGGTGATCCAGGTGCCGAACGACCGCCCGCCCAGGCCCCATTCGTCCAGGGAGTGCTCGTTCTCGGCCTTGCGCCAGCGCGCGGCGAGGAAGCCCATGACCGTGACGGCCAGGAAGAAGAAGATGAAGACGCCGAGCGCGACGCCGTTGACGCCGTTCTTCACTGCGCCTCACCGCCCTTCTGGGAGGCGCGGGAGCGCTGGTCGCGCTTCCAGAGCTGGTGGGCCGTCATGGTGAGCGCCGTCGAGATCAGCACCCAGAGCATCTGGTACCAGTAGAAGAACGGGATCCCGATGAAGGCGGGGTCCGTCTTGGCGTAGGAGCCGACCCAGAGCATCGCCACGAAGGGCGCGACCAGACACAGGGCGATGATCACCCGTACCGGTGTGACGACCGGGGGTCTCACTTCAGGCGTTTCGGACATGCCACGGCTCTCCGTCCCCTCGCTGATCACCTGTGTAATGCGCAGGCAATCTAGGTGACGGTGTCATGGAAGCGGAAGACCTCGTCCGCATATCGGTATGTCGATTCAGCGAACGTCCACAGGTCCCACCCGCCTTGCTCCGCAGGCCGCTTGGGCTTCTACTCCGCAGGCCGCTTGAGCCTCGCCACGAACTTGTAGCGGTCGCCGCGGTACACCGACCGCACCCACTCCACCGGCTTGCCCTCGTGGTCCAGGGAGTGGCGGGAGAGCATCAGCATCGGCAGGCCCACGTCGGTGCCGAGCAGGCCCGCCTCGCGCGGGGTGGCCAGCGAGGTCTCGATGGTCTCCTCGGCCTCGGCGAGGTGGACGTCGTAGACCTCGGCGAGCGCGGTGTAGAGGGACGTGTACTTCACCAGGGAGCGGCGCAGCGCCGGGAAGCGCTTGGCGCTCAGGTGGGTGGTCTCGATGGCCATCGGCTCGCCGTTGGCCATGCGCAGCCGCTCGATGCGCAGCACCCGTCCGCCGGCGGCGATGTCGAGCAGCTCGGCGAGCCGGTCGTCGGCGGTGATGTAGCCGACGTCCAGCAGCTGCGAGGTGGGCTCCAGGCCCTGGGCGCGCATGTCCTCGGTGTAGGAGGTGAGCTGGAGCGCCTGGGAGACCTTGGGCTTGGCGACGAAGGTGCCCTTGCCCTGGATGCGTTCCAGGCGCCCCTCGACCACCAGTTCCTGCAGGGCCTGGCGGACGGTGGTGCGGGAGGTGTCGAACTCGGCCGCCAGCGTGCGCTCGGGCGGGACCGGCGTGCCCGGCGCCTGGGTCTCCGTCATGTCGAGCAGGTGCTTCTTCAGGCGGTAGTACTTGGGCACGCGCGCCGTACGGACGGTCGTCCCGGCCTCGTTCTCCGCACTGCTGACGTCGGTGGTCATGCTCTGCCTTCCCGGCTCCGGATGCCGAAAGCGACCGACTGACATCGGCCACGGTTCACATCGTGGCACGGGTTCTTCTGTCAGGACTCCACCCGCACGCTCCGTGATCTCCTCTATATACAGTGGTGACCGGGGTTGGTCTAGTCCATCGGGCGCGGGCGGGCGGCGTCAGATCCCCTGCCAGTCCGGCTTGCCCGCGTACGTGTGCCGGAAGTAGTCGGCCAGCTTCAGCTTGGACGCCGCCGCCTCGTCGGCGACCACCGTGGCGTGCGGGTGCAGCTGGAGCGCGGAGGCCGGGCAGACGGCCGCGACCGGGCCCTCGACGGTCGCGGCGACCGCGTCCGCCTTGCCCTCGCCGGTCGCCAGCAGCACCAGGTGGCGGGCCTCCAGGATGGTGCCGATGCCCTGGGTGACGACGTGGTGCGGCACCTGCTCGATGTCGCCCTCGAAGAAGCGGGCGTTGTCGACGCGGGTCTGCTCGGTCAGTGTCTTGATCCGGGTGCGCGAGGCCAGCGACGAGCAGGGCTCGTTGAACCCGATGTGCCCGTCGGTGCCGATGCCCAGCAGCTGCAGGTCCACCCCGCCGGCCTCGGCGAGCGCGCGGTCGTACGCCGCGCAGGCCGCCCGGATGTCGTCGGCCGTGCCGTCGGGCCCGAGGAACTTGTCCATGCCGATGCCGAGCGGCTGAAGGACCTCCCGGCGCAGCACGGAGCGGTAGGACTCGGGGTGGTCGGCGGGCAGTCCCACGTACTCGTCGAGCTGGGCTATGCGGGCCCGCGAGGTGTCCACGGCGCCGGAGCGCACCTTCGCGGCCAGCGCCTGGTAGACGGGCAGCGGGGTCGAGCCGGTGGCCACGCCGAGCAGGGCGTCGGGCTTGCGTCGCAGCAGCTGTGCCATGGCCTCGGCGATGAGCTCGCCGCCCGCCGCGGCGTCCGGAACGATGACAACTTCCACGCTGGGCCTGCCGTTCTGAAGTGGGCTCTGGACGTCTATGTGGTTTAGACCAATCTAACAGAACCGGGTCCGTCGCGGACTGCCTCCGCATTTCTCTAAGGTCCGCTATAAAATGGCTCCATGGTGATCTCCAGATCGCGTGGCCGCCCTCGCTCCTTCGATCGTGCCACCGCCCTGGAGAAGGCGCTCATGGCCTTCTGGGAACACGGCTACGAGGCCACCTCGGTAGCCGACCTCACCCGGATCATGGGCATCGGCGCCCCGAGCCTGTATGCGGCCTTCGGCGACAAGCGGACGTTGTTCGAGGAGGTCGTGCGGCTCTACACCGACACCTACGGCGCCTTCGGTGAGCGGGCCCTCGCGGAGGAGCCCACCGCCCGCGCCGCCGTCGGGCGCATGCTGCGCGAGGCCGCCGCCGAGTACACCGACCCCGCCCATCCCCACGGCTGCCTGGTCGTGCACGCCGCCACCAACTGCACCAGTCCCGAGGTGGCAGGGGCGCTGCGCGAGCGGCGCAACGCGAACATCGCCGCCGTCGAGTCACGGATCCGGGCGGACGTCGCGGCGGGACGGCTCCCGGCGGGCACCGACGCCGCCGCCCTCGCCCGGCACACCGCGGCCATGATCCAGGGCATGTCCCAGCAGGCGCGCGACGGAGCGAGCCGTACGGAACTGGAAGCACTCGCGGAAATTGCCCTGTCCATCTGGCCCCAAGGGTGACCCGCGCGGGCTAGGCTGCGTGGCATCGGGTGTCATCCGTGTCGTGCACCTGACTTCGTGCGTGCCGACAACACCATGGACATACGGTTGTGGTCTAGTCCAGAATCGAAATGGACATCCAACTGAACAAGCCTCCGCCTTCCCCGCACAGGAAGGCGGATCGAGGAACCGGAGCTCTCTGCCCTGACTGCCCCGGCTCCTCGACCTTCGGCCGACCGGGACCGCACACCCCGCGGCCGATGATGCTCCGGGCTGCGGTGCCGGGAGGGTTGAGGGTCCCTTCCAGGCGCCGCGGCCCGCGGGTGTTCCAGAGCCCGCTCGCGGCTGGTTTTCGGCCACCTTCACACGTCCGGGTACGCTCGCAGACGTGCCCTCCATGAACGAACTGGTCCGCCAGCACACCGCCCTCGACGACTCCGACCTCGAGTGGCTCCATCTGCTGGTCTCGGAGTGGCAGCTGCTCTCCGACCTCTCCTTCGCGGACCTGGTCCTGTGGGTCCCCACCCGGGACGGCACCCGGTACGTCTCCGTCGCCCAGATGCGCCCCAACACCGGCCCCACCTCCTACCAGGACGACATGGTCGGCCACCTGGTCCCGCGCGGCCGGCGGCCCATGCTGGACGCGGCGCTGGACGAGGGCCGGATCGTGCGCGAGGGCGACCCGGAGTGGCGCGAAGAGGTCCCCGTACGGGTCGAGTCCATCCCCGTGCGCCGCGAGGGCCGCGTCCTCGGGGTGATCGCCCGCAACACCAACCTGCTCACGGTCCGCACCCCGAGCCGTCTGGAGCTCACCTACCTCCAGAGCGCCTCGGACCTCGCGCAGATGATCGCGGCAGGATCGTTCCCCTTCCCCGACCAGCAGGTCGACATGGACGCCTCGCCGCGCGTCGGCGACGGCCTGATCCGGCTGGACGCGGACGGCCTCGTGCAGTACGCCTCCCCGAACGCGCTGTCCGCCTACCACCGCCTCGGCCTCGCCGCCGACCTGGTCGGCCAGCACCTCGGGCAGACCACCGCCGAACTCGCCCCGACCCGGGGGCCGGTCGACGAGGCGCTCGCCAAGGTGGCCAGCGGCTGGGCGCCGCGCGAGTTCGAGATCGAGGCCAACGACGGGGTGATCCAGTTCCGGGCCATCCCGCTCAAGCCCAAGGGCACCCGGATCGGTTCGCTGGTGCTGTGCCGGGACGTCACCGAACTACGGCGCCGCGAGCGGGAGTTGATCACCAAGGACGCGACCATCCGGGAGATCCACCACCGGGTGAAGAACAACCTCCAGACGGTCGCCGCGCTGCTGCGGCTGCAGGCCCGGCGCATCGAGTCCGAGCGCGGCCGGGAGGCCCTGGAGGAGGCCGTCCGCCGGGTCGGATCCATCGCCATCGTGCATGAGACGCTGTCTCAGAACCTGGATGAGCGGGTGGAGTTCGACGACATCGCCGACCGCGTGCTGGCGATGGTCGCCGAGATCTCGCCGGGCAAGGTGACCGGCCGGCGCAGCGGACGGTTCGGGATCCTCGACGCCGAGGTGGCCACCCCGCTGTCGATGGTCCTCACCGAGATCCTGCAGAACGCGCTGGAGCACGGGTTCCGCGAGGGCGACACCGGCACGGTCGAGGTCTCGGCGGTCCGGGGCGGTACGACGAAGGAGGCCCGGCTTCTCGTCACGGTCCAGGACGACGGGATCGGCCTGCCCGAGGGCTTCGACCCGCACCGCTCGGGCAACCTGGGGCTGCAGATCGTACGGACGCTGGTGGAGGGGGAGTTGGGCGGCTCCTTCGACATGGTCCCGGCGCCGGGCCGGGGGACCAGGGTGATCCTCGACATTCCGGTGCGGGCGCAGAAGTAGCAGCCGCATCGCCGTACCGCGGGAGCCGGTTGCGGGACAGCAAAAAGCCCCGGACCGTCGTTGGTCCGAGGCTCGTGCTCGTTGCTGCTCTGCGTTGTCGCTAAGCGCATCGGGGGATACTGCGCGCTGCGGCTCGGGGGCGGGAGATGCGTGCGTGCTGCACGCGCCGCCAAGCTCAGGCTGTCAGCAGGGGTGGGTATGTCAGGCGGAGGCCTGACGGGCCCGGTTGCGGGCGGCGCGGCGCTTCATGGCGCGGCGCTCGTCCTCGCTGAGACCACCCCAGACGCCGGAGTCCTGGCCGGACTCGAGCGCCCACTGCAGACACTGCTCGATCACCGGGCAGCGACGGCAGACGGCCTTGGCTTCCTCGATCTGCAGCAGCGCAGGACCGGTGTTGCCGATGGGGAAGAAGAGCTCGGGGTCTTCCTCGCGGCAAACGGCGTTGTGACGCCAGTCCATGGCTGCTACCTCTCCTAGGTTCTCTGAACGTATGACGTACAGGTTGCTTGTGAATGTGAACGCTTTCACGAATCCCTCAACAAGTGAAGGGCCGACCGCCGAGTCTTCCCCGGCGTGGTCCTTGGTTTGAAGAGGGGTTCCGGTGATCAGTGGAGGCCGGTGTTGCGGGCCGTCCCGATCGCCACGTAGAGACTCGCAAACCTCAGCGACGGATACAACCCCTTCCGGAAAGTTTTTTTTGATTCCTCGGTGTCGACTGGGTCACAGCCGTACTTCCATGGGGTGGATCCTGGCCTAAACGTTCGAGTGAAAGGACTTTTGCCTGTTCCGCTCACACAATCACACGCAGTGCGCGGCGTACACCTGTGAACGTCACGCTCGTACGCAGTCCCAGGTGGTCACCGTCCATCTGCAGGGGCAGAGGCGCCTTCGAATGCAAGGTGAACTGATCCAGATCATGCAGCGAGACGACATGTCGACCATGGGGTCCGCGCTCGGGGGACGAAGTGAGCAACTGGGTGCCATACCGGGCAACCGCGGCCGTCGACAGGCGGCTGAGACCCAGCACGTCGACGCCGGTATCGAACGAGGCCTTAGGTGACGTGTACATCGGGCGATTGCCGAGATACGTCCACGGGGACGTGTTCGAGATTATGGCGACCACAAGATCGGCGATCGGGTCCTCGCCGGGCCGCTCCAGCGTGATCGAGCCGTGCCGGCGGTTCTGCTCACCGAGGTACTGCCGGATCACCTGACGTACGTACAGGGCGTGCGTCGACTTCTTCCCGCGCTCGCGCTGCTGCTCCACCCGGCCGACGACGCCGGCGTCGAATCCCAGTCCGGCGTTGAAGGTGAACCAGCGGTCCGGGACCGCCTCGTCCTCGGTGCCGGGCGTGCCCGAGGCCAGCCCGAGACCGACGACCCGCTCCCGGCTCTCCCGCAGCGCGTCCAGCAGGGCGCCGGTGGCCTCGACCGGGTCGTTGGGCAGGCCCAGGGCGCGGGCGAAGACGTTCGTGGAGCCGCCGGGTACGACGGCGAGGCCGGGCAGTCGCTCCAGGGCGGGGCCGGCGTGCAGCAGGCCGTTGACGACCTCGTTGACCGTGCCGTCGCCGCCGAGGGCCACCACGAGGTCGATGTCGTCGCTGTCCGCCGCCTGCCGGCCGAGGTCGCGCGCGTGCCCGCGGTACTCGGTGGTGACCGCCTCCAGCTTCATCTCGCTCGCCAGCGCGTGGATCAGCACGTCACGCCTGCGTGCGCTTGTGGTGGTTGCTGCCGGGTTGACCACGAGAAGTGCACGCATGGACTGCAGCGTACCTACTGGGGGGTACCGGGCCCATACCGAGGTAGGGATCAGGTAAGAGGCGGGGACGTGAGCCTGGACACGGTACCGCGCCGCCGGGGTTCCACCGTGGAGGGTTCTGTCCGTCCTGGCATCGCCCCCGGCTACCCTGCTGGGGTGAGCAGTGAGCAGAACCCCGCCCAGTACACCACCGGCCCCCGCCCCCGTCGGCTGACGTACGCCGCGCTGCTGGCCGCACTGGAGGGTGTCGCGCTGGTAGGTGGTGGCCTATGGGTGCTCGTACTCGGGGTCGCCGGCTCGCCGGACGACCGGCAGCAGGCCGTGACCCTGGGCATCACGCTGGTCGTCCTCGCGCTGCTGCCGCTGCTCGCCGCCCGCGGACTGCTGCTGCGGCGCAGCTGGAGCCGTGGCCCCGCGGTGATCACCCAGCTCATGGCGCTGCCGATCGCGTACAACCTGATCCACGCCGACAGCGTGGCCATCCCGGCGGGTATCGCGCTCACGGCCGTCGCCGTGGCGGCGCTGGTGCTGCTCGTCAACGGCGAGACGACCCGGGCCCTCGGCATCAAGGGACCGGGCCGCGCCGAGTAGCTCACTCCTCGACGAGCAGCTTCTCCCGCAGCTGGGCCAGCGTGCGGGCCAGCAGCCGGGAGACGTGCATCTGGGAGATGCCGACCTCCTGCGCGATCTGCGACTGGGTCATGTTCCCGAAGAAGCGCAGCAGCAGGATCCGCTTCTCCCGCGGCGGGAGGTCCTCCAGCAGCGGCTTCAGCGACTCCCGGTACTCCACGCCCTCCAGCGCCTCGTCCTCCGCGCCGAGGGTGTCGGCGACCGCCGGGGACTCGTCGTCGGTGTCGGGGACGTCCAGGGACAGGGTGGAGTACGCGTTGGCGGACTCCAGTCCCTCCAGGACCTCCTCCTCGGAGATCGCCAGCTTCTCGGCCAGCTCGTGGACCGTGGGGGAGCGGCCGTGCAGCTGGGAGAGCTCGGCCGTCGCCGTGGTCAGCGCGAGCCGCAGCTCCTGGAGCCGGCGCGGCACGCGGACCGCCCAGCCCTTGTCGCGGAAGTGCCGCTTGATCTCGCCGACCACCGTCGGGGTGGCGTACGTGGAGAACTCCACGCCGCGCTCCGGGTCGAACCGGTCGACGGACTTGATCAGACCGATCGTGGCGACCTGCGTGAGGTCGTCCAGCGGCTCGCCGCGGTTGCGGAACCGGCGCGCCAGGTGCTCCACGAGCGGCAGGTGCATCCGGACCAGCTGGTTGCGCAGCTCCGCGTACTCCGCACTGCCCGCGTTCAGCTTGCGCAGCTCGACGAACATAGCCCGTGCCCCGCTGCGGTCCGCCGGGTCGGGCTGTGCGGCCTGCACGGTCTTCGCGACCGGCGCGTCGTCCTCGGCGTACCGCTCGTGCTCGCTCATCGTCCCGCCCGTAGCCCTTCCCCGAGCCCTGGCCCCCGCGGACCCGGCGCCGCCGGGGTCCTCCGGCGGTACGCCCTGCGCGGCACCGTCGTCTGCGGCGCGCGCGGAGTCGTCCTCCGGGTGCGGTCTGGCCTGCTCGGGGATGCCGTCGATGCCGTCCGCCATGCGCCGGGAACCGTCCCGGGGAGCCTCCCCGGGGAGGTCACCCGTGCTCGGCCAGGGGGCACCCCCGTCCCCGGCCGGCAGCTCCCGTGTGCCGCGCTCTTCGTCCCGCACCGGACCGTCCCCGTTCCTCACGCCGGGCCAGGGCCCGCGCCGCGCTGTTTGTAGAGGCTGATCGACACGGTCTTGTCCTCGTCGACGGCGGACGAGACCTTGCCCGCGAGGGCCGAGAGCACGGTCCAGGCGAAGGTGTCCCGCGAGGGGGCGTGACCGTCCGTGGTCGGCGCCGAGACCGTGACCTCCAGCGAGTCGTCGACGAGCCGGAAGACACAGCCCAGCACGGAGCCGGGCACGGCCTGCTGGAGCAGGATCGCGCAGGCCTCGTCCACGGCGATGCGCAGGTCCTCGATCTCGTCCAGGGTGAAGTCCAAGCGGGCCGCGAGTCCGGCCGTGGCCGTCCGCAGCACCGACAGGTAGGCACCCGCAGCCGGCAGCCGGACTTCCACGAAGTCCTGGTTCGCCGCGGGCTCGCCTGCGATCTGGGACACCCTCACCTCCATGGTGGTACAAGCTTTACGGGGCCGAGGGTCGCCCCCCGGGGTAACGCGTACGCGGTTCCGCGGTGACGCTATCGCGCTCCGAACGTTCCTGTCCCGGGACCCCAACCCCCCTGGCGTCACTCACAGTAAAGCTGTGCATACGCTCCGTGTCTAGAGGGTTTGCGAGCCCAAATGGGAAGAGCGCGCGCCGGGTTGACGTACCCAGACGTCAGACGCTCGAACCGTCGTGCGGCCACCGCCGCATGCAGTGTCACACGACAACGGGGCCGGGCGGGAATGCGATCACGCGGAAAGCCGTTCCGATCAAGGCCGCTCAGACCAGCACGTGGTCCACGAAGCACCACCGCCAGTCCTCGCCGGGCTCGAAGGTCCGCATCACCGGGTGACCGGACGTCTCGTGGTGCTGCGTCGCGTGCCGTCCGGGCGAGGAGTCGCAGCAGCCGACATGGCCGCAGGTGAGGCAGAGCCGCAGCTGCACCGGGTGCGTGCCGTTGCGCAGGCACTCCGGGCAGGTCGCATCGAGCGGGTCCGGTTCCGGGTGCGGCAGCGCGGCGGCGTGCGTGCACTGTTTCATGATTGCCAGGTTACGACGGGCGTGCGGGTGGCCGCGCGGAACACGAGGGTGGGCGAGGTTCATGGACGTGATGCCGCTGCTGTTGCTGGTGGCGGGCAGTGCGGGGATCGCAGGGGCCGCCCGGCGCACTCCGGTGCCGGCGCCGCTGCTGCTGGTCGCCGTGGGCCTCGCGGTCTCGTACGTGCCGGGCATCCCGCACTACACCCTGGACCCGGAGGTCGTCCTGCCCCTGGTGCTGCCCCCGCTGCTGTACAAGGAGGGCACCGAGAGCTCGTACCTCGACCTGCGCGCCCAGATGCGCCCCGTGGGGCTGCTGTCGATCGGATACGTGCTCTTCGCGACCTTCGCCGTCGGCTGGGTCGCCTATCTCGTCGTACCGGGGCTGCCGCTGCCCGCGGCGCTGGTGCTGGGCGCGGTGGTCGCGCCCACGGACGCGGTCGCCGCCGCGGCGATCGCGCGCAGGGTGGGCCTGCCCTCCCGGATCACCACCATCCTGCAGGGCGAGTCCCTGCTCAACGACGCCACCGCGATCACCGCCTACAAGGTGGCCCTCGCCGCGGCCGTCGGTGCGGGCGCCACCTGGGCGGGCGGGGTGGGCGAGTTCCTGCGGGCGGCGGTCGGCGGGATCGTCGTCGGACTGGTGCTCATGGTGCCGATCCACTGGCTGCGCACGCACCTGAAGGAGGCCCTCCTCCAGAACACCCTCTCCCTGCTGATCCCGTTCGTAGCCTACGGCGTCGCCGAGCAGTTCCACGGCTCCGGCGTCCTCGCGGTCGTCGTGGTCGCGGTCTATCTCGGGCACCACGCGTGGGAGGTCGACTTCGCCACCCGGCTGCAGGAGGACGCGGTGTGGCGGATGGTCGCCTTCGTGCTGGAATCGGCGGTCTTCGCACTGATCGGCCTGCAACTGCCCACCGTCCTCAAGGGGTTGACCGCGTACCACGGGGCAGACGCGGCCTGGTACGCGATCGCGGTCTTCTTCGTGGTCGTCGCGGCGCGCTTCGTCTGGGTGTACCCGGCGGCCTTCCTGCCCCGCCTGGTCTCCCGCCGCATCCGGGAACGCGAGGACAACCCGACCTGGCGGGCGCCGATCGTGACGTCGTGGGCCGCCATGCGCGGGGTGGTGTCCCTGGCCATCGCCTTCTCGATCCCGCTCACGGTGCACGGCGGCGCGCCCTTCCCGCAGCGGAACCTGATCCTCTTCCTGACCTTCACCACGGTCATCGGCACCCTCGTGGTGCAGGGCCTGACGCTCGCGCCGCTGATCCGCCTGATGAGGTTCCCCGCCCGCGACCCGCAGGCCGAGACCCTTGCCGAGGCCAACGCCCAGGCCCAGGCCTCCCGCGCCGCCGAGAGCCGCCTCGACGACCTCCTCGCCGACGACCGCAACGCCCTGCCCCCGCCGCTCGCCGACCGGCTGCGCACGGTCCTGGAGCGCCGCCGCAACGCCGTCTGGGAGCGCCTCGGCCAGACCAACCCCGTCACGGGCGAGTCCGTCGACGACACCTACCGCCGCCTCTCCCGCGAGATGATCGGCGCCGAACGCGAGGTCTTCGTCAAGCTCCGCGACCACCGCTACATCGACGACGAGATGCTGCGCGTCCTGCTCAGACGCCTGGACCTGGAGGAGGCGGCGGCCTACCGGGAGGAGGCGGGGTAGCACGCACTACGGGAACGGCCGGCCGGTGACGACGGCGGCGATCGTCGTCCCGCGGGCGAAGGCGCCCTCTTGCGCGAGGGTGACAAGGCCGTAGAGCAACTTGGCGACATAGAGACGTTCGACGGGCAGCCCGTGGCGGTCC
Organism: Streptomyces sp. NPDC001393; assembly: GCF_053597455.1. Lineage (NCBI taxonomy): Bacteria > Bacillati > Actinomycetota > Actinomycetes > Kitasatosporales > Streptomycetaceae > Streptomyces > Streptomyces sp. NPDC001393. The sequence goes on from NZ_JBSFIH010000007.1 coordinate 82,799, forward strand.
TCGAAGTCCTCGGCGAACGCGTGCAGTTCGGGTGTCGTACGGCCGTAACCGCCGAAGTGGAAGCGCTCGTTCAGGGACCAGGAGCCGGTACGGGAGCCGAAGGCACGTTCCTGCAGTGCCTGTACGTCGTCCCCCAGGAAGCCGCCCCTGAGGACCGGCACGCCGATGGCCCGCTGCCCCGGGGCCAGACCCGCGGCCAGGCCGGCGAGCGTGCCGCCGGTGCCGCAGGCGACCGCGACGACCTCGGCGTGTCCGCGCAGCTCCGCTCCCAGCGCCCGGCAGCCGTGGACGGCCGCGCTGTTGCTGCCGCCTTCGGGCACCACGTACGCCTCCTCGGCGCCGGCCGCGCGCAGGACGGCGCCCAGCGTCTCCGGCTCGTTCTTCCGCCGGTAGGTCGATCTGTCGACGAAGTGCAGCCGCATGCCGTCCGCCGCGCAGTGCGCCAGCGAGGGGTTGAGCGGGCGGTCGGCCAGCTCGTCGCCGCGGACCACGCCGGTGGTCGGCAGCCCGAGAAGGCGGCCCGCGGCGGCGGTGGCCCGCAGGTGGTTGGAGTAGGCCCCGCCGAAGGTGACCAGCGGCCGCCCCTGTGCCGCCTCGATGTTCGGCACGAGCTTGCGCCACTTGTTGCCGACGAGGTCGGGGTGGATCAGGTCGTCGCGCTTCAGCAGCAGCCGGAGCCCGTGCCGCTCGAACCGCTCGTCCCGCGCCTCCTGGAGGGGGGAGGGGAGGCGGGGGGTGAGCGGGGTGCGGCTGGTCACCGCCCTATTGTCGCCCGGCGGGAGAGCGGCGCACCGACGGGGCGCGGGGTCCCTCTTCATGCCCGGTAATCCGATGATCCATTCCCGCTCTTTCGGGTAATGGTGCGACCACGGTCGGTGATGGAAGGCTCGGATGCCGAGACCGGTGCCCCCTGCGATTCGGCACCGGGCATACCTGGGAGGCAATTCTCTATGTCGGTAGGCGAAGAGGTCCGCACGGAACAGGGCAAGCCGCAGCAGTCCCTCGGGACCGCGGCCGCGCGGAACCTGGCCACCACCACCAAGTCCGTTCCGCAGATGCAGGAGATCAGCTCCCGCTGGCTGCTGCGCACACTCCCGTGGGTCGACGTACAGGGCGGTACATACCGGGTGAACCGGCGGCTGTCGTACTCCGTCGGAGACGGCCGCATCACCTTCGTGAAGACCGGGGACCAGGTCGAGGTCATCCCGGCCGAACTCGGCGAGCTGCCCGCCCTGCGCGGTTACGAGGACGAGGAGGTGCTGACGGAGCTCGCCCGGCGCTGCCGCCAGCGCGACTTCGCGCCCGGTGAGGTGATCGCGGACTTCGGCAACCAGACGGGCGAGGTGTACCTGCTGGCGCACGGCAGGGTCGAGAAGTGCGGTACCGGCCCCTACGGCGACGACGCCGTCCTCGGAGTCCTCGCCGACGGCGCCTACTTCGGCGACCAGGCGCTGCTGGACCCGGACGCCATCTGGGAGTACACGGTCCGCGCCGACACCGCGACCACCGTGCTGATCCTCAGCCGCCAGGACTTCCAGCAGGTCGCCGAGCGCTCGGACACCCTGCGCGAGCACCTCGAACAGCTGCGCTCGGTGCCGGAGCAGCGGACCAACAAGTACGGCGAGAAGGAGGTCGAGCTGGCGGCCGGTCACTCCGGCGAGCCCGACATCCCGCACACCTTCGTGGACTACGAGGCACGGCCCCGCGAGTACGAGCTGAGCATCGCCCAGACCGTGCTGCGCATCCACACGCGCGTGGCCGACCTCTACAACCAGCCGATGAACCAGACCGAGCAGCAGCTCAGGCTCACGGTCGAGGCGCTCAAGGAGCGCCAGGAGCACGAGCTGATCAACAACCGCGACTTCGGCCTGCTCCACAACTGCGAGTACGACCAGCGGATCCAGCCGCACGACGGCGTGCCCAGCCCGGACGACATGGACGAGCTGCTCAGCCGCCGGCGCAGCACCAAGCTGTTCCTGGCCCACCCGCGCGCCATCGCCGCGTTCGGCCGCGAGCTGAACAAGCGGGGACTGGTCCCGGAGACCGTCGAGATCGGCGGCAACCGCATCCCGACCTGGCGCGGCGTGCCGATTTACCCGTGTAACAAGATCCCGGTCACCCCGGAGCGCACGACCTCGATCCTCGCGATGCGTACCGGCGAGCAGGACCAGGGCGTCATCGGCCTGAGGCAGTCGGGCATCCCGGACGAGATCGAGCCGAGCCTGTCCGTGCGGTTCATGGGCATCAACGAACAGGCCATCATCAAGTACCTGGTGACGGCCTACTACTCGGCCGCCGTGCTGGTGCCCGACGCGCTCGGCGTGCTGGAGAACGTCGAGATCGGCCGGTGGAGGTGACGTTTCCGCACTTCGCGGCCGTGTCCCCGCCCGCCGGGCAGGGTAGACCCTCGGAATATGCGTCCGGCCGGGCCGGCGACGCCGGTGTCCGCGGACCTGGCGAGGGGGAGACATGGCCGAGTTCATGACGGAGACCGAACAGCGTTCCCCCGTCGTGCCGCACCCCGGCACGGCGGGGGAAGGACGGGGGAGGACCGGCGAGGCGGGTGCCGGTCCGCTGGACGGGCAGGAGGCGGCGGCGCTGCTGGAGCGCACCCGTGCCGTCGTCGACCCGGAGCTGCGCGCGGCCCTGGAGTCGCTGCCCGCCTCCATGCGCCGGGTCGCGCTCTACCACTTCGGCTGGCAGCACGCGGACGGCTCCCCGGCAACCGGCAACGCCGGCAAGGCGATACGGCCCGCGCTCGTCCTGGCGGCGGCCGCGGCCCTGGGCGGACCCGCGGCCCGTACGGCGGCGGTCCGGGCGGCGGTCGCGGTCGAACTGGTCCACAACTTCACGCTGCTGCACGACGACGTGATGGACCGGGACACCTCCCGCCGGCACCGGCCCACGGCCTGGAGCGTGTTCGGCGACGCCGACGCGATCCTCGCCGGTGACGCCCTGCAGGCACTGGCCCTGCGGCTGCTCGCCGAGGACCCGCACCCGGCCGCCGGTCCGGCCGCGGCCCGGCTCGCTGCCTGCGTCGTGGAGCTGTGCGCCGGTCAGCACACCGACACGGACCTGGAGCACCGCGCCCCGGACGAGGTCACCCTCGACGAGGTGCTCGCCATGGCCGAGGCGAAGACCGGCGCCCTGCTGGGCTGCGCCTGCGCCCTGGGGGCGCTGTACGCGGGCGCCGGCCAGGAGGACGTGGTGGCGCTGGACGGCTTCGGCCGCCAGGCCGGGCTCGCCTTCCAGCTGATCGACGACGTCATCGGCATATGGGGCGACCCGCAGCACACCGGGAAGCCGGCCGGTGCCGATCTCGCCGCCCGCAAGAAGTCGCTGCCCGTGGTGGCGGCCCTGTCCTCCGGCACCGAGGCCGCGGCCGAACTCGCCGAGCTGTACGGGAAGCCGTACGTCTCCGGTGACGCCGAGGGCGTCGCACGGACCGCACTGGCCGTTGAGCGGGCCGGTGGCCGGGACTGGGCGCAGGCCGAGGCGGCCGACCGGATGGCCCGCGCGGTGCAGGAGCTGTCCCGTGCCGTGCCCGTCCCCGAGGCGGCGGGCGGTCTGCTGGCGCTCGCCGAGTTCGTGACCCGGCGCAGCAGCTGAGTGCTGTCGGCCCCGGCAGCCGGGAAGAACCCGGAGCCCCGGCCCCGTGCGGCTCCTGACCCCGCACGCCCGCCGGGGCTCCGGCCAGGCGGCCCCGCGCATCCCCACAGTGCGCGGGGCTCGCTGCCTCCTGTCCGCCGAGTGGCCTGCCTCCGGACGCATCGGACGGCGCTGAACCCCCGCCCGCCCTACCCTGAGGACATGGACAGCGAGGACCACGTCTGTCCCGTCTGCGGACAGCCCGTCGAGACGGTCGTCGGACGGCGCAAGACGCTGGGCGCCTGGGTGCCGGTATGGGGTCCCGGCCCCTGCCGCAACCCCGGCTGCGCGGCCTACGGGCAGTCGGCCGAGCCCACGGCTCCGGATGCCGGGACCGGGCACCCGCGCTCCGGTGAATCGGCGGCCGGGAAAACCTGAGCCGGACGGCCCCGAGCCGAAGGAGCCGACCGTGAAGTACCTGGTGATGGTGCAGGGGACGCAGGCGGACTACGACGCGATGAGCGGCAGGGCCACCCCGCACGCCCCCGCCTGGACCGAGGTACAGCTGAAAGCCATGTACGCCTACATGAGCTGGATCAACGACGACCTCACCGAGTCCGGCGAACTCATCGACGCCGAGGGCCTGGCGGAGCCCGCCCGGACCCGGCTGGTCGCCCGCGGCAAGGACGGCGAGACAGTGATCACCGACGGCCCGTACGGCGAGACCCAGGAGGTGATCGTCGGCTACTGGCTGCTGGACTGCGCGAGCCTGGACCGGGTCACCGAGATCGCCGAACGCGTCACCCGCTGCCCCGGCCCCGAGGGCCTGGCCGAGCACCCCGTGGTGATCCGGCCCCTCATGGAGGGCGCCGACGACATCGGTGCCCGGTGAGGAGACGCGCGCCCCGGCCGAGGCCGTAGCGTGGCCGCATGCCGAAACTTCCGCACATCGTCCACATCACCGAGCGCTCCCTGTGGGAGGCGGCGCGCGAGCGCGGCACGTACGAGGTGTCGACCCGGGGCCGCACCCTGGCGGAGGAGGGTTTCATCCACTTCTCCACCCGCGAACAGCTCCCGCGCATCGCCGAGTTCCTCTACGGCGACTACGACGGCCCGGACGAGCTGGTCGTACTGGTCGTGGACCCGGCCCTGGTCGGCGCGCCGGTGAAGTACGAGGCCATGGAGCCCGGCGGGGAGGAGTTCCCGCACGTGTACGGGCCGGTGCCGGCCCACGCCGTGGTCGACGTGGAGCCCTGGGGGTGACCCGGACGCCCCGCCGCCGGGGCCGTACGTCCGCGACGGCGACAGGCACGGGGCCCGGCACGGAGGCAGGCACCTGGGCGGCCCGTCACCGGGTGCGCGGCGGCTGCGGCAGCAGTCCTGGCGGCGACCGCTCCGGTTCGCCCGGTCCGCCGGTGGATCCGGCCGAGGCCTCCCCGCACACCGGTGTCGTGCGCCTGTACGGCCGCTACGCGACGACGGCTCGCTGACTCCCGCCGGGCAGGCCGCCGGTCTCCGGATCCCGGCCGGTCAGGCAGTAGACGCCGCCCGCCGGGTCGCGCATCACCGTCCAGTGCGGGCCCCCGCCCAACGTGACGGCGCCGTGCTCTTCGTGCCGGGCGCGGACGGCGGCGACGTCCGCGCAGGCGAGGTCGAGATGGGCCGAGGCGGGGCGCTCGTCGTCGAGTCGTTGGAGCAGGATCCGGACGGGCAGCCCCGCCGGCGGCCTCAGCACCTCGAACTCCGGCCGGGAGCCCGCGAGCCGCTCCCAGCCGGTGAGACCGGCCCAGAAGTCCGACTCGGCGGCGTACACCGACGGCGGGATGTCGAGGCACACCTGGTCCAGCCGGCTGCCTGCCACCACCGGTGGCCGTACCGTCTCCCCGTGCCACGGCACCGCACAGAACAACTGCCCGGCGGGAGAGCGCAGTACGGCCCAGTCGCCGTGGTCCGCGACCGGCTCCGCGCCGAGTGCGGCGGCCGCCGCGACCAGCTTGCGTACGTCCTCGGCGCACAGGTCGAGGTGGGCGCCGCCGTCGCCCTCGGTGACGCCCTGGAGCTTCACGCACGCGTCCGTCCCGGCGGGCCCCTCGGGCAGCAGGGTCATGAACTCGCCTCGCTCACCGCGGGGTTGGGACGCCCGGGTGCCGGTGACGGCCGTCCAGAAGGCGCGCGCCTCGGGCAGCCGGGCGGCGGGCCGGTCGGCGAAGGCGTACGTCCAGCGAATGATCACGGGCTGGAGTCTAGGCGTGGACTCCCCGGTGCGGACCGGAGTTTCACTCCGCGGGCCGCTGGAGGAAGCGCAGCTGGTTGCCCGCCGGGTCCCGGAAGGCGCAGTCGCGCACGCCGTACGGCTGGTCCGTCGGCTCCTGGAGCACATCGGCGCCGGACGCCCGCACCCGCTCGTACAGCGCGTCGCAGTCCTCGGTCGTGAAGATGACACCCCGGAGCATGCCCTTGGCCAGCAGCTCGGCCATCGCCTGCCGGTCGGCGGGGGAGGCGTCCGGGTTCGCGCCGGGCGGCTCCAGCACGATGTCGACGTCCGGCTGCAGCGGCGAGCCCAGCGTCACCCAGCGCATGTCCTCGAAGCTCACGTCATTGCGGACCTCCAGGCCGAGCACGTCACGGTAGAAGGCGAGCGCCTTGTCGTGGTCGTCCACCGCGATGAAGCAGTTCTTGAGTTTCACGTCCATGGCCTCACGCTAGGCCCATCCGGCCCCCGGCGCGCGCGAGTCGGCGGCGGGCCGGTCGCCCCGGCAGCTCGGCGGGGCGCCGGAGCCGCGCCGGCGGATCAGTACGGTCGGCGGCGGGGGCGGGTGAAGGTGCGGGCCACGCAGGACGGGATCACCGCGCTCTCCTCGTGGTCGCGGGCCCGGTAGGCGCTCGGCGTCTCGCCGACCAGCTCGGTGAAGCGGGAGCTGAAGGAGCCGAGCGAGGTACAGCCCACGGCGAGGCACACCTCGGTCACGGTGAGGTCGCCCCGCCGCAGCAGCGCCTTGGCCCGCTCGATCCTGCGGGTCATCAGATAGCTGTACGGCGTCTCGCCGAAGGCCTTGCGGAAGCTGCGCTGGAAGTGGCCCGGCGACATATGGGCGCCGCGGGCCAGCTCGGCCATGTCGAGCGGCTCCGCGTACTCCCGGTCCATGCGGTCGCGCACGCGCCGCAGCCGTCTGAGGTCCTCCAGCGTCACGTCCACAGCTTGGCACAGGGCACTGACACCGGGAGATGCAACGGTTTCGCACAGGACTGCACAACAGACTCCCCCATTTTCGGGCCGCCGTTCGCCTCCGGTTCTCCGCGCATTGGCCTGCCCTTGCTTGCCTTGGGGAATGGACCACATCACGTTCCTCGTGGCGGTCGTCATCGTCACGGCACTGGCGTTCGACTTCACGAACGGGTTCCACGACACCGCCAACGCGATGGCGACCTCCATCGCCACCGGCGCGCTGAAACCCAGAACCGCCGTCCTGGTCAGCGGGGTCCTGAACATCGCCGGTGCCTTCCTCTCCACCGAGGTGGCCAGGACCATCTCCGGCGGCATCGTGGACGACACCGTGGTCAGCCCGGCGATGATCTTCGCGGGGCTGGTCGGCGCGATCCTGTGGAACCTGGTGACCTGGCTCGCCGGACTGCCCTCCAGCTCCTCCCACGCCCTCTTCGGCGGTCTGATCGGCGCGGTCTGGGTCGGCGCCGGCTCCCACGGTGTGCACGTCGACAAGGTCGTCGAGAAGGTGCTGATCCCGGCCGTGGCCTCGCCCGTGGTGGCCGGCCTCGCCGCCCTCGTCGCCACCTACCTCGCCTACAAGCTCTCCGCCCGGGCCCGCCAGGACTCGGTGACCAAGGGCTTCCGCCTCGGCCAGATCGCCTCCGCCTCCCTGGTCTCCCTCGCGCACGGCACCAACGACGCGCAGAAGACGATGGGTGTGATCACGCTGACCCTGATCTCGGCGGGCGCGCTGGGCCATGACGCGGGTCCGCCGGTGTGGGTGATCGGTGCGGCCGGCCTCGCCATCGGCCTCGGCACCTATCTGGGCGGCTGGCGGATCATCCGCACCATGGGCAAGGGTCTGGCGGAGATCCAGTCGCCGCAGGGCTTCGCCGCCGAGACGGCCTCCACGACCGTGATCCTGACCTCGGCCCACCTGGGCTTCGCGCTGTCCACGACCCAGGTCGCCTCGGGCAGCATCCTGGGCGCGGGGCTCGGCCGCCGGCTCGCGGAGGTCCGCTGGGGCGTGGCCGGCCGCATGGTGCTGGCCTGGCTGATCACGCTGCCCGCCGCCGCGCTGGTCGGCGGCCTCGCGGCGAGCGTGGTCAAGCACGGCGGCAATCTCGGTACGGCGGTCATCGCCCTGGTCGCCCTGGCCCTCGCCGCCGCCATCGTCGCCGCGTCCCGCCGTAACCCGGTGCGTGCCGACAACGTCAACGACGACCACGAGGTCACCCTCCGCACCCCGGCCCCGACGAACGTCGGCACGGCCGCCTGAACCTCCGGGAGCCCCCATGCATGTCGACTGGTCCGCCCTCGGCAAGGTCGCCGCGGTCAGCCTCGGTGTCACCGTCGCCGTGGTCGTCGTCTTCACCTTCGGCGTCCTGGGCCTGTCCAGGACCGAAACGGGCACTGCCGAAACCGGTAACGCCGAGTCCGGCGGCGCCGGGTCCGGCCGCTCCGTAGCCGCCACCGCGGGCCGGGCCCAGGCCGCCCTGTGCTTCCTCGCCTGCGCGGCTGTGGTGGCGTACGGGATCTACCTGATCGTCCCGCAGTTCCACTGACGGCGCCTCAGGCGCGCGCAGCCCCGCCGCCGGTCTCGCCGTAGGTCTCCCGCTCCCTCGGGAGAGGGGGCGCGGTGGTGGCGCGCGGGATCAGATGGGTGGGCAGCACGGTGTGCTGCTCGTGGTCCGGCTCGGAGTCGTTGATGAGCTGCAGGGCCAGCCGGCCGGCCTCGCGGCCTATGTCCGAGGGTGACTGGGCGATGGTGGACAGGTCGAACAGGTCGGCCACCGGCTGGTCGTCGAAGCCCAGGACGGACATCTGCTCGGGTACCTCGATCCGGGTCCGGCGCAGGGTCCGGATGACGGCGACGGCGACCTCGTCCTGTTCGGCGAAGACGGCGGTGGGCGGCTCGCGGAGGCTCAGCAGCCTGCCGAGCGCCTCGGTGGTGGCGCGTTTGTCGCCGACCGGCAGGGCGGCCACCAGGTCGTCGTCATGCGGGATGCCCGCTTCGGCAAGCGCCTGCTGATAGCCGAGCAGCCGCTCGTTGGAGCTGAAGGAGAAGCCGCTCGCGCCCACCGTCTTGATGAAGGCGATCCGGCGGTGGCCGAGGTTGAGCAGGTGCCGGGTGCCGTGCAGGGCGCCTGCCACGTCGTCGACGTACACGCTGGGGCGGCCCTCGACGTGCTGGCTGACGTAGATGACCGGCATGCCGAGGCTGTCCAGCCGGTCCGTCTCCTCCTCGGTGAGATCGAAGGAGAAGACCAGCAGCGCGTCGGCGTTCCGGCGGGCGGGCAGCCGGTCGAAGAAAGAGGCGCGCTCGGCGAGGTCGGGGATCACATACACGGTCAGCTCCATGCCCGCCGCCCGCAGCACCGGGGCCAGGCTGGAGAGCGCCGAGCCCATGAACCACGCGTTGAGGGTGGGCACGAGCACCGCCACGGTCCCCGTCTTCCCCGTGACCAGGCTCGCGGCCTGGCGGGAGACGGCGAAGTTCAGTTCGCGGGCGGCCTGTTCGACGCGGGCGCGCACCTCCGGCGAGACGGTGGTCAGGCCGCGCAGGGTCCGCGAGACGGTGGAGGCGGATACCCCGGCCCGTTCGGCGACGTCAGCCATCGTGGGGTGTCGCTGAGCTGGTGGCATGTGACGGACGGTAGCACAGAGGGAGCTCGTGTCGAGCCCCGGTGTGACAGCGCTTTCACGGCGCCCAGGCCCCGCCTCCCTCTCATTACCCCGAAGTAACGCATTGACTTCCGCTTACCCCGCTCCTAGCGTGCAAGCGTTGTCTCGACGGTGTCAGAGCCTTCCCCGCAGCCCTCGGTATAGCTGCTTTGACCTGCGTGTTTGATCAAGAAGTTGCTGTGACAACGCAGTCTCGCAACAGAGCCGCCTTCGTCCGCACGACCAGGAGACACAGTGAAGACCAGAACAGCCAGAGCCCTTCGGTGCTCGGCCGCGCTCGCCGCCGCCGGACTCCTCCTCGCCGCCTGCGGCTCGTCCGGTGACGGCGGCTCCGCGGGGCAGTCCGGGACCACGTCGTTCAGCGGCCGGGGCCCCATCACCTTCGTGGCCGGAAAGGACACCACCGGCGCCGTACAGCCCGTCCTCGACCAGTGGAACAAGCTGCACCCGAAGGAGAAGGTCACCTTCATCCAGCTGCCGACGGACGCGGACGCACAGCGCCAGCAGATGATCCAGAACGCTGAGACGAAGTCCGACGCCTACACGGTGCTCTCCCTGGATGTCGTGTGGACGTCGGAGTTCGCCGCGCACCAGTGGATCGACAGGCTGCCCGAACAGGGCTTCCCGCTGGGGAAGATGCTGAAGCCGGTGGTGGAGACGGCGAGGTACCGCGGCGGTCTGTACGCGGCCCCGGCCAGCTCCGACGGCGGCCTGCTGTACTACCGTACCGACCTGCTCAAGCAGGCCGGGGTGAGCAAACCCCCGGCGACCTGGGCCGAGTTGAAGGCCGACTGCGCCAAGGTGAAGAACCTGCCCACGGCCAGGGGCATGTCCTGCTACGCCGGGCAGTTCCAGAAGTACGAGGGCCTGACGGTGAACTTCGCCGAGGCCGTGAACTCCGCGGGCGGTGTCGTGACCGACGCGAGCGGCAAGCCCGATGTGGACACCCCCGCGGCGCAGAAGGGGCTGGACTTCCTCGCCGGCTCGTTCCGGGACGGCACGATCCCCAAGGAGGCCATCACCTACCAGGAGGAGGACGGCCGTCAGGCGTTCCAGGCCGGCAAGCTGGTCTTCCTGCGCAACTGGCCGTACATGTACGCGCTCGCCGGCAAGAGCGAGGTGGCCGGCAAGTACGCCGTCGCGCCGCTGCCCGGCCTGAACGGGCCCGGCTCCTCCAGCCTGGGCGGTCACAACCTGGCCCTGTCCTCCTTCGCCAGGAACAAGGCCACGGCGCTGGACTTCATGAAGTTCTACAGCAGCGAGGACACCGCGAAGACCTTCCTCGACAAGGCCTCCCTGGCCCCGCCGTACGCGGCCCTGTACGACGACCCGTCCCTGGCGAAGCAGTATCCGTACCTGCCGGTGCTCAAGCAGTCGATCCTGCGCGCCGTGCCGCGCCCGCGGGTCGTGAGTTACGGCGATGTGACCTCGGCGGTCCAGCAGGAGGCGTACGCCGCGCTGACCGGCACCAAGAGCAGCGCGCAGGCGCTGAAGGACCTGCAGCGGGAGCTGCAGAAGTCCACGGCGCAGTGAGGGGCGGGGCCATGACCGACACCAAGGTTCCACCCGGACCCGCCGCCCCCGAGTCCCACCGGCCGCCCGGCACACCGCTGAAGGGCCGGCGGCCGAGGTCCCGGACCCGCGCCACGGCCGGCACCGGGCGGATGGCGGCCCTGCTGGTCTCCCCGACCCTCCTGGTGCTGACGATCGTCGTGCTCTACCCGACGCTGATGGCGCTGCGGGAGTCGCTTTACGGGCCGAAGGGCCTCGACCCGAAGACCGGCTTCATCCGCAGCACCGAGCCGTTCGTCGGGCTGAGGAACTACGCCGACATCTTCGGCGCCGCCGGGGACCGGTTCTGGAACGCCTTCTGGAACACCACCTTCTTCACCGTCGTCACCGTCGGGCTGGAGACGGTGACCGGTGTGGTCATGGCCCTGATCATGCACCGGGCGTTCAGCGGCCGGGCCCTGGTCCGGGCGAGCATCCTCGTCCCCTGGGCCGTGCCCACGGCCATCTCCGGCCTGCTGTGGCGGTGGATCTTCAACAGCGACGGCATCGCCAACGCCCTGATCGGCCGCCAGATCCTGTGGACCACCGAGGGCTTCCACGCCAAGGTCGCGGTCATCGTCGCCGAGGTGTGGAAGACCGCCCCGTTCATCGGGCTGCTGGTGCTGGCCGGACTGCAGGTCATCCCGAACGAGGTCTACGAGGCGGCCCGCATCGACGGGGCGAGCGCGCCGCGCCGGTTCTGGCACATCACGCTGCCGCTGGTGAAGCCCGCGCTGCTGGTGGCGATGCTCTTCCGCTGCATGGACGCGCTGCGGATGTTCGACCTGCCGTACATCCTGATCGGCGCGCAGAAGAACTCGGTGGAAACGCTGTCCATGCTGGCGCAGAACGAGGCGTCCAACGTCCGCTTCGGCCCGGCCTCGGCGTACGCGGTCCTGCTCTTCCTCTATGTCTTCCTCATCGCGCTGGCCTTCGTACGGCTGCTGGGCGCCGATCTCGTCGGCGGCACCGGCGGCGGCCGCCGGAAGACGAGGACCAGGCTCGCGTTCGCGCGCCGTACGGAGGTGACGGCATGACGACCACGGCGAAGTGGCGCGGCCGGCTGCTGTACGTGGGGGTCGCCGCGGTGGTGGCCTACTGCCTGGCCCCGTTCTACTGGATGCTGGTCTCCAGCCTGCGCCGCACCTCCGACATCTTCGACACCTCGCTCGTCCCGTCCCCGGTGTCCTTCGAGAACTACCAGTCGCTGTTCGGCGCCTCCCAGGGGTTCACCCGGGCCCTGCTCAACAGCCTCGTCGTCGCAGGGATCACCACCGTGCTGGCGCTGCTGCTGGCCACCTTCACCGCCTACGCGATGGCGAGGCTGGAGTTCCGTTTCAAGCGGCTGATCCTGACCCTGATCATCGCCACCTCGATGTTCCCGGTGGTGTCGATCGTGGTCCCGCTGCTGAAGCTGTTCACGGACATCGGCTGGATCAACACCTACCAGGCGATGATCGTGCCGAGCATGTCCTTCGCGCTGCCGCTGGCGGTGTGGAACCTGACCACGTTCTTCCGGCAGATGCCGGACGAGCTGGAGCACGCCGCCATGGTCGACGGCTGCACCCGGGGCCAGGCCTTCCGCAGGATCATCATCCCGCTCGCCGCGCCGGGCATCTTCACCACCGCGATCATCACGTTCATCGCCGCCTGGAACGAGTTCCTCATCGCCCTGTCGATGACCAACCGGCCCGACATGCAGACCGCACCGGTCGCCATCTCCAAGTTCACCGGCGCCACGACGTACGAGACCCCGTTCGGCAGCCAGATGGCCGCGGGTGTCCTCGTCACGATCCCGCTGGTGGTCATGGTGCTGCTCTTCCAGCGCCGCATCGTCGCCGGCCTGACGGCCGGCGCCGCGAAGTAGACCCTCCCCTGTTGTAGACCCTCCCACTGTGATCTGAAAGGTAGGACAGCATGCCCGGTACCGCACCCTGGTGGCGCAGCGCCGTCATCTACCAGGTCTACATCCGCAGCTTCGCCGACGGCAACGGTGACGGCATCGGCGACATCGCCGGCATCCGCTCCCGCCTGCCGTACCTCAAGTCGCTGGGTGTCGACGCCCTGTGGATCAACCCGTGGTACAAGTCGCCGCAGGCGGACCACGGTTACGACGTGGCCGACTACCGCGCGATCGACCCGCTGTTCGGCACCGTGGAGGAGGCCGAGCAGCTCATCGAGGAAGCCCACCAGCAGGGGATCCGCATCATCCCCGACATGGTGCCCAACCACACCTCGGACCAGCATGCCTGGTTCCGGGCGGCGCTGGCGGCCGGACCGGGCAGCCCGGAGCGCGACCGCTACGTCTTCCGCCCCGGCCGCGGCCCCGACGGCGCCCTGCCGCCCAACGACTGGGTCTCCTCCTTCGGCGGCCCGGCCTGGACCCGGCTGCCGGACGGCGACTGGTACCTGCACCTCTTCGCCCCGCAGCAGCCCGACCTGAACTGGCAACACCCCGAGGTGCGCGCGGAGTTCGAGTCGATCCTGCGGTTCTGGTTCGCCCGGGGCGTGGACGGCTTCCGCATCGACGTGGCGCACGGCCTGATCAAGCACCCCGAACTGCCCGACCTGCCGCCGCGTCCGGCCGGGGTCGGCCGGCGCAGCCGGCACCTCGACCACCCCCACTGGGACCGCGACGAGGTCCACGACATCTACCGCGCCTGGCGCAAGGTGGCCGACGAGTTCCCCGGCGACCGGTGCTTCGTCGCCGAGGCCTGGGCGGACACCCCCGAACGGCTGGCCGCCTACGTCCGCGCGGACGGTCTGCACACCGCGTTCAACTTCGACTTCCTGATGGCCAGTTGGGACCCCAAGGACCTGCGCACGGTCATCGACGACTCCCTCGCCATGCTCGGCGCGGTGGGCGCGCCCGCCACCTGGGTGCTCTCCAACCACGACGTCATGCGCCACGCCAGCCGGTACGGCCGCAGGTCGGCCCGGCGCTGGGTGGCCAACGAGCGCTACGAACCCGAAGGCCCCCTGGACCTCGCCCTGGGCACCCGCCGCGCCCGCGCCGCCGCCCTCCTCATGCTCGCCCTGCCCGGCGGCGCCTACGTCTACCAGGGCGAGGAACTGGGCCTGCCCGAGGTCGAGGACCTCCCCGAGTCCGTCCTCCAGGACCCCGTCTGGGAACGCTCCGGCCACACCGACCGCGGCCGCGACGGCTGCCGGGTGCCGATCCCCTGGTCCGGGCGGAGTGCACCGTACGGCTTCAGCCCCGAGGCCGCCTCCGCCGCGCCCTGGCTGCCCCAGCCCGCCGACTGGGCCGCGCGCACCGTCGAGGCGCAGACCGGCGACGACACCTCCATGCTGGAGCTCTACCGCAGCGCCCTGCACCGGCGCCGCGAGCACCCCGCCCTCGGCGACGGCACCCTCACCTGGCTGGACGCCCCCGCCGGAGTCCTCGCCTTCCGCCGCGACCCCGGCTTCACCTGCGTGGTCAACCTCTCCACCGAGTCGTACCCCCTGCCCGACCACACCGCGATCCTGCTGACCAGCGGCCCCGTCGAGAACGGCCGACTGGGCCCGGACCAGGCGGCCTGGCTGGCGGTGTAGCGGATCGTCCGGTAACGGGCCGGGTCGGTGACCTGCGGGATCTTTCCTGTGGGGCGCTGACCTGGCCTTTTGGTGACAGGCCGTACACCTGCGCGAACGACTCCAGCACACGGCCGCCCTTGCAGCCGCACCCGCCGCCCACCCCTCGGAGTTGCCGACGTGACCGAACTGTCCGCCGCACACGACGCCGCCGTTACCGACCGGGGGCCGCCTTGCCGGAAGTGCCTACAGCAGTGACCGGGATCTGGCCGCTCGTCAGTCGCTTTATCAGTGGCAGACGCCCCGTTACGACCTGCCAGGCATCGTTGCCGAGCAACTGAGGGGCGTGAACGGGTGCGTGGTCGATGTCGGCTGCGGCAACGGCAAGTTCATCGTCCCGGGTCGTCGCCCCTGACGGGCTGGTGATCGCCTCCACCAACAGTGACCGGGACAAGTCCGAACTCGACGACCTGTGGCGGCGGGCCGCCGGTGACGTGCTCGGCATCGGACGCGGCCCGGCGCGCATCTCGCTCAGTGCCCGCTTCTCTCTGGAGAAGGCTCCGGCCTTCCTGGGGGAGGAGTTCGGCCGGGTGGAGACGATCGAACTGCCCGGCACCATCGCGGTTCATGTTCCGGAGCCTGTCATCGCGCACATGGCCTCCTACCGGGCCTGGGCGGACCAGCACGATGTGCCCTTCGACGCCACGATCGAGCGGGCCCGCACGATCCTCCTCGGCCACATCGCCCGGCATGGGGCGTTCGAGGTCACGTGCCTGGGCGGCATCCTCGTCTGCCGCCGCTGAGGGCAGTACGGGCAAGGGGCCCGGCCGGAACGCCCGGCCGGGCCCCTTCAAGCAGGGCAGAAAGCCTCAGGCCTTCTTGGTCTCCCAGAAGATCTTGTCGATCTGGGCGATGTAGTCCAGCGCCTTCTGGCCCGTCGCCGGGTCGGTGGACGCCTTGGCGGCCGAGAGGGCCTTCAGGGTGTCGTTGACCAGCTGGTGCAGCTCCGGGTACTTCTCGAAGTGCGGGGGCTTGAAGTAGTCGCTCCAGAGCACGGAGACGTGGTGCTTGGCGAGCTCCGCGCGCTGCTCCTTGATGACGGTGGCGCGTGCCTGGAAGTGGGGGTCGTCGTTACCGGCCATCTTCTCCTGGACGGCCTTCACCGACTCCGCCTCGATGCGGGCCTGGGCCGGGTCGTAGACGCCGCAGGGCAGGTCGCAGTGGGCGCTGACCTTGACCTTGGGGGCAAACAGGCGGGAAAGCATGGAGCATTCCTTCCTCGTGATCGTCTTCTCAGGTGCGACATTACTCCCTGTGGAAGGCGATTTCTCGGGTGCCCCCTAGGGCTTAGGACAAAAGTCCAGGGTCAGACTGAGACTGGTGGAGGAACGGACCGGGGAGGTGCCGGGGATGCCGGAGCTGTCACAGGAGACCGAGCGGGGGAGGGCCGGGGCGCCCTTCGGAGTGGCGGAAGTGACCGGGCCGTCCATGGTGCCCACGCTCCAGCACGGCGACCTGCTGCTGGTGCAGTACGGCGCGTCGGTGAGGCCGGGGGACATCGTCGTCCTGCGTCATCCGTTCCAGCAGGACCTGCTCGTCGTCAAGCGTGCCGTGGAGCGCCGCGAGGGCGGCTGGTGGGTCCTCGGGGACAACCCGTACGCGGGCGGGGACAGCACGGACTACGGCGTCGTACCCGACGAGCTCGTCCTCGGGCGTGCGCGCCTGCGGTACCGGCCGCTGCCCGCCGGTCAGCGCTCGCCGCTGACGCTGGTGCGCTGGGCGCTCTCGGCGGCGCGGCCGCTGCTGGCCGACCGGTCGGCCTCCAGGCGCTTGCGCGCCCGGTAGGCGGCCACGTTCGCGCGGGTCGCGCAGCGGTCGGAGCAGTAGCGCCGGGAACGGTTGGTGGAGGTGTCGAGGTAGGCGTTGCGGCAGGGTGCGGCCTGGCAGAGGCCCAGACGGTCCACGCCGTACTCCGTGAGGTGGAAGGCCAGGCCCATCGCCGCGATCGCCGCATAGCCGGCCGTGGCGTTGGAGGGGTGGTCGGCCAGGTGCATGTGCCACAGGGGGCGGCCGTCCTCGTCGCGGTAGTCGTGCCCGGAGATCTGGGGCGACACCGGGAACTCCAGCAGCAGTGAGTTGAGCAGGTCCACGGCGAGCGTCTCGTCGCCCTTGTCGGCCGCTTCGAAGACCGCGCGCAGCCGCGCCCGCACCGAGCGGAAGCGCGTGACATCGGCGTCGGTGGTGCGGCGGGCCGCCGACGCGTTGGCGCCGAAGAGGTCGCGGACGGCCTCGACCGAGGTCAGCGAGTCCTTGCCCCGGGCCGGTTCCTCGCTGTTGACGAGACGGACGGCGTAATCCGAGTAATAGGCCAGTTCCACTTGTAGTCCTTACGAGGGCGCTTTATGGTCGTGTCTGCGGTCGGTAACAGCCGGTCGTGCATCCAGGGTATTACGCAGGTGAGGGGGACAGACTTCATGACCACCAGCACGGGCACCGACTGGGCCGCGTGGCAGGAGAGCTGGGACCGGCAGCAGGAGTGGTACATGCCGGACCGGGAGGAACGCTTCCGGATCATGCTCGACATGGTCGAGGCGCTGGTGGGGACCGCCCCGCGCGTCCTCGACCTGGCGTGCGGGACCGGCAGCATCACCGACCGGCTGCTGAAGCGGTTTCCGGAGGCCACCAGCACCGGCGTCGACCTCGACCCGGCCCTGCTCGCCATCGCCCGCGGCACCTTCGAGGGCGACGGGCGGGTCTCCTTCGTCACCGCCGACCTCAAGGACCCCGACTGGCCGGCGAAGCTGCCGTACGACTCCTACGACGCCGTCCTGACCGCCACGGCCCTGCACTGGCTGCACAGCGAACCCCTCGCGGCCCTCTACGGTCAGGTCGCGGAGCTGGTCCGCGACGGCGGTGTCTTCATGAACGCGGACCACATGATCGACGACAGCACGCCCCGGATCAACGCGGCCGAGCGCGCCCAGCGGCACGCCCGCATGGATCAGGCCAAACGGGACGGTGTCCCGGACTGGGCCGAATGGTGGCAGCTGGCGGCGCAGGATCCGGTACTCGCCGAGCCGACGGCGCGCCGCTTCGAGATCTACGGCGAGCACGCCGACGGGGACATGCCCTCAGCCGCCTGGCACGCCCGCACACTGCTCGCCCAGGGCTTCGGCGAGGCGCGGCCGGTGTGGTGCTCGCCGTCCGACACGCTGCTGCTCGCGGTGAAGTAGCCGTGAGGGGCGGCGTGAGGTAGCCGTGAGGGGCGGCGTGAGGGTAGCCGTGAGGGGCGGCACGGAAGGCCCGTGCCGCCCCTCACGCAGTGCGACGGCCTTGCCGGAGGAGTCCTTGAACTCCACCTCGTGGGTTTACCGCATCTTGCCATGCGGACTCAGCCATGCAGGGCGTGGATATGCCAAAATCGGATAACGGGTCACCCCCGAACCGCAACAGTTCGGTACATCCTTGGTCGTTCGCCACCGAACCATCTGCGGGAATCCCACTCTCCGGCCGGAAAACCTTCGGCGCGTCTCACGATGTGGTCAGCGTGGGCGCGGCCTCCCAGCGTCCTCACGGGCTTGGCGCGGTTGTCAGCCGCGCGTCATCTCGCTGTGGCTTTCTGGTTCCGCGATGTGACCTTGCACCTAATGGACTCGTCATGGGTACGGTCCGTCCGGTAGGAAGGTTCTTTACACCCCTCATCCGGGGCTCAGGGCGCGTGTGCGGCGCGCCCGTCGCGTATGGCCCGTACGTATCAGCAATCGGGCGGTACGCGGTGCCCGCCCACCCCTCACCAGGAGTGGTCGACCCTCAAACCATGCATACCTAAGGGGTAAAACGAAGTGGCAGCGGAGATCGTCAATCCTCGTAGCGACAGCACTACGGATCAGGACGGCGGGGCCGAGCCCCTCGATTCCTTCGATCCGGTGTTCGCGCTGCACCGCGGCGGCAAGATGGCCGTGCAGGCCACCGTGCCGGTCCGTGACAAGGACGACCTTTCCCTCGCGTACACGCCCGGCGTCGCGCGCGTGTGCACCGCGATCGCTCAGCAGCCGGAGCTGGTCAACGACTACACATGGAAGTCCTCCGTGGTGGCCGTCGTGACCGACGGTACGGCCGTGCTCGGACTCGGGGACATCGGTCCCGAGGCCTCCCTCCCGGTGATGGAGGGCAAGGCGATCCTGTTCAAGCAGTTCGGCGGCGTCGACGCGGTGCCGATCGCGCTCGACTGCACGGGCGTGGACGAGATCGTGGAGACCGTGGTCCGGCTCGCTCCCTCCTTCGGCGGAGTGAACCTGGAGGACATCTCGGCACCCCGGTGCTTCGAGATCGAGAAGCAGCTCCAGGAGCGCCTGGACATCCCGGTCTTCCATGACGACCAGCACGGTACGGCCGTCGTGACGCTCGCGGCGCTGCGGAACGCGGCGCGGCTCAGCGGACGGGAGATCGGGCAGCTGCGGGCCGTCATCTCGGGCGCCGGCGCGGCCGGTGTCGCCATCGCCAAGATGCTGGTCGGGGCCGGCATCGGGGATGTGGCCCTGACCGACCGCAAGGGCGTCGTGTCCGCCGACCGGGAGGACCTCACCCCGGTCAAGCGGGAGGTGGCCGGCTTCACCAACAAGGCCGGCATCACCGGCTCGCTGGAGGACGCCCTCGCGGGCGCGGACGTCTTCATCGGCGTCTCCGGCGGTACGGTCCCGGAGGAGGCCGTGGCCTCCATGGCCGAGGGCGCCTTCGTGTTCGCGATGGCCAACCCGAACCCCGAGGTGCACCCGGACGTCGCCCACAAGTACGCGGCGGTCGTCGCCACCGGTCGGTCGGACTTCCCGAACCAGATCAACAACGTGCTGGCGTTCCCGGGCATCTTCGCGGGCGCGCTGCAGGTGCGGGCCACCCGGATCACCGAGGGCATGAAGATCGCTGCGGCGGAGGCCCTGGCCGCGGTGGTGGGGGACGACCTCGCCGCCGACTACGTGATTCCGTCGCCGTTCGACGAGCGGGTCGCTCCCGCGGTCACGGCGGCTGTCGCGGCTGCCGCTCGTGCGGAGGGCGTCGCGCGTCGCTGACGTCGCGCCGCATGGCCCCGTCCGTTCGGGCGGGGCCATTTCCTTTCCCGTTCCTCCTTTCCCATTCCTTTCCCGCCCGCCCGACCGGACCGGGCGTTGCGGAGGTGCCCTTCGGCGGTGTCGGTGACCGGCTGCGCTGCATGGGTGGCCCTGCGCAAGAGGGCATGTGTCACAGGCTCGGGC
The DNA here is from genome assembly GCF_053597455.1 of Streptomyces sp. NPDC001393. Taxonomy (NCBI): domain Bacteria; kingdom Bacillati; phylum Actinomycetota; class Actinomycetes; order Kitasatosporales; family Streptomycetaceae; genus Streptomyces; species Streptomyces sp. NPDC001393. Next base: position 102,611 of record NZ_JBSFIH010000007.1, read on the forward strand.
GGTTCCGTTGGCTGATCGGCCCACCTATCGTCGGCACCATGTTCGCTGTCTACGCCGCCCGAATCGACCGCGACCAGCCGCTCACCGGCCTGGAGTTGGGGGAGCGCCCGGCTCCCGAGGCCCGGCCCGGCTGGAGCACCATCACGGTGCGCGCCGCCTCCCTCAACCACCACGACCTCTGGTCCCTCAAGGGGGTCGGCCTCCCGGAGGACCGGCTGCCGATGATCCTCGGCTGTGACGCCGCCGGTGTCGACGAGGACGGCAACGAGGTCGTCCTGCACTCCGTCATCGGCCAGACCGGCCACGGCGTCGGCCCGGACGAGCCGCGCTCCATCCTCACCGAGCGCTACCAGGGCACCTTCGCCGAGCAGGTCGCCGTGCCGACCTGGAACGTGCTGCCCAAGCCCAAGGAGCTGTCCTTCGCCGAGGCGGCCTGTCTGCCGACGGCCTGGCTGACGGCGTACCGGATGCTGTTCACCAACGCCGGGGTACGGCCCGGTGACTCCGTCCTCGTGCAGGGCGCGGGCGGCGGTGTCGCCACGGCCGCGATCGTGCTCGGCAAGGCGGCGGGGCTGCGGGTCTTCGCGACCAGCCGGGACGAGGCCAAGCGGAAGCGGGCCCTGGAGCTGGGGGCCGTGGAGGCGGTGGAGTCCGGGGCGCGGCTGCCCCAGCGGGTGGACGCCGTTATCGAGACCGTGGGCGCCGCGACCTGGTCCCACTCGGTGAAGTCGCTGCGGCCCGGCGGCACGATCGTCATCTCCGGCGCCACCAGCGGGGACCGGCCCTCGCACGCCGAGCTGACCCGGATCTTCTTCCTGGAGCTGAAGGTCGTCGGCTCGACCATGGGCACCAAGGAGGAGCTGGAGGACCTGCTCTCCTTCTGTGCCACGACCGGGGTGCGGCCCGTCATCGACGAGGAACTCCCGCTGGACCGCGCCCGCGAGGGCTTCGAACGGCTCGCGTCCGGAGAGCAGTTCGGGAAGATCGTGCTCACCAACTCCTGAGACTCCCGAGGTCCTTCGGGAGAGCGGTCGTGGGGCGGGCCCGGGTCTCCGGGTCCGCCCTTCTGCGCGCCGGGTCTGTCAACTTTGGTTGACATGAGTGGGCGTGTCAATGTAGGTTGACATCATGACCGAGGCAACCGATCTCGCCGAGCGCGCCGGCGACCGTGATCCACGGGTCGGACTGCGGGCCGTGGCCGCGCTGCGCAGGCTCCTGGAGCAGCTCGAGGCGGTACAGGTGCGCAGCGCGCGCAATCAGGGCTGGTCGTGGCAGGAGATCGCCGCGGAGCTCGGAGTCAGCAGGCAGGCCGTGCACAAGAAGTACGGGAGGCAATGATGTTCGAACGCTTCACCAAGGACGCCCGCGAGGTCGTGAAGGGCGCGTTCGTCCACTGCGAACGCTCCGGTGAACAGACCGTCGGCGCCGAGCACCTGCTGCTCGCCCTCCTCGACCGGGAGGGCAGCCGTGCCTCCTTCGCGCTGGCCGCGCTGGGGCTCGGGGAGCACAGGGCGTCGGTACGGGAGGCGCTGGACGAGGCGCGGCGGCGGGGCGGGCTGTCGCGAGCCGACTCCGACGCGCTGGCGGGGCTCGGGATCGATGTCCCGGAGATCGTCGCCCGGGTCGAGGAGGTGCACGGCGCCGGGGCGATGTCGGGGGACCCGGAGGACCGGCGCCGGTGGGCGGGGCGGCGGCCGGGCTTCGGCCGGGGCGCCAGGAACGTCCTGGAGAGGTCGCTGCGGATCGCCGTCGGGCACCGCGCCCGGCACATCGGCGACGAGCACCTGCTGCTCGCGCTGACCGTCCTGCCCGGGGTGGTGGGTGAGGTGCTGGCGGACCACGGGGTGACACACGCGTCGGTGACCCGGGTGCTGTACGGCGCCGGAGAGGCGCAGGCCGGCTGAGACACCGGCCGGGCGCCGCCCCGCTCCCCGACCGGTCAGACCTTCGGCGTCCGCAGCAGCGCGCCGATGTGGGCCGCCGCCGTGGACAGATGACGGCGGGCCTCCCGGAGCTGGGTGGGGGTGACTCCGTGGTCGCGGGCCGTGTCGCGGATGTCGTCGCGGAAGCGGTCCAGGAGGCGGTCCAGGTCGCGGACCGGGTCGCCGGTGGAGTCCTCGTGGGCCCAGGTGGGTTCGTACGCGGCGGGGAAGTCCTCGTCGGGAGAGACGTAGTGCGCGTCAGACGGTGTGCCGGCGGGCTTCGGGGCCGGTTCCCCGGGGGTGCGGGGAGATCCCCAGTACTTGCCGAAGTCGCCCAGCTCCCTGGCGAGTTCGGACAGGCCCTCGCGGACGCCCGTCGGCCAGTCGCCCTGGGTGAAGTGGTCCTGGACGCGGTCCTGGACCTGGCGGGCGATGCGCTGCATCTCCTCCTGAGCCTGGGCCCGCGCCCGCGCCTGCGCCTCCTGGGCCTGGTGGCGGGCCCGCTGGGCCTCCTCGCGGGCCCGGCGGCTCTCGTCCTTGGCGCGGCGGGCCTGCTCCTTCCACTCCTGCTTGACCCGGCGCATCTCCTCCTTGGCGGCCTTCCAGGCCTCGTTGTCGGTCGTGTCGCCGTACTCCGCGAACGGGCCCGTGGCGCCCGCCCCCGTCTTCGCGCTCCGGCGGGCCTCGGAGGCGGCCGCGCGCATCTCGCGGCGCAGATCGCCGGCCGCGCCGCGCACGTCGGCCCTTATCTCGGCGGCCAGTTCCGCGACCGACTCGCGGATCTCCAGCTCCAGATCGGCCAACTCGCCGCTCCGGTCGGCGAGTTCGGCACGGCCCGCGTCCGTGATGGCGTACACCTTGCGGCCGCCCTCGGTGGTGTGCCTGACCAGGCCCTCGGCCTCCAGCTTGGCCAGCCGGGGGTAGACCGTGCCCGCCGAGGGGGCGTACAGGCCCTGGAAGCGTTCCTCGAGGAGCCTGATCACCTCGTAGCCGTGGCGCGGGGCCTCGTCGAGCAGCTTGAGCAGGTACAGGCGGAGGCGCCCGTGGGCGAAGACGGGGGGCATGTCAGAGCACCTTCTTGTCGGTCGTACCGTCGGCCGGGGCATCGGTGCCGTCGGAGGCGCCGGCGTCCCGACCGGAGACGGAATTGTCCCCCGGGACGGCCGGCGCGCCCGCGGCGGGGGCGGTGCCGGGGTCCCTCGGGGGCGCGAAGGGACCGGAGGGCTCCGACGGCCGGCCCTCCCAGGGGGACTCCGTCTCGTCCTCCTCGCGCGGCGGGCGGCGCAGCAGCGCGATCGAGCCGGAGACCGTGGTGGCCCGGAGCCTGCCCGTGCCCGCGCCGAGGCGGCCGGTGATCTTGTGGGCGCCCCACTGGCCGTGCACCCGCAGTCCGTCGAAGGCGTTGGAGATCGTGCCGCTCGCGGTGTTCGCCTCCACCTCGGCGTCTGCCGGGTGCGGCAGGCGGATGGCGATCTCACCGGAGACGCTGGTCAGGTTGACCTCCGTCGGGCCGTCCGGGTCCAGATCGACGATCATGGAGCCGCTGACGGAGTCGGCGCGGACGGAGCGGCCGGAGCCCTCGACCACCGTCAGGTCTCCCGAGACCGACTTGAACCGCAGGTCGCCGGTGACCGCCTGGGCCTCCACGTTGCCCGACACGGTGTCCGCGTGGACCGGGCCCGAGACGCCGACCAGGGTCGTGTCACCGGTCACTCCCTTGACCGCCGCCGGGCCCCGGATGCCGGAGACGACCGCGCCGGCGCCGACCACGCCCACCTCCACGCGGGTGTCGGCGGGGACCGCCAGGGAGACGACGGCGCTGCGCCGCCAGCCCTTGCGGTCGAGCCACTTGAGGAAGCCCTTCCAGGGCAGGTCCTCGTAGGCCACCGTGAGGGTGCCGCCCTTCTGGGTGACCACCAGGGGCGGGCCTTCGATCTCCGAGATCTCGAGGCGGGCGGAACCCTCGTCCGTGCCCACGACGTTCACCGTTCCGTTGACGATGCGGACCTGGAGGTCGCTCACACGGGTGTCGAAGGTCAGCTTCTGGGGCTCGTTGACGGACCACTCGGGCATGGGGATCTCCTCGGCGGGCACGGGATGCGACACGCCATATCGCGTCCTCTGGGAAACACGATATATCGTGGCTATCGGAAGTCAAGACACCCTTTCGTGTGCAGCCCGAAACGTTGCATAGGCTGTCCCCGAGGCCACCACCGGCACGATGTTCACGCAGGAGACGCACCCCATGTACTTCACCGACCGCGGTATCGAGGAGTTGGAGAAGCGGCGCGGCGAGGAGGAGGTCACCTTCGAGTGGCTTGCCGAGCAGCTGCGCACCTTCGTGGATCTCAACCCCGACTTCGAGGTGCCTGTGGAGCGGCTGGCCACCTGGCTTGCCCGGCTCGACGACGAGGACGACGAGTAGCCCCCTGGAGCAGCCCCTGGAGCGGGAGCCCCGAAGCGGGAGCAGGGGCGATCATCAGCCGTATCGTTCGTTGCCTCTCCCCCTCTCCTTCCCCGGGAGTTAGCCTTCTCCTCCCAGCGGCGAAGGGGGCGTCATGGCTGGAGGAGTCGAGCGGATACGGCTGGACGACGGAACCGTCGTCTGGGCCAGGATCGGGGACGGGGGCAGGGGCAGGGACGGATACGGGGGTGCGGACGGGGACGGTTACGGCGAGGGGTACCGCGACACCTCGCTCGGGGACCGCGTCATCGACATGGCGGGAGGGCTGGCCGGCACGGTCGGCGGAGTCGTGCGCTCCCTGCGCGCCGGTCTGGACACCCCGGCCCCCGTCGAGGTCTCCGTCAGCTTCGGGATCGAACTGACGGCGCAGGCCGGCAAGATCGTGAGTGCGATCGCGGAGGGCGGTGGCAAGTCCTCCCTGACCGTGTCCCTGACCTGGACGGAACCGGCCACCACGCCCGACGGCGGCGATCCCGCGGAGCCCGGCGGCACGGTCGTAGCACCGCGCTCCCCGGCCTCCGGGGCCGCATGAGCGCCTTCGCCGAGATGGTGCGCCCCTCCCTCGCACGCATCGGCGCACCGGGTGACGGGTATGCAACGGACCGTGACCCGTACTGGGGATCGGGCTTCTTCATAGCCCCCGGCTGGCTGTTGACGTGTGCCCATGTCGTGGGGAAGGGGGGAGCCGCGGTGTGCCGAGGGGAGAGCGCCATGAGCGTGACCTGGCTGGAGCGCACCGGCGCCGACGGCTGTGCCGGACGCACCGGCACCGGCGGCTGGGTGGAACGCACCGGCACCGGCACCGCCCGGCTCCTCGCCCCCCGTCCCGAGTCCGCGCAGCAGGCGCGGGGGCCTTGGTCGTTCCCCGACCTCGCGCTGGTCCGGGTCGGCGGCGCCGACGACGTGCCCTGTCTGTGGCTGGCCGACCGGGAGGCGGGCCCCCGCACCCCGGTCGGCCTCTACGGCTGGTCCGTGCAGACCGGCGAGCTGGGCATCCGGCACGGTGACGGGGAACTCGCCGGCGCCGACGCGCGGGCCCTGCTGCTCACGGGAAGTCTGCCGGTCGGCGGGCTGTCCGGCGGCCCGGTGCTCGACCTGCGGCACGGCTCGGTCATCGGCGTGATCAAGGGCCGGGGGACGGGGGACGGAGTGGCCGTCCCGGTCACCGCGCTGTCCGAACTGCTCGACCTGAGGGACGGGGGCCGTACGGTGCGCGAGGTGCTGCGCGCCCACGACCTGCACCACCTTCGCCGCCTCGAGGACACCTCGTCCTCCCCCTTCCCGGCGCACCCCGACTGGACCTCCTTCCAGGCCGAACTGCCCGGCCACGCGCCCTCGGTCACCGGGATCGACGCCGAACTGCGCACCCGGCTGTACGGCCACCTCGCGCACCTGCCGCCGCCGGCCGGCGCGGGCGAGGTCGTCCACCTCGTGGAGGACGTGAAGGAGCAGGTGCGCGGCGAGCGCCTGCTGTCGCTGGTGCTGCGCAACGTGCGCACCTGGCGCGAGGGCGCCGGGCTTTTGTGCGGGCTGCGCACGGTGCAGCCGGGCGGCGGGGGCACGCTGGTCGATCTGGACGCCGTCCTGCTGTACGCGGCGAAGGTCGCCCGCAGGACGGCGAGGGAGCGCGCGGACGAGGTGGATCCGGCGCGGCTCGGCGCCTTCACGTCCTGGATCGCCGGACAGGCCGCCGGGCACCGGCACTGGGCGGTCGGCGAGGCCGTCCGTGCCCTGTTGGACGGCATCGACGACCACGAGGGCCCGTCCGGCACCGGTGAAGCCGGGGAGCACCCCGCACCAGGGCCCCCCGCACCGCCCGCCGCCCGGACCGACGTCCTGGTCAAGGTCGGCGCGCCCATGTACGACGGCCGGTACCCGTGGAGCGTGCAGCTGATCCACGACGGTCAGGACGTCACCCCCGTCGCCGCCGACGACCGGGGCGCTCGCGCCGACGACCTGGTGGGGGTGCTGCGCGAGCCGCTGGCGCGGGCGCTGAGCCAGAGCGACCACGGCGAGCACCTGGCCGCCATCGAGGTGTTCCTGCCCCGCAGGCTGTTCGACCTGCCGGTGGACGAGTGGCAGTTGCTGCCCGAGCCGCCCGGCGGGGAGGGGGCCGTGGGCGACGAGGACGCCGAGGACGAGTGGGTGGACGAGCGGGCCCTGCCGCTCGGGATGCGGCGGACCGTCGTGGTCCGGGACATGCGCCGGGGCGCCCTGGCGCCCTCACCGGAGTGGCGCCGGCGCTGGCACGGCGTGCGGACGGGGCCGCTCACGGCCGAGACGCTGCACGGCCGGCCGGCGGCCGAGGGGCACCCGCCCGGCGCCCGCCCCGGCGGCCGCTTCGCGTACTACGGCGCCCTGACCGGGATGGCCGACACCTGCGTACCGGTGTACTGCGGGCCCGTCGGCAGCGGAGAGGGGCTGGCCGCGATGAACGACGCGCTGCGGGCCGGGCACTCGGTGGTGCTGTGGCGCCGGGACCGGCACGACCACGAGGAGTGCGGGGCCTTCCACCGGCAGGCCGCCGACCTGCTGAAGGCGGCCCGGCAGGCGGGCGAACTGCGCGGTCCGGTGCGTGACCTGCGCATCCGCCTGGCCGACCCGGACACCGCCCGCGCTCAAGGACTGTGCGGGAAGATCGCCGTACTGCTGGATCCGCCGGACCGGCCGCCGTTCGGCGCGGAGGCGATGCGGCCGCCGCCGCAGGCCGCGCCCGGCGGCTGACCGTGCGGAACCCCGACTTCCCGTCAACCCGCTTGAGCCGCAGGGGTGTTCGTCCGGCCGGAAGTGAACGCCGCCCGCCCCGAACCTCGGCAGGCACGGCCCGCTGGCGGTAGCCTCTTAGGCCGGACGACCGCGACCCGCTTCATGATCACCAGAGCCGGGAGGAGCCCAAGGTGAACGACTGGCGGATCTACCGCGGAGTGGGTCAGCCGCACGACGGCGTACGGCGGTTGCCGGCGCCGCCGCCCTGGCGTGACTTCGCGGCGTCCCGGCAGGGCGGGGAGGCGGGCCCGGAGGACCCGAGCAGCGCCCGCCGGCTCGGGGTCCGCCGCCGGCTGGTCGAGAGCTACGCTCCCCGGCCCGCCGAGGTCGACGCCGTCAACGCGGCTCTCTATCTGCGCCGGCCCCTGCTGGTCACTGGCAACCCGGGCACCGGCAAGTCCACCCTGGCCTACGCCATCGCGCACGAACTGGGCCTCGGCAGAGTGCTGCGCTGGCCGATCGTGAGCCGCACCACGCTCCAGGACGGTCTGTACCGCTACGACGCGATAGGCCGCCTGCAGGACGTCCAGCTGGAGCGGGCACGGGGCGGCGGACAGGACCCGGCGAGCCCCTCCGGGATCGGGTCGTACATCCGGCTCGGGCCGCTCGGCACCGCGCTGCTGCCCGCCGCCGAGCCGCGCGTGCTGCTCATCGACGAGCTCGACAAGAGCGACCTCGACCTGCCCAACGACCTGCTGAACACCCTGGAGGAGGGGGAGTTCGCGATCCCGGAGCTGGAGCGGCTGGCCGACCGCGAGCCCGTCGTCGAGGTGCTCGACCACGACGGCGACCGGGTGGCCGTACGCGGCGGACGCATCGCCTGCACCGCCTTCCCGGTGATCGTCCTGACCTCCAACGGCGAACGCGACTTCCCCGCCCCGCTGCTGCGCCGCTGCGTCCAGCTGGAGCTGGAGGCGCCCGGCGAGGAGCAGCTGACCGCCATGGTCGAGGCGCACCTCGGTCCGGAGGGCGTCGCCGCGGGCGGCGAGCTGATCCGGCGGTTCCTGGAGCGCGAGCCGGGCGAGGTGCTCGCCGCCGACCAGCTCCTCAACGCCCTCTTCCTCACCCGGCACGACCCGCGCGCCCAGAGCCTCACCCGGGAGCGCATCGCCGAGATGCTCATGCAGCCGCTCGACCGTACGAGGTGATGGCCGGATGCCCGGCATGGGTCTGGACGAGCTGATCGGCAAGCTGCGCCAGGGCGGGCTCGACCTCACCGCCGAGGACGTGGCGGACGCGCTCTGGCTGGCCCCGCGGCTCGGCACGGGCCCGGCGCGCGACGCCCCCGAGCCCTCCCCGGCCGAGCCCGGCCGGCACCTCAGGGACGGCCCGGCCGCACCGGAACCGCCGGATGCCCGGGACACTCCGGGCACCCCGCCGGACCCCGGCACCGGCCCGCGTCCGTCCCGCCCGGAGAACTCCACCGCCCCCGTTCCGCTGCACATGCGCACGCCGGGCTCCGGCCCCGCGCGCCCGCAGTCCGCGGGCACCCCGGCCGCGTTCCCCGTCCGGGCCCCCGCCGCCGGCGCGCTGCCCGGACTGCTCGGCCTGGAGCAGGCGCTGCGCGCCCTCGGCCGCTACCGGACCGCCTCCGCCCGCGCCGAGGACGAGCGGATCGACGAGGAGGCCACCGCCGACCGCGCCGCCGCCGGCGGCATCCTCCTCCCCGTCACCCGGCCCGGCCGCCGTCGGCGCTGCGATGTCCAGCTCCTGATGGACACCGGCCCGGCGATGGCCGTCTGGGGCCGGATGGTGGAGGAGCTGCGCCAGGCCTGCCAGCAGTCCGGCGCGTTCGCCTCGGTCCGCGTCCACCACCTGTACGCCGACGACTCCGGGGACACGGGGAGCCCTCCCGTCCCGCTCGTCGGTACGACCGCGGGTCCCGGCCGGCGCACCCGGCTGCGCCCCGCCGACGAGCTGCACGACCCCACCGGCCGCCGGATCACCTTCGTCATCAGCGACTGCGTGGGCCCGCTCTGGCAGAACGGCAGCGCCCAGCGGCTGCTGCACCGGTGGCCGCGAGGCGCCCCGCTCGCCGTCGTCCAGCCGCTGCCGCCGCGCCTGTGGGGCCGTACGGCGCTGCCCGCGGAGCCCGGGCTGCTGGTGCGCGACGCCGACACCGGCGGACGCCTGGCCTTCCTCCCCGACGACGAGCCCTGGGAGGAACCGGCCGCCGACGCCCGGCCGGTGCCGGTCCTCACGCCCACCCCGGACGCCTTCGGCGCCTTCGCCCGGCTGCTCGCGGGCACCGGCCCCACCCGCGAGCGGGCCTGGGCCGCGCTCACCGGCCCCGGCACGGCCCCGCCGTCCGCGCCCGCCGGTGCCGCCCCGCCGAGCGACGACGACCTGCTGCGGGCCTTCCGCGCCGGGGCCTCGCCCGGTGCCCTGCGCCTCGCGGTCTACCTCGCCGCAGCCCCGCTCACCCTGCCCGTGATGCAGCTCGTGCAGCGGGCCATGCTGCCCGACACCGGGCCCATGGAGCTGGCCGAGGTGCTGCTCGGCGGACTGCTGACCCAGCTCCCGGGCACCGCCGACCAGCCCTGCTTCGCCTACCCGCCCCGGGTGCAGGACCTGCTGCTGTCCTCCCTGGACCAGGACACCGCCGGACTCGTCCTCAAGCACTGCTCGGCCTATGTGGAGCGGCACTTCGGCCGGGGCACCCGGAACTTCGCCGCGCTCGCGGCCGCGCGGCTCAGCGACCGCGACCCGGACGGCGGCGCCGGACCGCCGCCGGCGGAGACCGGGGCGGCCGGCGAGGGCGGCAGCGTCGAGGCCGAGCTGTTCGCCCGGGTCCCCGCCCGCGTGCTGCGCTTCTACCAGCCCGAGCCCCCGGCCCGCGACCCGCTCGCCGAGGGCGGCCGGCTGTTCGAGGAGTGGCGGCGCCGCGGCGACCCGGAGGTACTGCGGCAGGCCCGCGACCTCGCCCGTACGGCCGTGACCGGCCCGGCGCCCGAGCCGCTGGCCGCCGTACGGGCCCGGCTGCTGCTCGGCCGGGTGCTGCGCGCCGAGGCCGGTACGGCGGCTGCACGCGCCGCGGGCCGCCGTGAGGAGCTGCTCCGCGAGGCGGTCACCGAACTCGCCGCCGCGTACGGGACGGCTGTGGCCGACAGCCGCGAACAGGCCGAGTCCGCCCTCGAACTCGCCTATTCCCGCAGGGAATTGTGGCAGCTGACGGCGGAGGGCGAGCTCCTGACGGCAGCGCTGGAGGTGCTCGACCCTCAGAGCACGCCGTGGCGGGGGCTGGCGGAGCGGGCGCGCGCGTGGGGCCGTTCGCGGCAGCGCGGGGACGGCGAGGTCGGGTCCGCGCCCGGGTCCGGCGGTCTCGGGGAGGGCGACGCCACCCGCCCCACGGGGAGCGGCGGGGCCGCCGGTGCCGTCGCCGAAGAGCCGGTCGGTCCGGACCGCGGGAGCGTGCCCTCGGCCGTCGTCCTGCACCGCGCCCGGCTGCTGCTGCGGGGCCGGATTCTGCTGGAGTTGCGGCGCGCCGACGCTGCCGTGCCCGAACTGACGGAAGGCTGTGCTCTGTTGGAGCTGGAAGAGGCCTCCGATGCGGTACGGGCGCCCGTGTTGCTCGATCTCGCGCGGGCCCTGCGCTCCGCCGGCGCCGACGACGCCGAGACGCGCCGGGTGCTGGAGCGGGCGGAGCGGGCCGCCGGAGGCGATCCCGGTCTGCTGCTGCCGGCCCTGGCCGCGCTGGCCGCCTTTCATGACGAGACGGGGCACAGCCGTGAGGCCGACGCGGCCTATGAGCGGGCCGTGCTGCTCGCCCCGGCCGACAGTGCCCTGCGGTGCCGGCTGCTGACCGGCTGGGGCGAGTCGCTGCTGCGGCGGGCCTCGGCGCCGGGCGGCGCGGGGCTCGTGGACCGGGCCGAGTACGTGTTGCGCGAGGCGTTGAAGGTCCTGCCGGCCCGCTCGGACCGGCGCGGGCGGCTCCAGGGGCTGGTCGGCAGCGCGCTCGCCCAGCGGTTCCGTCATCTCGGCTTCCTGCCCGACCTGTTCGAGAGCCGCCATCTGCTCGGCCAGGCCCTGCGCGCCGCCGCCGACGCGGCCGTACGCGCGGAGGTGTGGCTCCAGCTCGGCCGGGTGCGCCTGGAGGGCTGGTACCGCGCGGGTGCGCCGGTTCTCGTGGACGCACTCCAGGCGTACGAGAACGCGGGGCGGGAGGCGCGGGCGGCACACGGCGGCGATCCGGGTTCGGTGACCGCGGCCCGGGCCTGGCACGGCAGCGGCACCGTACTGGCCCTGATGGGGCGGTCGGGGGCGGCGCGGGGCGCCTACCGGGCGGCCCGGGAGCAGTGGCAGCGGCTGGCCGCCGCGCTGCGCGAGGTGGACTGGGCGGACGTCGAGGCGACCAGGGAGGCGGAGGCACGTCTCGACACGGAGGGAGTTCCGTGGGATGAGGCACGGGGGATGTCCGAGGCTGAGTGGAGCCGGCTGGCGCCGCCTTGGTGCCCATGGAGCGAGGAGTGGTCCAACTGGTCCGAACATGACCGGAGTTGATCGATTCGGTGTTTCTGACTCCCTCGGGTCGGGAAGAACTGGGCAGCCGCTGTGGCCGTGCGGGGCGGGTACCGGCAGGGAGGAGCCGAGGGTGGCGGAGCAGAGGAAAGGAGCGGCCGGTCCCGGTGAGGACCGCGGACGGACCGCGCACCTGCCCGACCTCACCGACGTCGACCTGCGGACATTGCGTGCCACGGACGATCCGGGCCTGATGGCCTTGGTGCGTGACGTCCTGTGCCGGACCCGGGAGTTCGGCGAGGTCTGGTACGTCGGCGAGGAGAGCGGCGGGAAGGGCGGGGTCGCGCCCGGCGACCGTACGTTTCCGGCCGGAGTGGCCGCATGGGAGCCCGGTGAGGACGACCGGGGATGACCTCGGCGCCGGTGTCCGCCGAGACCATCGGGGAACTTGCAACGACCCGCCCCGCGCCCGCGGGCACCGCGGCACTGCGTGCCGCACTCCACGCGCGTCGCATGCTGCTCCTGAAGGCGGTCCTGGTCCGTGTGGAACGGGCGCGGACGGCGCTCGACCCGGCCGTGCGGACGCGTTTCGAGGCCGACTGGGCGCTGCTGGAGCGGGCGGAGCGGGCCGGCCCCGCGGCGGTCCGTGACCTCGTGGACTACCCCATGACCGGCGCCTGGCTCGGCGCGGTCCTCGCCGCCGGGGACGGCCCCGGCCTGCAGGCGCGGTTGCCGTACCTCACCGGCCTGGCCCTGGCCGCCGCCGTGCGCGCCGGCTGCCCGGTCGAGGGAGAGCGCGCGGTGCCCTCGGGCCGACTGGTGCTGCCCGGGCTCGGCGTGCTGTGCTGCCCCTCCGGCCGCGCCCTGCTCGCCGGCCGCCGCGGGCTGGTGCACATCACGGACGCCACCGGCGCCACCGAGGTGCTCTTCACCCACCCCGAAGCGGACCTCCGTGAGCCGGACGGCGGAGGAACCGGCCGGCCCGGCGCGGGCACGTGTGGGCCGGACGGTGACGGAAGCGGCCGGCCTGGCGGGGACAGCCGTGGGCCGGACGGCGGCACCCGTGGGCCAGGCGCCGATGGTCCTGGCCGGCCCGGGGCCGACACCCGCCTGCCGGACGGCGGCGGCATTGATCGTCCCGGGGCGGGCACCCGCCCGCCGGACGGGGGTGGTACCGGCCGGCCCGGGGCGGGTGCCCGCTGTCCTGCCGGTGATGGTGTTGGCTGGCTCGGTCTGCGTGTGTTGCCCCGGAGTGCCGTACTCCTCGACGATCTCGACCCGTACCGGGTGCCCGTGCACGGGATCGGGCCCGAGGCCCTTCCCGCCGCCCGGCGCCCGCACTCCGCGCCCGGAGCGTGGGCCGCGCGGTGGCTCGCCGCGCGGGCCCTGCTGTCGGCGACCGATCCCGACCGGGTCGCGGAGATCTCGGCGGTGCTGCGCGCGGTGGTGCCCCTGGCGCCGTCCGGGCGCTCGGGCGGCCCGCCGATGAGCGCCACCCTGCGGGCCGCCCCAGGCGCGCTGCTCAGCCAGCTGCCGACGGACGCGGGCGACCTCGCCGAGACCCTGGTCCACGAGACCCAGCACACCAAGCTGGCCACCCTGCACGAACTGGTCCCGCTGTACCGGCCGGGCGGCGCCCGCCACCGCGTGGGCTGGCGCCCCGACCCGCGGCCCGTACCCGGCGTGCTCCAGGGCGTCTACGCCCACCTCGCGCTCGCCGACCTGTGGCGGCGGGCCAGGGACGGATCCGTGCGCGCGTACGGCTGGCAGGATCGCGCCGAGCGTCAGTTCGACACCCACTGGGATCAGGTCGGCGAAGCCTTGTCCATCCTCCGAGAATCCGATGAACTGACCTGTGCCGGGCGGGAGTTCGTCCAGGAGATGGAACGGCACCACGCACGTCTCGGCGTGGCGGCCCGAAGCCCAGGGTGACAAGCCGTACATGGTGGGTTGCGCTAGGTTATGCGAGCGCTCGTCCGGGAGTCGGGCACGGGAACAGGAGCGGCGATGGCGGAACAGCGGCGGTCGGACACGGACGGTGCGGTGCAGCACTTCCTGGTGGTCTTCCCGGGCTACCACCGCTCATGGGCGGCCTGGATCGCACAGACCCTGGAACGCCACGGCCACCGGGCCACCCTGCAACGCTGGGACCCGCCGCGCGAGGTCCCGCTGGAGGCCTCGCTCGGCGACCTGCTGCTCTCCAGCGGCAAGGTGCTGCTGGTCCTCAACGACTGGTTCTTCGAACTCGGCCCGCGACCGGCGGGCGAGTGGAACGACGTCCTGCGCGGCTTCGTCGCCCACCACGCCGACCGCTTCGCCGCCGTCAACCTGACCAACCGCCCGCTGCTGCCCGCCACCGCCGTCCTGGAACCGGCCAGCCTCTGGGCGCTCAGCGAGGAGGCCGCCGAGGAACGGCTGCTCAGCCGGCTCGGCCTGGACCGCCGGCGCACCCCCCGCACCCTGCCCGGCGGCCGGGTCCGCTACCCGGAGACCCGCTGCGAGATCTGGGGTGAGGTCCCGCGCCGCAACCCGCGCTTCACCGGCCGCGACGACCTGCTGGGCGAGATCCACCAGCGGCTGTCCGACGCCGAGCGCGGCGCCTCCGCCTGCACCCTGCTGGGCATGTCCGGCATCGGCAAGACCCAGCTGGCCGCCGAGTTCGCGCACCGCTTCAGCACCGACTACGACATGGTCTGGTGGGTCAACTCCGACGACCGCAACATCCAGCGCGACCGCTTCGGCGAACTCGCCGTGGAACTCGGCCTGCCCATCGGCGGTGAGCCGGGCGAACGGATCCGCGCCGTCCGGGAGGCGCTGCGCCGGGGCGAGCCGTACGCCAACTGGCTGATCGTCTTCGACGGCTGGGACGACCCCGAGGGCATCAACGTGCTCCTCCCGCAGGGCCCCGGCCACGTCCTCGTCACCTCCCGCAACCGGACCTGGACCGAGCACACCGACGTCCTGGAGGTGCCGGCCTTCCTGCGGCCCGAGTCCACCGGCTATCTGATGCGGCGCGCCCCGCACATCACCGCGGCCGAGGCGGACGAGGTCGCCGCCGAGTTCGGCGACGTACCGCTGCCGCTGGTGCAGGCCGCCTCCTGGCTCGGCGAGTCCGGCATGGAGGTGCCCGAGTACCTGCGGATGGTGCGCGAGCGCCGACTGTCCACCGTCGACGAGCCCGCCACCGGCGAGGGCTTCCCGCAGTCCTCCATGACCTCCTGGTCGATACTGCTCAACCGGCTGCGCCGCTCCCAGCCCCAGACCATCGACGTCCTCGGCCTGTGCACGTCCTTCGCCCCGGGACGCATCCCGCTCGGCCTGATCCGCGCCTACCCGCAGACGGACCTCCCCGAGGAACTGCGCTGGATGGCCACCGACCTGCCCGCCTGGACCCGGGCCCTGGACACCCTGGTCAACTACTCCGTCCTGACCCGGGAGTCCCGGGGCCCGCTGGGCGCGGACATGGGCCCGCACCAGGAGTCCGTCCACATGCACCGGCTCGTCCACGACATCGTCTCCAAGCTGACCAGCGAGGAGAACCGGGCCACCCACCGCCGGGCCGTGCGCACCCTGCTCGCCGAGGCCGACCCCGGCAACCCGGCGGACAGCCGCAACTGGCCCCGCTACGCCGAACTGCTGCCGCACCTGGAACCCTCCGGCGCGCTGAGCAGCGGCCAGCCCCGGGTCCGGGCCACCGTCCTGAACTGCCTGGAGTACTGCCTGCGCAGCGGCGAGTACAACAGCGGCATCGAACTGGCCCGGAAGATCCGCGACCGGTGGTCGCAGACCATGGAGCCGCTCGACTCGCACATCTTCGACCTGACCCGCCAGGAGAGCTTCATCCTGCGGGCCAGCGGCCGCTTCCGCGAGGCCTACGACCTGGACCGCCGCTTCCTGGAGCAGCTGCGCTCCAACCCCGGGCGCGACGAACTCGTCGAGCTGGTCACCCAGGGCTCCGTCGCCGGCGACCTGCGCTTCCTCGGCCGGTACGAGGAGGCGTACGAGCTCCAGCGGGAGGTCCTGGAAGGCCACGAGCGGCTCCTCGGACCCGACGAGGCCGCGACGCTGGTCGCCCGGCACAACACGGGCGTCGGCCTGCGGCTGCTCGGCCGGTACGCCGACGCCTACGAACTCGACCTGGAGACCCGGGCCCTGCGCGAGAACGTGCTGCGCGCCCGGCACATCAGCACCCTCAACTCCGGCAGCGCGGTCGCCCACGACCTCAGACTGCTCGGCCGCTACCGGGACGCGCTGGCCCGCCAGGAGCCGCTGGTCCGCCTTCATGTGCAGGTGCTCGGCCCGCAGCACCCGCAGACCCTGGAGGCCCGCGTCCAGCTGGCCCTGTGCCGACGCCGCGAGGGCGGCCACAGCCAGGACATGACCGCCTCGATGGCCGCCCTCCTCGACCAGCTCGCCCAGCTGCACGGCCGGGAGCACTACCGCACCCTGTCGTTCATCACCAACTACGGCAACTACCTGCGGGAACACGGCGATCTGAGTCAGGCCCGGGAGCTGATCGACGAGGCCGAGGCCGGCTACCGGGCCCTGCTCGGCCCCGCCCACCCGGTGGCCACGGGCATGCTCTCCAACACGGCGCTCGTCATGCAGGTGGCCGGCGACCGCGCCGACGCGCTGGCGATGTCGGAGGCCGCGCTGGCCGGACTCACCTCCACGCTCACCGCCGACCACCCCTGGGTCCTCGGCTGCGCCCTCAACACGGCCGCCGCCCGCAACTTCAACGGCCGCATCGCCGAGGCCGTCGAGCTCAGCCGTGACACCCTGCGCCGCGCCCGCCACACCCTCGGCCACGAGCATCCGCTGACCCTCTCCTGCCAGGTGGCCCTCGCCGCGGACCTGCGGGCGGCGCGCGAGCAGGAGGAGGCCGGCAAGCTGGAGGACGACGCCCTGCTGACCCTCACCCGCACCCTGGGAGCCCAGCACCCCCACACCCTCTCGGCCCGCCAACGGGTGCGGCCCTACTGGGACTTCGAGGCGTACCTGGGCTGATGCGCGAGGGCCCGGTGCCGAGCAGGAACTCGGCACCGGGCCCTTTCACGTCGGCTGAACCGCCGGAGGCCTACGCCTCGAACACCTCACGCACCAGCTGCTCCTGCTCGGCCTGGTGCCGCTTCGCGGAGCCCACCGCCGGGGACGAGGAGTGCGGGCGCGAGATGCGCCGCAGCCGCTCGCCGTGCGGGACGTCCGCGCCGACCGCGAGGTCCAGGTGGTCGATCAGGTTGAGCGCGATGAACGGCCAGGCACCCTGGTTCGCCGGCTCCTCCTGCGCCCACAGGTACTTCTCGGCGTTCGGGTACTTCTTGATCTCCGCCTGGAGCTCGGCACCCGGCAGCGGGTACAGCCGCTCGAGGCGGATGATCGCCGTGTCCGTGACACCGCGCTTCTGCCGCTCGGCGTCCAGGTCGTAGTAGACCTTGCCGGTGCAGAAGACGACCTTGCGGACCGCGGCCGGGTCGACCGTCGAGTCGCCGATGACGGGGCGGAACTGGCCCGACGTGAACTCCTCCGTCTTCGACGCGGCGGCCTTGAGGCGCAGCATCGACTTCGGGGTGAAGACCACCAGCGGCTTGTGGTGCGGGTTGTGCACCTGCCACCGCAGGAGGTGGAAGTAGTTCGACGGCAGTGTCGGCATCGCGACCGTCATGTTGTTCTGGGCGCACAGCTGGAGGAACCGCTCGACACGGGCCGAGGAGTGGTCCGGGCCCTGGCCCTCGTAGCCGTGGGGGAGGAGCAGCGTGACGCCGGACATCTGGCCCCACTTCTGCTCCGCCGCCGAGATGTACTCGTCGACCACCGACTGCGCGCCGTTGACGAAGTCACCGAACTGCGCCTCCCACATCACGAGCGCGTCGGGGCGGGCCAGCGAGTAGCCGTACTCGAAGCCCATGACCGCGTACTCGGACAGCAGGGAGTTGTAGACGTTGTAGCGCGCCTGGTCCTCGGCGAGGTACTGGAGCGGGGTGTACTCCTCGCCCGTCTCGCGGTCGATGAGCACCGCGTGGCGCTGGCCGAAGGTGCCCCGCTGGGAGTCCTGGCCGGACAGCCGGACCGGGGTGCCCTCCAGCAGCAGGGAGCCGATGGCCAGGGTCTCGCCCATGCCCCAGTCGATCGTGCCCTCCTCGACCATCGTCGTGCGGCGCTGCAGCTGCGGCAGCAGACGCGGGTGCACGGTGAAGTGGTCGGGGATGTTGACCTGGGACTCGGCGATGCGCTTCACGACCTCCGAGGAGATCGCGGTCGGCACCGCGACCGGGAAGCCGTCCTGCGGCGCCTGGGTGTCCGCGGCGACCGGCTGGGAGGTGGCCTCGCGGACCTCCGTGAAGACCTTCTCCAGCTGGCCCTGGTAGTCCTGCAGCGCCTGCTCGGCCTCTTCCAGGGTGATGTCGCCGCGACCGATCAGGGACTCGGTGTACAGCTTGCGCACCGAGCGCTTCTTGTCGATCAGGTCGTACATCAGCGGCTGGGTGAAGGCCGGGTTGTCCGACTCGTTGTGACCGCGGCGGCGGTAGCAGATGAGGTCGATCACCACGTCCTTGTTGAACGCCTGGCGGAACTCGAAGGCGAGCCGCGCCACGCGGACCACGGCCTCCGGGTCGTCGCCGTTCACGTGGAAGATCGGGGCCTCGATCATGCGGGCCACGTCCGTCGCGTACATGGAGGAACGCGAGGACTCGGGGGCCGCGGTGAAGCCGACCTGGTTGTTGATGACGATGTGGACCGTGCCGCCGGTGCGGTAGCCGCGCAGCTGCGACATGTTCAGGGTCTCGGCCACCACGCCCTGGCCCGCGAAGGCCGCGTCGCCGTGGATCGCCACCGGCAGGACCGTGAAGTCCGTGCCGCCCTTGTTGATGATGTCCTGCTTGGCGCGGGCGATGCCCTCGATGACCGGGTCGACCGTCTCCAGGTGGGAGGGGTTCGCGGCCAGCGAGACCTTGATCTGCTCGCCGTCGAGGCCCGTGAAGGTGCCCTCGGCGCCCAGGTGGTACTTCACGTCGCCGGAGCCGTGCATCGACTTCGGGTCGAGGTTGCCCTCGAACTCGCGGAAGATCTGCGCGTACGACTTGCCGACGATGTTGGCGAGGACGTTCAGGCGGCCGCGGTGGGCCATGCCGATGACGACCTCGTCCAGGCGGGACTCGGCCGCCGAGTCGATCACCGCGTCGAGCAGCGGGATGACGGACTCGCCGCCCTCCAGGGAGAAGCGCTTCTGGCCGACGTACTTCGTCTGCAGGAAGGTCTCGAAGGCTTCCGCCGCGTTCAGCCGGCGCAGGATGCGCAGCTGCTCCTCGCGCTCCGGCTTGGAGTGGCCGCGCTCGACCCGGTCCTGGATCCACTTGCGCTGCTTGGGGTCCTGGATGTGCATGAACTCGATGCCGGTGGTGCGGCAGTACGAGTCGCGCAGCACGCCGAGGATGTCGCGCAGCTTCATCATCGACTTGCCGGCGAAGCCGCCGACGGCGAACTCGCGCTCCAGGTCCCACAGGGTGAGGCCGTGCTCGACGATGTCCAGGTCCGGGTGCTTGCGCTGGCGGTACTCCAGCGGGTCGGTGTCGGCCATGACGTGGCCGCGGACCCGGTAGGAGTGGATCAGCTCGAAGACGCGGGCGGCCTTGGTGACGTCGTCGTCGTGGCTGGCGTCGATGTCCTTGAGCCAGCGGACCGGCTCGTAGGGGATGCGCAGCGACTCGAAGATGTCGTCGTAGAAGCCGTTCTCGCCGAGCAGCAGGTTCGCGACCTGGCGCAGGAACTCGCCGGAGGCGGCGCCCTGGATCACCCGGTGGTCGTAGGTCGACGTGAGCGTCATGACCTTCGAGATGCCGAGCTTGTTCAGGGTGTCCTGGCTGGTGCCCTGGAACTCCGCCGGGTAGTCCATGGAGCCGACGCCCATGATCACGGACTGGCCGGGCATCAGACGCGGCACGGAGTGGACGGTGCCGAGGCCGCCGGGGTTGGTCAGGGAGACCGTCACACCGGTGAAGTCGTCCATCGTCAGCTTGCCGTCACGGGCGCGGCGGACGATGTCCTCGTAGGCCTGCCAGAACTCGAAGAAGTTCAGGGTCTCGGCCTTCTTGATCGCCGCGACGACCAGCTGGCGGTCGCCGTTGGGCTTCACCAGGTCGATGGCGAGGCCGAGGTTGACGTGCGCCGGCTTGATGAGGGTCGGCTTGCCGTCCTTCTCGCCGAAGGACCAGTTCATCGACGGCATGGCCTTGATGGCCTGGACCATCGCGTACCCGATCAGGTGCGTGAAGGAGATCTTCCCGCCCCGGGCGCGCTTGAGGTGGTTGTTGATGACGATCCGGTTGTCGAACAGCAGCTTCACCGGGACGGCGCGGACCGAGGTGGCGGTCGGCAGCTCCAGGGAGGCGTTCATGTTCTTCGCGACGGCGGCGGCCGGGCCGCGCAGCGTGACCAGCTCCGGACCCTCGGGGGCCTCGGCGGCGGGGGCGGCCTTCGGCTTCGGCTGGGCCGGCGCCTGTGCGGGCGTCGCCGGCTTGGCCGGGGCCGGGGCCGCGGCCTTCGCCGCGGGAGCCGGGACCTGGGCTGCGGGAGCCGCAGCGGGCTTCGGAGCGGCCGCGGGGGCCGGGGCGGCGGCCTGGGGGGCCGGCGCCGCGGGCTGGGCCGGAGCGGCCGTGGAGGTGGTCTCTGCGGCCCCCGCGGCCGCAGTACCCGCCGCAGCCGGGGTGGCAGGAGCGCCCGGCTTGTAATCGGCGAAGAAGTCCCACCAGGCGCGGTCTACCGAATTCGGGTCCTGGAGGTACTGCTGATAGATCTCGTCGACGAGCCACTCGTTCGGACCGAACGCGGCAGCGGGGTTCTTCCCGGCTTGGTCGTCGGTCGAGACGCTCGGGTTACTGGGGGACTGTGGCGACACGGCGGCAACCGCCCTCTTCCGCTTCACAAGGTGATGGACAGCGGGAATAAAGGCTACGCCTCCACGGCCGGGAAGGTCAGGTCGAGCAAGGTCATCGTCGCGTAAGTCACATCGGAAATCTTGTTTCAGGGCTTGATATGGCGGGAAACAAGCGTGGTTCCGCATGTGAGAGGGTGCACCGGCCCCGGCCCGGCGCGCCTTCGTTCGACGGGTGGCGCGGGCCTGCCCCTGATCACACGTGTCCAGCTGCGCGGGAACGGCAGCGACCGTCGTGGATCTTGTGCTTCCGGTTCGGACCCTACGTCAACTCGGGACGGAAGTCAGTCCCGGGAGAGTGACGATGATCCGGCAGCCGCGCTCGGATTCGGCCACACCGATCCGGCCGCCGTGCAGATCCACCGCCCAGCGGGCGATCGCCAGACCGAGTCCGGTGCCGCCGTCGCTGCCCGGCCCGTGCGGCCGGGTCACCGCTCCCCGGTTGAACCGCTCGAACACCCGGTGCCACTCCGACCGGGGGATTCCGGGGCCCTCGTCCAGGACCTCCAGCTCCAGCGACTCCGGCTGCGGCCCGCGCCGCGCCTTCACCGTCACCCGGCCGTGCGGCGGGCTGTGCTTGACCGCGTTGTCGATCAGGTTGGCGACGACCTGGTGGATGCGCTCGGGATCGGCGTGCGCGGTCAGCTCCGGCGGGGAGACGTCCAGGTGCAGATGGACGTCGGTACGGGTGTGGCTGCCGGAGCCGGAGGCGATGCCCGCGCGCGCCGAGGCCACCATGTTGGCCTCCTTCAGCACCCCCGAGAGGTACGGCCACACCTCGAAGCGCCGCATCTTCAGCGGTACGACGCCGTTGTCGAGCCGGGACAGGTCCAGCAGGGTCTCCACCAGCCGGCCGAGCCGCTCGGTCTGCTTCAGGGCCGTCCGCATGGTCTCGGGGTCGGCCTCGGTGACTCCGTCGACGATGTTCTCCAGCACCGCGCGCAGGCCCGCGATGGGGGTGCGCAGCTCGTGGGAGACGTTCGCGACCAGCTCTTTGCGCTGGCGGTCCTGGGCCTCCAGCTCGTCCGCCATGACGTTGATCGTCCGGGCCAGGTCGCCCAGCTCGTCCCGGCGGCCCTCGCTCACCCGGCGCGTGTAGTCGCCCTCGGAGATCGACCGCGCCACCGTGTTCATCTCGTCCAGCGACATGGTGAGCGAATGCGCCACGAACTGCGTGATCAGCAGGGTGGCGATCATGGAGAAGACCGTGATGAAGCGCAGCTCGGTCTTGGTGTGCACCGCGATCATCGACAGACCGGTGGTGATCAGCACCGAGATGACGACGAGCGCGCCCAGCTTGGTCTTGATCGAGAACGGGCGTACGCCGCCCCAGGGATCGCCCCCGGGGCTCCTCCGTGCGGCCTGCCGCCCGTCGACGCTCATGGGGTGGGCGTCTCCAGCGCGTACCCGACGCCGTGCACCGTGCGGATCCGCTCGGCGCCGATCTTCCGGCGCAGCGCCTTGATGTGGCTGTCGACCGTACGGGTGCCGGAGGCGTCCGCCCAGTCCCACACCTCGGCCAGCAGCTGCTCCCGGGAGAGCACCGCGCGCGGGGTGTTCGCCAGGCACACCAGCAGGTCGAACTCGGTGGGCGTGAGGTGGACGTCCTCGGACTTCACCCGCACCCGGCGCTGGGCGTGGTCGATCTCCAGCTCGCCGAGCCGCAGGATGCCGGAGCGCGGCGTGGCCGCGGCCAGCGCCGCCCGCTCCACCCGGCGCAGCAGCACGTGCACCCGCGCGGCGAGCTCCCGCATCGAGAACGGCTTGGTCATGTAGTCGTCCGCGCCGACCCCGAGACCGACCAGCATGTCCGTCTCGTCATCGCGCGCGGTCAGCATCAGCACCGGCACCGGGCGCTGCGCCTGCACGCGCCGGCAGACCTCCAGGCCGTCGAAGCCCGGCAGCATGATGTCGAGGATCAGCAGGTCGGGCTGCCAGGCCTCGGCCGTGTCGACGGCGGCCGGGCCGTCCATCGCGGTCTGTACGAGAAATCCCTCGGCGCGTAGCCGGGCCGCGATGGCGTCGACGATCGTGGGATCGTCCTCGACGACCAGCACCCGGCGCTGTGCGCCCGGGGTGGTCGTCGCCGCGCCGCTCTGGGAGGTGTGTGTCTGCTCCATCGCCCGCCCCTGCTTGTTGCTTTCCGGAACCCGTGGGGTGATCCCATGTCTGCGATTGACGCTTGAATGATCCGCGTCAGGGCAGCACATTACGGGGATCGACCGCGCCGCCGCTATCCAGGTCGGACGGCGAGGTGTACTGCGTCCGGAACGCCCCGGGCAACCGGCACCTCTTCGGTACGCACCTGTTGGAACCCGGCATTCCGCAAGGTACCTTCAAATTCCGGGGAGGGTTCGGCGGACCACACCGCGAGCACCCCGCCGGGGCTCAACACCCTTGCGCAGGCGGCGAGTCCGGCCGGGGCGTACAGGGTGTCGTTGTCGTCCGTGACGGTCCAGCCGGGACCGTTGTCGATGTCCAGGCAGAGCGCGTCGAACGTGTCGGATGTCTCATTGACGAACGCCACGAGATCGTCCTGCATGATCTCGGTGCGCGGGTCGGCGAGCGCTCCGGCGGAGACCTCAGCCAGCGGACCGTGGCGGTGCCAGTCGACGACGGCGGGCTCCCGCTCGACGACGGTGATCCGCCCCCACCTGGACTCCGCCGCGGCGTGTGCGAGTGAGAATCCGACGCCCAGTCCTCCGACCAGCAGTTTCGGCTCCGGCCGCGCGTCCAGCGCCGCCAGCGCGGCGTCGACCAGCAGCCGCTCCGAGCGGCCGTCGGAGGTGTCCATCAGGAAGCAGCCGTTGGCGATGATCTGCAACAGCGCTCCGTGCCGGCGCAGCACCACCTCGCCGTACGGGCCGTCGCGCCGATCGAGGACCACGGGGGAGTCGTACACGGCAGTCATGCCTCCATCTTCCTTGAACACACCTTGACCTTCACACGAATTAGGGATGTCGAACTGACGTGCACCCTTGCGGTGTGAGTCGCGGACGCAGCCGGAACGTAGGAGGTTGCTGTGAATCGGCTCTCGGGTGGCGTCGGTCATAGACAGCCGCCCCCGGAACCCGAAGGGTTGGCCGCAACGGAAGGAGTGCCACAGCGTGGAACGGACCGCGACGGGCCCTGCGGCGGCCGCGTCCCCGCCCCTGACGGGCGCGCCCTTTCCGGACGGCACCGCCGCCGTACCGGCCCCCGCGATCGCGGACCTGCTGGACGGCATGCCACGTCAGCGGCATTCCACGCCCGTCGCCCTCGCGCCCGCCCCCGTCGAAGCGAGCCCGGCGGCACCGCTCCGGCTCCCGTTCCCGCTCCCACGGCCGTGGCGCCTGCTGCCCACTCCGGCCGGCACCCCGTTCACCTTCGCCTACACGGTCCTCCTGGCCGTCACCTCCGTGTTCGCGACCCTGGCCGACCCCGTCCTGGTGAACGCCCTCTACCAGGCGTCCAGCACGGACGTGGCCCACCTGGTGCGCACGCCCGCGGTGGTGCTGCTGGCGAGCGCGCTGTGGATCGCGGGCGGTGTCCTGTCGCCGTACGCGCTGGCGTTCGTGCTGGTGCTCACCGCGCTGGAGCGGCGCATAGGGGGCGCGCGTGCGGCCTGCGTCTTCCTCGCCGGGCACGTCCTGGCCACGCTCGCCACCGAGATCCCGGTGGGCCTGGCCGTCCTGGTCGGCCACCTTCCGCCCACCTCGCTGCACCGCCTCGACTACGGCATCAGCTTCGGCGTGGCAGCGAGCATCGGCTCGCTGTCCGGTGTCCTGCGCCCGTGGCTGCGCTGGCCCCTTCTCGTCCTGACGGCCGGTGAACTCGTGAGCGACCTGCTCGCTTTCGAGGACCCGATGACGAACTGGGGCCACCTGATTGCCCTGGTGATAGGAGTGGCGAGCTGGCCCTTCGTGCGCCGCTGGCGCAAGGCGGCTTGATCGCTCACAGCGAACAGACGCCGGGAACACGAGCCCACCCTCCAGCGGTTGAGTCGACATAGCTCAACTTGACTGCCGAAGGGGAGATCATGGCTACTGAGTCATCGGCGTTCACGCTCACCCTGCCCGTGCTGCCGCTCGACGACGAGGTCGTGCTGCCCGGGATGGTGGTTCCGCTGGACCTGAGCGACGCCGAGGTGAGGGCCGCGGTGGAGGCCGCGCAGGCCGCCGCCCGCTCGGAACCCGGAAAGCCCAGGGTGCTGCTGGTGCCACGCATCGACGGCACGTACGCGAAGACCGGTGTGCTGGGCACGGTCGAGCAGGTCGGCCGGCTGGCCGACGGTGACCCGGGGGCCCTGATCCGCGGCCGCAGCCGGGTGCGCATCGGCGCCGGCACCACCGGTCCCGGCGCGGCGCTGTGGGTCGAGGGCGCCCGCATCGACGAGAGCGTGCCGGACCCGCTGCCGGGCCAGGTCGCCGACCTCGTCAAGGAGTACAAGGCCCTCGCCACCACCTGGCTGAAGAAGCGCGGCGCCTGGCAGGTCGTGGACCGCGTCCAGGCCATCGACGACGTCTCCGCACTCGCCGACAACTCCGGCTACTCGCCGTTCCTCACCACGGAACAGAAGGTCGAACTGCTGGAGACCGCCGACCCGGTGGCCCGGCTGAAGCTCGCCACGCAGACGCTCCGCGACCACCTCGCCGAGCAGGAGGTGGCCGAGACCATCGCCAAGGACGTCCAGGAGGGCGTCGACAAGCAGCAGCGCGAGTTCCTGCTGCGCCGTCAGCTGGAGGCCGTCCGCAAGGAACTGCGCGAGCTGAACGGCGAGAAGGACTCGGGTGAGGAGTCCGACGACTACCGCGCCCGCGTCGAGGCCGCCGACCTGCCGGAGAAGGTCCGCGAGGCCGCGCTCAAGGAGGTCGACAAGCTGGAGCGGTCCAGCGACCAGTCCCCGGAGGGCTCCTGGATCCGCACCTGGCTCGACACGGTCCTGGAGATGCCGTGGAACGAACGGACCGAGGACTCCTACGACATCCAGGGCGCCAAGGCGATCCTGGACGCCGAGCACGCGGGCCTGCAGGACGTGAAGGAGCGCATCACCGAGTACCTGGCCGTCCGCAAGCGGCGCAGCGAGCGCGGCCTCGGCGTCATCGGCGGACGGCGCGGCGGTGCCGTACTGGCCCTCGTCGGCCCGCCCGGCGTCGGCAAGACCTCGCTCGGCGAGTCCGTCGCGCACGCCATGGGCCGCAGGTTCGTCCGCGTCGCCCTCGGCGGTGTCCGCGACGAGGCCGAGATCCGCGGACACCGCCGTACGTACGTCGGTGCGCTGCCCGGCCGGATCGTGCGCGCGATCAAGGAGGCCGGTTCCATGAACCCGGTCGTCCTGCTGGACGAGATCGACAAGGTGGGCTCCGACTTCCGCGGCGACCCGGCCGCGGCCCTGCTCGAAGTCCTGGACCCGGCGCAGAACCACACCTTCCGGGACCACTACCTGGAGGTCGAACTCGACCTGTCGGACGTGGTGTTCCTGGCCACCGCCAACGTCCTGGAGGCCATCCCGGAGGCGCTCGCCGACCGTATGGAGATCGTCCGCCTGGACGGCTACACCGAGGACGAGAAGGTCGTCATCGCCCGCGACCACCTGCTCCCGCGCCAGCTGGAACGGGCGGGACTGGGCACGGACGAGGTCGCTCTGGACGAGAGTGCCCTGCGCAAGCTGGCCGGTGAGTACACCCGCGAGGCGGGCGTGCGCACCCTGGAGCGCTCGATCGCACGGCTGCTCCGCAAGATCGCGGCGCAGCACGAACTCGGCGAGCGGGAACTGCCGTTCACCGTCCGGGACGAGGACCTGCGCGCGCTGATCGGGCGCCCGCACCACGTGCCCGAGTCCGCCCAGGACCCGGCCGAGCGCCGTACGTCCGTGCCCGGCGTGGCGACCGGCCTGGCGGTCACCGGCGCCGGTGGTGACGTGCTCTTCGTGGAGGCCTCCCTGGCCGACCCGGAGACGGGCGCGGCGGGCCTGACCCTGACCGGTCAGCTCGGGGACGTGATGAAGGAGTCGGCGCAGATCGCGCTGAGCTTCCTGCGCAGCCACGGCGCCGAACTGGAGCTTCCGGTGGCCGACTTGAAGGACCGGGGCGTGCACATCCACTTCCCGGCGGGCGCGGTCCCGAAGGACGGCCCGAGCGCGGGCATCACCATGACCACCGCCCTCGCCTCCCTCCTCTCCGGCCGCCTGGTCCGCACGGACGTCGCCATGACCGGCGAGGTCTCGCTGACCGGCCGGGTGCTGCCCATCGGCGGCGTCAAGCAGAAGCTGCTCGCCGCCCAGCGCGCCGGGGTCACCACCGTGATCATCCCCAAGCGCAACGAGCCCGACCTGGACGACGTCCCGGCCGAGGTGCTGGACAAGCTCGACGTCCACACCGTGACCGACGTCCGCCAGGTCCTGGAGCTGGCGCTGGCGCCCGCGACGAACGGCGCGGCGCCGGAGGTTCCGGTCGCGGCGTGACGGACGCTACCGGATGAGTGAAGGCCCGGGTCCCGTGAGGGAGGCCCGGGCCTTCGCCATGTGTCGATTACATGTGCCTATAAAGGGATGAGTCGGTAGAATTCAGGCGTGAGTTGGCCCCCCAGGACCCCCTCCGGTCTGATCGGGGCCGAGGTCGCGGGCTACAAGGTGGAGCGCGAACTCGGTCGTGGTGGCATGGCCGTCGTCTACCGCGCCAGGGACCTGCGCCTCGGCCGGACGGTCGCCCTCAAGCTGCTCGCCCCCGAGTACACCAGGAACGACGCCTTCCGCCGCCGTTTCGCCCAGGAGTCCCGGGTGGCCGCAGCCATCGACCATCCCAACATCGTCCCCGTCTTCGAGGCCGGCGAGTACGACGGGCTCCTGTACATCGCCATGTGCTACGTCCCCGGGCAGGACCTGCGCGCCCTGATCGACGGGGAGGGCCCGCTGCGGGTGCCGGTCGCGCTGCGCATCGCCGCCCAGCTGGCCTCCGCCCTGGACGCGGCCCACGCGCGCGAGCTGGTGCACCGGGACGTCAAGCCCGGCAACGTCCTGGTCGCCAAGGGCGTCGACAGCGACCATCCCGAGCACGTCTATCTCACCGACTTCGGGCTGGCGAAGAGGTCGCTGTCGCTCACCGGGTTCACCACCGCCGGAGAGTTCGTCGGCACCCTGGACTACGTGGCGCCCGAGCGGATCGCCGGGCGCCCGGTGGACGGCCGGGCCGACCTGTACAGCCTGGCCTGCGTGGTGCACGAGATGCTGGCGGGCGTCCCGCCCTTCCGGCGGGAGGACCACCTCGAACTGCTGTGGGCCCACCAGTACGATCCGCCGCCGGCGCTCAGCAAGGAGCGGCCGGACATCCCGGCCGCCGCCGACGACGTGCTGAGGAAGGCCCTGGCGAAGGCTCCGGACGAGCGTCACGCCTCCTGCCTGGAGTTCGTCGCGGCCCTGCGGGCGGCCGTCGCCGAGTGCGTCCCCCGCCGTCGTACGCCGACCCTGGTGGACCGCGTCCCGCCACCGGATCCGCCGGCCTGGGCCCGGCCGTTCCTCACCTGATCCCGTACCGCTTACGCGGCTTTTACCCGACGCCTGTGGGTGCGTCAAGTCCCGAGTCCTCGGAACGTGACCCTGATTTCCCGTTCGGGCTTACTTGAAGCACGGCCTCACCGGAAAGGAAGTGAGGCGGTCCGAGGGGAGTGAATCCCCTCCGGTAATCCCCCCGGTAATCCCCCGGTAATTCACCCGGGAAATCCTCACAGCAATGGGAGAAAGCTCATGACTCGTATTCTTCGTACCCACGACGACGCCCGTCCGAAGCGCCGAGGTCTCCGTTTCGCGACCCTCGCCGCCTCCGCCGCACTGGTCACCGGAGGGGTCCTCCTCCCGGTCTCCAGCGCCATGGCGGCCCCGATGCCCACCTCGACCGTGGCCTTCGTGCACGGCGGTGGCGCCGGTGGCGCCGGGGGTGACGGCGGTGGCGGCCTGGTCGGTGGCGGCGGTGGCGCCGGTGGGTCCGGTGGCGGCAGCGTCCTCGGCACCGGTGGTGACGGCGGCAAGGGCGGCAACGGCGGCGACGGCGTGCTGGCCGGCGGTGGCGGCGGTGGCGGCGGTGGCGGCGGCGAGGGCGTCGTCGGCGGCAAGGGCGGCGACGGCGGCAACGGCGGCTTCGGCATCCTCTCCGGCGGCAACGCCGGAAGCGGCGGTGGCGGGGGCGACGGCGTCCTCGTCGGCGGCCAGGGCGGCAACGGCGGGAAGGGCGGCAACAGCATCTTCCAGGGCGGCAACGGCGGTAAGGGCGGCAAGGGCGGCTTCGGTGGCCTCTTCGGCGGTGCCGGCGGGTCCGGCGGAGCCGGTGGCGCCAGCCTCTTCTGACCGGCTCTTGCGACCGGCTTGTCCGATCTGACCGGCTCTTGCGACCGGCTTGTCCGACGGCTCCTGTGACCGTCGACGGGGTGGAGGCCGCCCAGGCCTCCACCCCCACCGGGCCACCGCGCCCACCCCCCGAACCTCTCACCTCGATCACAACACCCTTGATCCAGAACACCCTTGATCCGAAACGGAGTCCCCGATGTTCACCAGCCCCTTCCGGCGCCCCGTCCTCCTCGCGGCGGCCTCCGCGGCGCTCGTCACCGTCACCGCGTGCGGCGCCCAGGCAGCCACCCACGCGGCCCCGGCCGCTCCCACCGGCTACACGGCCCTGGCCCACCGGTCCGGGCACTGCGGGGAGGGGGGTGAAGGCGGCCAGGGCGGCGCGCCCGGTCAGCCGGGCCAGCCGGGGCAGCCGGGCCGGCCGGGCTGCCTCTCGCTCCAGGACCTGCCCGACAAGCCGAAGTCGGACCTCTCCCTGACCGACCGCGCACGGATCGCGCTGACCGTGCTGACCGGCCGGGCCACGAAGGCCGAGGTGGCCAAGAAATACAAGATCTCGGAAAAGGACGTCGACACATGGGAGCGCCAGGTCCTGAACGGCGACTGGCTCGGACTTCTGGACGGCGCTTCGTGAGAAAGGGAAATGGCATGCGCAGGAATTCCTGGAAATTCGGTATCGGCCTCGCGGTCTCGACCGTGGTGATCGGCGGCGGCGCGATGGCCCCGGCCGCGATGGCCGACACCGGCCCCGTCGGCGGCGGGCCGGGCAGCGGCCCTCCCCGTCTGAGCAGCATCCATGTGGACAACGGCAGCGTGCGCATCGGCGACTCGATCTGCGCGGGCAACTGCAACGGCACCGTCAACGGCACCCAGGGCGGCAACGGCGGCATCTGCGCCGGGCTCTGCAACGGCAGCGCCAACGGCGGTGACGGCACCACCGGAGCAGCGGGCCGGAACGGGGGCAAGGGCGGCAACGGCGGGATCTGCGCCGGCGTCTGCTCGGGCAGCGTCAACGGCGGCAACGGCGGGAACGGCGGCGACGCCGTGGGCACCGGCGACGGCGGGGCCGGCGGGCGGGGCGGGAACGGCGGGATCTGCCTCGGCGTCGGCTGCGAGACCAGTGGTCAGGGCGGCCGTGGGGGCAACGGTGGCAACGGCTGACTCAGCCGGCGGCCCGGCGGAGCGACTGCTCCGCCCACACCGTCTTGCCGACCCGGTCGTGCCGGGTGCCCCAGCGCTCGGCGAGCTGGGCGACGAGCAGCAGGCCGCGGCCGCCCTCGTCGAAGATGCGGGCGCGGCGCATGTGCGGGGTGGTGCCACTGGAGTCGTACACCTCGCAGATCAGCGTCGCGTCCTGGTGGATCAGCCGGAGCCGGATCGGCGGGCGGCCGTAGCGGATGGCGTTGGTGACCAGCTCGCTGACCATCAGCTCGGTGGGGAAGGAGGCCTCGCCCAGGCCCCAGGCGGACAGCTGGTCGCAGGCGAGGCGGCGGGCGCGGGCGACGTCCTCGGGGTCGCTCTCCAGCTCCCAGGCCACGACCCGGTCCTCGTGCAGGACCCTGGTGCGGGCGACGAGCAGGGCGATGTCGTCGTCGGGGCGATGGGTCAGCAGCTCGGTGAGCACGTGGTCGCAGACCGCGTCCAGCGACCGCGCGGGCCGGATGAGCGCGGCGAACATCTTGTCCAGCGCCTCGTCGATGTCGTGCTCGCGGGCCTCGAACAGCCCGTCGGTGTACAGGGCGAGCAGACTGCCCTCGGGCAGTTCGGTCTCGGTGGCCTCGAACGGCAGCCCGCCGAGCCCGAGCGGCGGGCCCGCGGGCACGTCCAGGAAGCGCACGGCGCCGTCCGGGGTGACCACGGCGGGCGGCGGATGGCCGGCCCGGGCCAGGGTGCACCGGCGGGAGACCGGGTCGTACACCGCGTAGAGACAGGTGGTGCCGATGCCGCCGGCGGTCTCGGCGGTGGGGTCCGTGCTGCCCTCGTCGGCGGCGAGCCGCAGCACCAGGTCGTCGAGGTGGGTGAGGAGTTCGTCGGCCGGCAGATCGACGTCGGCCAGGGTGCGCACGGCGGTGCGCAGCCGGCCCATGGTGGCCGAGGCGCGGATGCCGTGGCCCACCACGTCGCCCACGACGAGCGCCACCCGCGCCCCGGACAGCGGGATCACGTCGAACCAGTCGCCGCCCACCCCGGCCCGGGTCGCGGCGGGCAGATAGCGGGTGGCGATCTCCAGGGCCGCCTGGTCGGGCAGTGTGTGCGGGAGCAGGCTCTGCTGCAGGGCCATGGTGGTGGTGCGGTTCCGGCCAAAGGCGCGGGCCTGGCGGATGCCGTCGGCCGCCCTGGCCGTGAACTCCTGCGCCAGCCGCAGATCCTCCGGGCCGAACGGCTCCCGGCCGGGGCGCCGGCCGAACAGCGCCACCCCGAGCGTGCTGCCCTGGGCGAGCAGCGGCACCGCCAGCAGTGAGCGCGCCCCGGACGCGCGCAGCCACGCCGCGCCCGGATCCACCGCCGCCCACTCGGCGACGAGCGGGTCCGCCGTGTCGTACAGCAGCGGCCGGTCGGCCGTCAGGCACCGGGCCGGGGGCGAGTCAGGCGGGCAGACGACGGCCTCGCCGACGCCGCTGCCGTAGGCCGGCCCGACGCCCTCGGGCACGGCGCGCAGCGCGGCGCGGCGCAGCACGACCGGGCCGGGCCGCGGGGCGGGTTCCTCGCCCGTGTCGCGGGGGGTGTCGAGCAGGTCGACGGCCATGACGTCGGCGAGCCGGGGGACGGTGACCTCGCCGAGCTCCTGCGCGGCGCGGGCCTGGTCGGCGGCCGTGCCGACGCGCGAGCCGCTGTCGGCCGCGGAGCGTTGCCCGGCGGCGGAGTCCTGCGCGGGCGTCTGCGTGGACAGGCAGACGGCGCGCACCCGGCCGTCGGCGTCCTTCAGCGGGGTGAGTACGACACCGCGGCCCAGTTCCGCGCCGAGCCGGGCCCGGGCGTCCTGCGGGCGGCCGGTCTCCAGCGCGAGCCGCATCGAGTGGTCGGCCTCCTCGCTCGCGGCGCCGGGCACGATGTGCGGCAGCCGCAGTCCTCGCATCGCGGCCTCGGGCAGGGCGAGGGCGTGCTCCATCCGGCGGTTGGCGCGCACCAGCCGCAGATCGGCGTCGAAGATCCCCAGTGGGAAGGGGGACTGCAGGAACGTCCACTCCTCCAGCGGTTCGCCCCGGGGCGGCTGGGCACGGGCCGAAACGGCGCTCACCACGAGCCAGTCGGTGACGCCGGTCTCCGAGGTCCGGCGGTGCGCGAGCACGCCCAGCTCCAGCAGCCGGCCGTCGCGGTGCCGCAGCGGGACAGTGCCGTTCCAGCGGTCCCGGCCGGCGACGATCCGCCGGGCCGCCGAGCCGTCGGTGGCGAGGAGCGCGGTGGCGGGCCGTCCGACGACGGCCGGTGAGTCGTAGCCGAGCAGCCGCTGTGCGCCCTCGCTCCACCCCGTGAGGATGCCCTGCTCATCGATGGTGGCCGTGGCCGTGTACGTCGACTGTCGCTCCATCGCCGCTCATCTCGCCCTTGCTCGGCAGGCTCACCTCCAGCATGATCCCGGCCGGCGGTGAGCACCAACGCAGGGTGTCCCCTGCCCGGGGAGGCCCTGTCCCCGCCCGGGCAGGCAGGGGACAGGGCGTGGACGAAGGGGCAGGACGGGCGTGTCAGCCGTTGGCCAGGGCCTGCACCCGGTCCAGCGCACCGTTGAACTTGTCGTGGTCGCCGACGGTCGGGCCGGAGGAGGTGTACTGCCACATGGTGTAGTACGACCAGCCGGCCGGCAGCGTCCCCGGGTCCGAGGCGTAGCGGGCGGTCCAGAGCGGGTTGTTCGACGCGAAGCCGCCGTAGTTGCCGGTGCAGTCGCTCCACCAGCTGGTGGCGGTGTAGATCACGGCGTCCCGGCCGGTGAGGGACTTGTAGGTGTTCAGGAAGTCGGCGATCCAGCTGACCATCGCGCTCGCCGACTTGCCGTAGCACTCGGCGCCGTACGGGTTCCACTCGATGTCGAGCGCACCGGGCAGGGTCTTGCCGTCCCTGGACCAGCCGCCGCCGTGGCCGACGAAGTAGCTCGCCTGGGTGGCGCCGCTGGTGGTGTCCGGGGTCGCGAAGTGGTAGGCGCCGCGGATCATGCCCACGTTGTACGAGCCGTTGTACTGCTGGGCGAAGTACGGGTTCGTGTAGTACGTGCCTTCCGTCGCCTTGGTGTACGCCCACCTGACCCCGCTGTTCCACAGGGTCGACCAGGCGACGTTGCCCTGGTATCCGGCGACGTCCACGCCCTCGGTCTGGGTGACGGCGCCGGCGGCGGGGGTGCCGTGCCGGCCGTCGTGCGCGAGGACGCCCATGCCCATGTGGGCGGAGCCGCGGCCGGGGGTGGTCGCGGCCTGGGCCGAGGTGAGGGGGAGGGTGAGCGAGAGCGCCGCGAGCAGGGCCGTGACCAGGACGGCGAGGGGGCGCGGGCCGAGGGAGCGGGCGGAGCGGTCGGAGCCGGGTCTGTGCACGGGCATGACGTGCCTCCGGGGAGTGGGGTGGGGGGAACGTGGCTGTGACCGTGTACCGGATGGCCGCACTGGCGTGGGCATGCCAGTGATGGCCTGATAAGGAAGCTACGCACGTAGATGACGGCGTGGGAAGGGGGTCCGGGAGCCGCCGTTGGTCTAGCCCTGCGAAATACTTACGGAGCTGCGGCAATGACGACTTTTGGCAGAAACTTTCAGTAGGCGAAACCGAGCAGGGGTGCTGACGTGCACGAGGACGGATACGGCGACGCGCATCGCGGCGCCCACCAGACGACGCCCAGTGGTGCAGACCAGGAATTCCTGGCACTGGAACGGGAGTTGACCGTGCTGCTGAGGCGGGCCCGGGCCAACCAGGGCGAGATGGCCCGCGAGGTCCATCCCGACCTGGAGTCCTCCGCGTACGGCCTGCTCATCCGCCTGGACGAGTGCGGCGGCCAGCGCGCCACGGAGCTCGCCGGCTACATCGGCGTCGGCAAGGCCACCATGTCCCGCCAGCTGCGCGCCCTGGAGGAGCTGGGCCTGATCGCCCGCGAACCCGACCCCGCCGACGGCCGCGCCTGGCTCGTCACCCTGACCGAGGAGGGGCGCGGCCGGGTCGGCAAGGTCCGCGAGGCGCGCCGCGCCCGCTACGTCCGGCAGCTCGCCCACTGGGACCGCCGCGAGGTCGCCGAACTCGCCCGGCTCCTGCACCAGTTGAACGGCGTCATGGAGAGGTAGGGCCGTCCCCGAGGGGGCCGCGTGGCAGCAGGCCGGAGCCGGCGGGCGCTCAGAGCTCCACGTAGACCACCGTCGCGTCGTCGTGCGTCTTGCTCCGCCCCAGGAACGCCCGCTCCTCGCGGTCCGCCAGCTCCAGCTCCCGCACCCGGTCCACCAGCGACCGGGCGCCGTCCTTCGCGATCGTCCCGAACAGCGCCTGCCAGTCGCCCTCGTGGAACTTCTCCGTCCAGCGGGTCGCGCCGTCCGTCAGCGCGACCAGGGCGCGGACCCCGCTGCGGGGCACCGAGCCGGCGACCGCACGGTCCGCCACCGAGGGATCGGCGGCGGCAGTAAAGAAACCTCCCTCTTTGTTGCGCAGGGTGGCGTCCACCAGGGCGTCGGTGGCCAGCGCGGAACGCGGGAGCCGGGCCAGCCGGTCGTCCAGCACCGGCGTGACCGTCCCGTCGGCGCCCTGCAGCAGCAGCGCGGAGTCGGACAGCACCAGGTACTCGACGGTGTCGGCGGACCAGCGGGCCAGGGCGACGGTTGCCTGGGGGGTGCGCGGGTGAGAAAGTTCACAGGTTTGCGCGTGGGTCTCGGCGGTGCGGCCGATCGCTCGCGCCAGAATCTCCGGGAGCGTCAGATCTCGGAGCGAAACGGTCAGTTCGGTCAGTGCGCCGCCGAGCCGGGCGGTGAACCAGGGGACGGAATGCAGACACCCCGTCCCGCCCCGTGGCGGAGTCACCCCGTCCAGGACGATCGCACAACCGCCCTGTCCGGAAGCGGGTAGTCCGACACCGGCGAAGTCCTCGTTGGGTCGGTTCGCGTCGCCGGGTTCCGAAACGAGATCAGTTCGCATTCAGCCAGTCTGCACGACCCCTTCACAGGATTCGCCAAAGGCTGCCAACCGTCGCCGAATTGGCACGAGACCGCAGGTCAGCCGCCTGGTTTGGGGTGGAATGAGGCACTCCGGGAAGGCGTGGTGGCGAATACTGCCAAAGCCTGCCCCGCTCGTCCAACCGGCATGCCGGACAAGGGCGCCGCACGGGCCCGGGGAACTTGCCCGCCAACTCCCCTCCGATGTTCACTCCTTCGGGTGGCGGGCCAGGTGATGCGCGACCACTGCTCACCGGCGCTGGGAGGGTCGGGAACGGTACGAACCGGGTGTAGGCACCACTTGGCACCGAGATGACGGGGCGCCACCCGGGTCCTTGGCTAGTCGAGTTCAGGAATGCGAGCACCGGTGCAGATGAAGCGGCCTCGGCGCACAGGCAGTCAGACGGCCCCCACGGGGACCGAACCGCAGACCCCCGTGGGCACCGGCCGCCGCACCCATGTGCGCACCCGGCTGATCGTCGCCGTCGCCGTGGTGGCCGCGGCCGTCGCGGGAGCCGGCGCGCCCTCCCTGCTCACCGCCTCCCAGGACGTCAGCGACTCCCAGGACCTGGTCACGCTGGCCGGCCGCACCCAGGACGCCCTCGCCCTCGCGAACTCCCTCGCCGACGAGCGCGACGACGTCACCTCCTACATCGCCGCCGGACGCCCCCGGTCGAAGGCCCCCTCCGAGGACCGCAGCGCCCGCGTCGACCGGCAGGTCGAGGACCTGCGCGCCGAGGAGGACACTCCGGCGAGCCTGCGCGGCGACCTCGACGGCATCGCCGCCGTCCGCCGGGCCGCCCTCACCGGCCAGAGCACGGCCCTGCAGGCCCACCAGGCGTACTCGGCGGCCATCGCCGAACTGCACCGGCTCGCCGAGCAGCTGGCCGACGAAACGCCCCCGCGGGCCGGCTCCGGCGCCCACGCGCTCGCCGAGCTGGACACCGCCGTCCAGCAGTCCGCGGCCGCTCGCGGCCTGCTGCTCGCCGCGCTGAACGTGCCGTCCGCCACCCGCACCGTGATCAACTCCGTCACCGGCCTGCCCACCACGACCTCCAGCACCTCCGAGGCCGACCGGAAGCAGCGCGACGAGCTGACCGCCGCCGCCCAGCAGGCCCGGCTGCGCGCCGACGCCGCCCTCGCCGACTTCCGCGCCACCGCCCCCAAGACGGCCGTCGACTCCTACGACTCCACGGTCACCGGCTCCGACGTCAACTCGGCCGAGAAGTACCTCGCCCGGCTCACCGCCCAGCCGACGCTGGCCGACAGCGAGCTGACCACCAGCACCAAGAAGCTGGACGCGGCCCTGTCCGCCCGCGTCGACCTGATGCGCGGCGCGGAATCGGCCCTCTACGACCACCGCACCAAGGACCTGGCGAAACTCCGCGACGACGACGTCACGGCGCTGGAGATCCGCATCGCCGTCCTGGGCGCCCTGATGCTGGTGGCCGTGGGCCTCGCCACGGCCATGGCCCGCACCCTGACCCGCCCCCTGTCGGTGCTGCGCCGCGGCTCGGCCCGGCTGGCTCAGTCCGCGGACCCGGCGACCCAGGAGCCGATCGCCTTCACCGGCCGCAACGACGAGTTCGCCGAGGTCGTCCGCTCGGTCAACGCCCTGCACGCGCACGCGGTGGCCCTGCGCGAGCAGACGGTCGCCGCGGGCGAGCGGGTCGCCACCCTGGAGACCGACCGCAAGCACCTGGTCGGTCAGCGTCAGAAGATGGCCGACGCCCGCGAGGCCCTCCAGGCCGAGCTGAGCCGGGCCGCCGAGCAGATGGAGCGGCTGCGCACCAGCATCGGCGGCACGTTCGTCAACCTGGCCCTGCGCACCCTCGGCCTGGTCGAACGCCAGCTCGGGGTCATCGAGGGCCTGGAGGACCGCGAGCAGGACCCCGACCGCCTCGCCACGCTCTTCAAGCTGGACCACTTCGCCACGGTCATGCGCCGCCACAGCGAGAACCTGCTGGTCCTGGCCGGTGCCGAGCACGTCCAGCAGCACCACGGCCCGGTGCCGCTGGTCGACGTGGTCCGGGCGGGCGTCAGCGAGATCGAGCGCTACGAACGGGTACGCATCGCGGCCCTCCCCCCGCACGCCCACGTGGCGGGCTTCGCGGCGGACGACCTCTCCCACCTCCTGGCCGAGCTGATGGAGAACGCCACGTCGTTCTCCCCGCCGGAGCTGCCCGTCGAGATCTCCGGCTGGCTGCTGGAGAGCGGCGAGGTCATGCTCTCCGTCCAGGACGAGGGCATCGGCATGGCGGCCGACCGCCTGGACCGCCTCAACGCCCGCCTGTCCGACTTCGATCCCGAGTCCACCTACGACAGCGAGGGCGACGCCGGCCGCGGCCTCGGCCTGTACGTCGTGGCCCGCCTCGCCCACCGCCACGGCATCCGGGTCCAGCTGCGCGAGCAGAAGCAGGGCGGCATCGCCGCGGTGGTCGTCCTCCCGGCCACCCTCCTCAGCGAGGCCCCGCCCACCGCCCTGCCCCCGCAGACCTCGTCCATGAGCGCCACGGGCACCTTCTCCCTCCCCGGCGCCGACGCCGAGGTCAACTCCAACGTCCTGCACGCCCGCACCAAGTCCACCGACCCCCTGGTCGCCCTGGCAGAACAGGCACTCCGCGCCTCGACGGCCTCCGCCGGCACGGCTGAGGGGGGCGCGGCCGGCGGTACGGCTGAAGGGGGCGTTTCCGCCGGTACGGCTGAGGGCGGCGTGTCCGGCGGTACGGCAGAGGCGGGTGCTCCCGCCGGTGCGGCTGAGGGGACCGCCTTCGAAGAGCCGGCCGCGGGAGGCGCCACCGGCACTCCGGCCGCGGGAGGCGCGACCGGCACTCCGGCCGCGGGAGGCGCGACCGGCACTCCGGCCGCGGGAGGCGCGACCGGCACTCCGGCCGCGGAGCCCGACGTTCCGGCAGAGCCGGCGGGTCCGGCGGTTTCGGTCGGGGAGACCGCGACCGCCTCCGGCACCTGCGCCGCAGAGCCCGCCGCTGCCCGGCCGGGTGGCGCTGCCGAGGGTGCCTTCAGTGGGTCGGCCGATGGGACCGACCGTGCGGTGCAGCCGGCGGATTCGACCGGCAGCGCCTTCGGCGCCCTCGTCGGTGGGGCCGCCTCCGGCGGAGGGGTCGGTGAGGCGGAGGACACGGTGTGGGACGCCTTCGGCGCCGGGCGGGGGGCGAGCGGCGACCGGGCGGAGCAGGCGGTCCACGAGCAGGCCGCCCCGGCCGCCCAGGACGCGGAGACCCGCCCCAAGGCCCCGGCGGAGACGTTCGCCGAGTCGACGATGGAGCTGCTGCTCCCGGACCTCACGGCGGAGCCGACGGACCGGCCGGCCGCCGACAGCGGACGCGCCCCAGAGGGGCCACCCGCACCCGGCGACGAGAGCCGCACGGGTGGTGCGGGTGGGAACCAAATCCCCGCCGAAGGCGAAGCCGAGGCGGAGGAGCGGGTCACCAGCAAGGGCCTCCCCAAGCGCACACCCAAGATCACCGTACCGACCCAGGCCCCGCGCCAGCGGACCCGCTCTGTGGACGCAGAAGCCCTCCGCAGAAGGCTGGGCGGCTTCCGCCAGGGCGCCCAGGCCGGCTACCGCGACGTAGAGGCAGAGATCGCAGCACGTACCGAAAACGCCACGGGGGGCACAGCCGAGGAGGCAAGCAGTTGACCGCGCCCAGTAGCTCCAGTACCTACGGACTGAGCAGTGAAGCCCGCAACCTGCACTGGCTGCTGACCAACCTGGTCGAGGAGGTCCCCGGCATCCAGTCGGTGGCCGTGGTCTCCTCGGACGGCCTGCTGCTGCTCTCCTCCGACCCGGGTCACACCGAGGAAGCCCGGCAGGCACGCGGGGCCAAGCGCAGCGGCCCGCGCGGCTCCTCCGCCGACCTGGCCACCATCGTCTCCGGCATCGGCAGCCTCACCGTCGGCGCCGCGAAACTCATGGACTTCGGCGGCGTCAGGCACACGATGATCGCGATGGAGGAGGGCAGCCTGTTCGTGATGTCGATCAGCGACGGCTCGCTGCTCGGCGTGCACGGCAGCGCCGAGTGCGACATGAGCGTCGTGGCGTACCACATGGCGCTGTTCGTCGGCCGCGCCGGCCACGTCCTCACCCCCGAACTCCGCAGTGAACTGCGCAAGTCCCTGGAGACCGAGTCGGCGGGGAGCGCCCGATGAGCGGCAACGCGAAACAACTCCCCGTGCGCGGCGGCGGCCGCAAACCCGCCCGCGTCCGCCCCTACTCGCTCACCGGCGGCCGTACCCGCTTCGGCCACGTCCTCCTCGTGGAGACGTTCGTGGCGGCGCTGGAGGCTCCTCAGGAGCGCAGGGAACTGACGAACGGTGCCCTCGCGGGTTCACCGGGCCGCGTCATGCCGGAGATGCAGGCCATCGTCGAACTGTGCCGCCGTATGCGCACGGTGGCCGAGATAGCCGCGCTGCTGAAGATGCCGCTCGGCGTGGTCCGCGTGCTCCTGAGCGACCTCGCGGACCAGGGAAAGATCCGTGTGTACGGCACCGGAACCGGTCACGGCACCGGTCGCCCGGACCGCGCGCTGCTGGAAAGGGTGCTGAGTGGACTCCGTCGTCTCTGACGCCGCCGCCTCCGCCGTCGGAGGCACCCCTCTCGTCGCCGGATTCACCGAGCCCGACGAGGACCTGAGGTCCTGGCAGACGGACCGCACCCGCGCCCCCATCGCCACGAAGATAGTCGTGGCGGGAGGCTTCGGCGTCGGCAAGACCACCCTGGTCGGCTCCGTCTCGGAGATCACGCCCCTGCAGACCGAGGCGCTGATGACCGAGGCGAGCGAGGAGACCGACGACCTCACCGCCACCCCGGGCAAGCTCACCACCACCGTGGCCATGGACTTCGGCCGCATCACGCTCGACGACGACCTGGTGCTCTACCTGTTCGGCACGCCGGGCCAGCAGCGGTTCTGGTTCATGTGGGACGACCTGGTGCGCGGCGCGATCGGCGCCGTCGTCATGGCCGACACCCGCCGGCTGAAGGACTGCTTCCCGGCGCTGGACTACTTCGAGAGCTGCGGACTGCCGTACGTCGTCGCGGTCAACCACTTCGACGGCAGCGAGCGGTTCGAGCCGGAGGACGTGCGAGAGGCGCTGACCATCCCCGCGCACATCCCTGTAATGATCATGGATGCCCGGCGCAGGATCTCGGTGATCGAGACCCTCCTGTCCCTCGTCGGCCACGCGCTGGACGAAACCCCCGAGTAGGAGAACAGCCCCCGCATGCGGAAGATACTCGTCGTCGGAGCCGGCCAGTCCGGCCTCCAGCTCGCCCTCGGCCTGCAGTCGCACGGCTACGAGGTCACCCTGATGTCGAACCGGACCGCGGACGAGATCCGCACCGGCCGGGTCATGTCGACGCAGTGCATGTTCCACACGGCACTGCAGCACGAGCGCGATCTGAAGCTGAACTTCTGGGAGTCCCAGGCCCCGAAGATCGAAGGACTCGGTGTCTCGGTCGCGGCCCCCGGCTCGCACGACCCCGGTCCCACGCAGCGGGCCATCGACTGGGTGGGCCGGCTGGACGGGTACGCGCAGTCGGTCGACCAGCGGGTGAAGATGGCCGGCTGGATGGAGACCTTCGCCCAGCGCGGCGGCCAGCTGGTCATCCACGGCGCGGCGGTCGGCGACCTCGACTACTTCTCCCGCACCTACGACCTCGTCCTGGTCTCGGCGGGCAAGGGCGAGCTGGTCCAGATGTTCGGCCGCGACGCCTCCCGCTCCCCGTACAGCGAGCCGCAGCGGGCGCTGGCGGTGGCGTACGTCCACGGGCTCGGCCCCCGCCCGGAGCACCCGGACTTCCACGCCGTCCGCTGCAACCTGGTCCCCGGCGTCGGCGAGCTGTTCATCATGCCGACGTTCACCACCTCCGGACCGGCCGACATCCTGTTCTGGGAGGGCATACCCGGCGGCCCGCTCGACGTCTTCAACGGCGTCAAGGACCCGGCCGAGCACCTCTCCCTGACCCTGGAACTCATGGAGAAGTTCACGCCCTGGGAGTACGCGCGGGCCACGAAGGTCGAACTGACCGACGCGGGCGGCACGCTGGCCGGCCGCTACGCCCCGACGGTCCGCAACCCCATCGGCCGGCTGCCCGGCGGCGGCCTGGTCCTCGGCGTCGCGGACGTCGTCGTGGCCAACGACCCGATCACCGGCCAGGGCTCCAACTCCGCCTCCAAGTGTGCGGCGTCGTACCTCGCGTCGATCCTGGAGCACGGTGACAAGCCGTTCGACGAGGAGTGGATGCAGGCCGCCTTCGACCGGTACTGGGACACCGCGCAGCACGTCACCAAGTGGACGAACGCGATGCTCATGCCGCCGCCGGAGCACATCCTGAACCTCATCGGCGCGGCCGGCCAGCTCCAGCCCGTCGCCGACCGGTTCGCCAACGCCTTCAACGACCCGGCCGACTTCGAGAACTTCTTCTACGAGCCGGAGAAGACGGCCGCCTACCTGGCGTCGGTCACGGGCGCCTGAGCGTCCGGTCGTACGGCACCGAGTACCGGATTGGACGCCAGCGGTGACAGCTGGACGTTCGCTCCGGGTCTCGGTGCCTGTACCACCTTGCCGTCGCCCACGTACATCGCCACGTGGGTCGCGTCCGGGAAGTACACCACCAGGTCACCGGGGCGGAGCTCGCCGAGCGGGATCCGCTTCAGGCGCTGCCACTGCTCCTGGCTGGTGCGGGGGATGGATCGGCCCGCGTATTCCCAGGCCTCGGAGGTCAGGCCCGAGCAGTCGTAGGCACCGGGGCCCTGCGCGCCCCACATGTACGGCTTGCCGAGCTGGTACAGGGCGTAGCGGACCGCGCGGGCGCCCTCGGGGGAGGCGGGGCGGTTCGCGGGGAGCGAGCCGGAGGTGGCGAGTTTCTGCTGGGCGGCGGTCACGCCCCGCTGTTCCAGCGCGGTGACCGCGGACAGCTGGGCCGGGGTGAGGGAGGCCAGCAGGCGCTCCACACCGGCCAGCCTCTGCTGCACGTCGTCGCGTTGTCTGCGCTGCTGGTCGGCGAGGGTGAGCTGGGCGTCCAGGGCCCTGCGGGCCGCCCGCGCCAGGGTGTCCCGCTGCTTCTCCGCGGCGGACAGCCGGTGCACCGTACGGGCCTGCGTGCGGGCCAGCTCGCCGATGACATGGGTCTCGTCCAGCGCGGCCTGCGGATCGGGGGCGAGCAGCACGCGGACGTACGGGCCCAGGCCGTCGGCGCCTTGGTACTGCCGGCGGGCCAGCCGGCCGGCGTCGCTCCGGCTGTCCTGC
This sequence comes from Streptomyces sp. NPDC001393, assembly GCF_053597455.1. NCBI lineage: Bacteria > Bacillati > Actinomycetota > Actinomycetes > Kitasatosporales > Streptomycetaceae > Streptomyces > Streptomyces sp. NPDC001393. The sequence continues at coordinate 144,843 of NZ_JBSFIH010000007.1, forward strand.
AGGGCGATCCGGGCGCGGGCCAGTTCGCCGTCCAGGCGGGCCACCTCGGCGCGCCGGCGCTTCAGCTTCTCGGCGGTGGCGTTGTAGGTCTCGGTGGCCTTTTCGGCCTGGCGGTACAGCCGCTGAAGGTCCGTCAGCAGCTGGGGCACGGACCGGTGCGGGTCCGGTGCGGCCGCGGCGGGTGCGGGCACGAGGACGGCCTGGGCCGCCAGGGCGGTCGTACAGGCCAGGCGTGCAAGCATTCCTGACACGTCATCACCTCGGGTGCGGGGAGGGATTCCCGGCGGGCGGGCTGTTCGCCTCCTATCGCACCGCGATAATCAGATGTATCCGTGCGGGGCGCGCTCCCGGCGTGCGCGGTTCGGCGCAAGCTGTCACTCGTTCGTGGCGCCCGGCTCACCGGGCGGCGTGGCGGCCGGTTTCGACCAGGGCCACCGGAGCCGTCCGCCGGAGGTGTCGTCCGGGTCGTACTGGTACTTCCACCCCTGGATCAGCCCCAGCCGCTTGCTGTGCCCCCTGGGTACCCGGCGGTAGACGAGCACGGTGGGCGGGCCGCCGTCCGGGTCCGGCACGGGGATGCGGTACGTCTTCGGCGGGTGCCCGGTGGGCCCGACCATGACCGGCAGCACGCGCCCGTCCATGGGGCCGCCCTCGAAGGGGGTGTCCTCACTCTTCACGGCTTCAGTCTCAGCCATCCTCGCCGAGCGCGCTGACGACGGCGGCCGTCTGCGGGTCCCGGCCCGCGGTGACCGTGAGGACGGCCACGAACTGCTCCACCAGCCAGGCGCGCAGCTCCTCCACCGGGGGCTGCTTGTCCTCGTCGAGCCAGATCAGGGAGGCCGCCTCCACGGCCGTGATCCAGGTCCGTACGGTCATGCGCAGCCGGGGGCCGGGCTCGGCGACGCCGAGATGGCTGTAGATGTGCTCGGCGGCGGCCCGCCGCACCCCGTCCACGATGGCGGTCGTCCGGGACGTCTCCACCACGCTGCCGCCCTGGAGCAGCGCGCTGAACCCGGTGTCGTGCTCGTCGACGAAGGTCAGATACCGGTCCAGGGCGCGGGACAGGCGGGGCAGCAGGGGCCCTTCGCGGGGCTCGTCGAAACACAGCTGCAGCTCTTCCGCGGCGGAGCGCAGCGCGGCCTCGTACAGCTGCTGCTTGCCGCCCGGGAAGTACCGGTACACCAGGGGGCGCGACACTCCGGCGGCCTCCGCCACGTCGTCCAGCGACACGTCCTCGGGGGCGCGGTGAGCGAAGAGGCTCAGGGCGGCGGTGAGGAGCTGGCTGCGCCGCTCCTCGACGCTCAGGCGGCGGTAGGCGGGGGTGGCGGCGGGGGTCATGTGCCGCAGCCTAATCGCTCCGCTCGGGGGGCCGTCTTTCGTCTGCCGGTCCGCTGTGGCTGGTCGCGCCCGCGCGGCGGGGCCGCACATCGATGCGGCCCCGCGCCCCCAAGCGGACATCCGCGCCCTACGCCAAGAGGCCGGACGACCTCCACAACCGCCGCCCCACACCCCGCAGCACCCCGATGTCGTCCAGGAAGTCCGTCAGCCGCTTCGCCCCCGTCTGCATGACCTCCCGCCGGTGCCCGCTCGCCTTCACCTGGGCCATCGCCTCCCGCTTGTCCAGGCCCACGTTCGTGTAGACCTCGGGATTGACGAACGCGACGGAGAACACGCGGGCGAACTCACCGGACGTGACCCGGGTGAACTCCTGGGACCACTTCGGCGCCGTCACCATCTGGCGGCGCAGTTCCTCGCGGGCGTACCGTACGTGCCGGGCCTCCTCGACCACGTGGATGCGGGTGACGCCACGGATCAGGGGCTGGATCCGCTCGTCCGGGAAGGTCAGCCGCTGCATCCAGTCCAGGACCTCCTCGCCGAGCAGCGTGGCGGTGAAGGAACCGGGCGTGGTGGAGATGGTCTTGAAGAGGCGGCCGAGGTTCTGGTGGACCCTGGCGACCGGGTACCAGGGCGTGCCGCCGTGCGAGATCAGGCGCGCGAACATCTTGGAGTGCCGGCACTCGTCCTCGATCTCGGTGAGGGCGTAGCGGACGTGCGCGCTCGTCGCCGCCTTGTCGTAGATGTGCCGGACCAGCAGCTGCATCAGGATGATCTCGAACCAGATGCCGAGCGAGGCCAGTGCCGCCGCCTCGTGCTGGGAGAGCAGGATCCGCTGCTCCTCGCTCATCCGCTGCCACATCGGCGTGTCGTAGAGCGAGACCAGTTCCGGCGGCCAGAACCACTTGCCCTCCTCGAAGGGCGCGTCCCAGTCCAGCTCCCTGTCCGGGTCGAAGGAGTGCTTGGCGGAGGAGGCGAGCAGCCGTTCGGCCACCTGCTCCCGGTCCTTGAGCAGGCCGAGCGCATCGCGCAGACCGTCCAGCGCGTCCGCTTCCGTCAGGGTCGTCATGGCTCCCTCACCTCGTTACCGGGGGGTAGTCGTCCTTGGGTCTTATGAGACTGCTTGTCAGCAAGCCAGTCAATCCCTTGCGCATGACTTGTTGACTTCGCGTCTACGTGTGAGCCTGCGGGGTATGCCGACCCATGACCTGTACGCCAACGACCCCGGAGACTCCCCCTGGCAGGTGCCCGCGAGCGGCGCCGCCCGGTTCAGCTGGGAGTACGACGACGGCCGCGAACGCCTGCTCGCCCTGTACCAGAAGGGCAAGGACAAGCAGTGGGACGGGCAGCAGCGCATCGACTGGGACCTGGAGGTCGACCCGTACGACCCGCTCGGCACGCCCGAGGAGGCGATGACCCTCTACGGCACCAGGTACTGGGACAGGATGACCGAGAAGGACAAGGGAGAGCTGCGGCGGCACTACGCCTCCTGGCAGTTCAGCCAGTTCCTGCACGGCGAGCAGGGCGCGATGATCTGCGCGGCGCGGATCGTGGAGTCGGTGCCCGACCTGGACGCCAAGTTCTACTCCGCGACCCAGACCATGGACGAGGCCCGGCACGCCGAGATCTACGGCCGGTTCCTGCACGAGAAGATCGGGCTCGTCTATCCGATCAACGACAACCTGCAGTCCCTGCTCGGCGACACGCTCCGGGACAGCCGCTGGGACATGCCCTACCTGGGCATGCAGGTCCTCATCGAGGGGCTGGCGCTGGCCGCCTTCGGGATGATCCGGGACACCACCGACAAGCCGCTGCCCCAGCAGATCCTGACCTACGTCATGCAGGACGAGGCCCGGCACGTGGCCTTCGGCCGGCTGGCCCTCAGGGACTACTACAAGCAGCTCACCGACGCCGAACTGCGCGAGCGCGAGGAGTTCGTCATCGAGGGCTGCTATCTGATGCGCGACCGGCTGAGGGGCGTGGAGGTCCTGGAGAACTTCGGCATCCCCAAGGCCGAGGCGGAGGCGCTGAGCGAGCGCTCCGAGTTCCTCCAGCTCTTCCGCAAGCTGCTGTTCAGCCGGATCGTGCCCTGCGTCAAGGACATCGGCCTGTGGGGCAAGCGACTGCAGGAGGCCTATGTCGACATGGGCGTCTTCGAGATGGGCGACTCCAATCTGGACCTGCTGATGGCCCAGGACGAGGAGCTGGCCGAGCAGTTGGACGCACAGCGGTTCGCCGCGGAGGAGCGGGAGCGGGTGGCGGAGGTGCAGGAGGCCATCGAGGCGGGGTCGGCGGAGGGCTGAGGCGGCTGTCGGACCGTTCCCCCTGGTGCAGTAGCGTTCGGGCGTGTCCATGCCCCCGCCGCCGATGCAGCCGTACCCGAACGGCCAGTCGTACCCGAACGGCCAGTCGTACCCCAACGGCCCCCAGCAGCCGCCGAACCCCTACGGCCCGCCCCCGCAGGCTCCCGGGCCGTACGGCTCCCCGTATCCGCAGCAGCAGCCGTACCCGCCCCAGCCGTACGCCCAGCAGCCGTACCCGGGCTGGGGTGCGCCGCCCATGGCCCCGCTGCCGAAGAAGCGGCGGGTCGGGCTGATCCTGGGGATCGTGGGCGGTGCCGTGACGGCGGTCGTCGTGGTGCTCGTGCTGATCGGGATGGCGGCGAGCAGCGGGTTCCCCGAGGCGAAAGACAAGCTCACCCTGCCCAAGACGCTGCTGGACGGCAGGTTCCAGCTCGCCCAGGACCTCTCCGACACCGAGGGCAAGAAGATCGAGGACGAGGCCGACGGAGCCTGGGACGCCAAGGACGTCCACGGGGTCGTCGGCACCTACAAGCTGGGCGGCGACGCGACCAAGGGCACCCTGGCGGTGTCCGGCATGTACGGCCGGTTCAAGAACACCGACGAGGCCCGCGGCAACATGTTGAAGGGCGCCTCCGAGGCGGAGGGCGTGACGGTGGCCGTGCCGCAGCGGGACTTCAAGGACGCCGGCTCGCCCACGGTCAGCTGTGAAGTGCTGACACAGAAGAAGTTCGGCACGACCCTGACCTACCCCATATGTGCCTGGAACGACGGCAATACGGGGGCCGCGGTCGCATCGATCACCGCCAAGACGGCCAAGCAGGACCCGTCCGACGTGGACCTCGCCTTCTACGCGAAGACCACCCTCCAGATCCGCTCCGAGGCGGTCAAGCCGATCGGCTGACCGGCGTTCGGCGGCTCACCGGCCGAGGACCGCTCGCATCACATCCCGTGCGATCGGGGCCGCGTTGCCGCCGCCGCTGATCTCGCCCCGGTTCGCCGAGGCGTCCTCGACCACCACCGCGACCGCCACCTGCGGGTCCAGGGAGTTGTCGGCCTGCGCCCAGGAGACGAACCAGGCGTACGGCACACCGGAGTTGCCGACCCCGTGCTGCGCGGTGCCGGTCTTGCCGCCGACCAGGGCGCCGGGGATGGCCGCGCGGGTGCCGGTGCCCTTGTGGACCACATCGGCCATCAGCCCCTTCAGCCGTTCGGCCGTCGAGGGGTTCATCACCTGCCGCACCGGATGCGGCCCGCTCCCGGACACCGTCTCACCGCTCCTCCGGGTCATCCGCTCCACCAGGTACGGCGCCCGCAGCTGCCCGCGGTCCGCGACGGCCGCCGCGACCATCGCCATCTGCAGCGGAGTGGCCCGCGTGTTGTACTGCCCGATCGAGGCCAGCGCCAGCTGCGCCCGGTCCACGTGCGGGTCGAAGGTGCTGGGCGCGACGGAGAAGGGGATCCGCAGCCCGGTGTCGTTGAACCCGAACGCCCGCGCCGTGGCCACCATGTTCGGCACCCCGACGTCCACGCCCAGCTTGGCGAAGACCGTGTTGCAGGACCACTCGAAGGCCGACCGCAGTGAGGCGTCCCGGCAGCCGTCGGCCTCGTTGGTCAGCCGGGTCGTGGTGCCGGGCAGCCGGTAGGGGTCGGGGGAGTCGGTGCGCGCGTCCAGGTCGGTGACCACGCCCGCGTCCAGCGCCGCCGCCGCGGTGACCACCTTGAACGTCGACCCCGGCGGATAGGTCTGCCGTACCGCCCGGTTGAGCATCGGCTTCTCCGGGTCGTGGTTGAGCCGCGCCCACGCCGAGGCCACCGCCTCACCGTTGCCGGAGAGCACCCCGGGGTCGTACGACGGACTCGACACCAGCGCCAGGACGCGGCCCGTGGCCGGGTCGATCGCGGCCACCGCGCCCTTGCGCCCGGCCAGCCCCCGGTACGCCGCCTCCTGCGCGCGCCGGTTCAGCGTGGTGACGACGTTCCCGGCCGGACTGAGCCGGCGTGTCATGTCGTTCCACAACGGCAGCGGCGACAGCACCGGATCCGTGCCGGAGAGCACCCCGTCCCCGGCGTGCTCCAGGAACGTGGTGCCGTACGACTGCGAGGAGAAGCCGGTGACCGGGGCGTACAACGGGCCGTTCCGGTAGGTGCGTTCGTAGCGCAGTTGCTCGCCGGTGTCCACGGAGCCGGTGACCGGCTCGTCGCCGACCAGGATGTTGCCGCGCGGCTGGCCGTAACGGGCGATCTCCGGGCGCCGGTTGGCCGGGTTGTCGTCGTAGACCCGGGACTGCACCACCTGCACGCGGGCCGCGTTGGCCAGCAGTGCCGCCAGCAGCAGCGTGCAGAACGCGCAGGCGTGCCGGATGTAGCGCGCCATCGGCCGCCCGCCCTCGGGGAAGCCGCCGTACTCGCTCACGGTCGTGTCTCCCGCCCGCCGTGGTCGCTCATGGTGCCTCCTGCCCGTCGTACTGGTTGCGCGCCGAGTCGCTCACCCGGATCAGCAGCGCCACGATCGCCCAGTTGGTGACCACCGAGGAGCCGCCCTGGGCGAGGAACGGCATCGCCATGCCGGTCAGCGGGATCAGACCGGTGACCCCGCCCGCGATCACGAAGACCTGCAGCGCCAGGATCGAGGCCAGCCCGACCGCGAGCAGCCGGCCGAAGGGCTCGCGCAGGGCGAGGCCCGCCCGGTAGCCGCGCTCCACCAGCAGCGCGTACAGCAGGATGATCGCCGCGAGCCCGGCGAGGCCCAGCTCCTCGCCCGCCGTGGCCAGGATGAAGTCCGACTTGACGGCGAAGCCGATGAGAACGGAGTGCCCGCGCCCGAGCCCGGTGCCGAGCATCCCGCCGGCGGCGAAGGCGAACAGCGACTGGGAGAGCTGGTTCGGTCCCCGCCCGGCCTCGATGGTGGCGAAGGGATGCAGCCAGTCCACGATCCGCTGGTGCACATGCGGCTCCGTCCGCCCGACGGCCACCGCACCGAGGACGGCGAGCAGCAGGCCGACCGCGAGCCAGCCCGTGCGCCCCGTGGCGACGTACAGCAGCACCACGAACAGCCCGAAGAACAGCAGCGAGGTGCCGAGGTCCCGCTCCAGGACCAGCACCCCGACGCTCAGCAGCCAGATCGTCACGATCGGCCCGAGCACCCGCCCGGTCGGGAACTGCATCCGCCACAGCCGGCGGCCCGTGTACGCGAGTGCGTTGCGGTTGGCGGCCAGGTAGGCGGCGAAGAACACCGCGAGCAGCACCTTCGCGAACTCGCCCGGCTGGATGGAGAATCCGGCGAACCGGATCCAGATCCGGGCGCCGTTGACCGGCGGGAACAGGATCGGCAGCGCGAGCAGCCCGAGCGCGGCGGCCACGCACACGTACGCGTACCGCTGCAGCACCCGGTGGTCGCGCAGCACCAGCACGACGCCGATGAACAGCCCGATGCCGAGCGTGGACCACACCAGCTGGGCCGGGGCCGCCTGGTCGTGCGGGGTCTCCCGGTCCAGCCGGTAGATCAGGACCAGCCCGAGCCCGTTGAGCAGCACCCCGATCGGCAGGAACAGCGGGTCGGCGTACGGCGCCCGGATGCGCACCGCGATGTGCGCGCACAGCGCGAGCACGCCGAGCCCGGCGCCGTAACCGGCGGCCCCGGGCGGGACGGTCCCGGTCCGCGCCAGCCCCACCGCGCAGTAGCCGTACACGGACAGCAGGACGGACAGCAGGATCAGGGCGAGTTCGATGCCACGGCGCCGGGGGAGGCGTACGACGGCTGCGGGAGCCTGCGCCGCCGCCACGGTGGTTCCGGCCTTGGTCATGCCGGGAAACTACCCAAATAGGGCGTCTTGTGTGCTGGGCGCGCCCCAAAGGGGCGCCGGGGTGTCGTCGAGTGGTCCCGAGCCCGCTACCGGCCCTCACCCACGGGCAGGACGAGCGTGGCAACGGCCCCACCGTCCACCGCGTTCGCGAAGAACAGCCGCGCTCCCAGGACCTCCGCCTGCCCCACCGCGATGGTCAGCCCCAGCCCATGCCCGGTGGCCCCGCCCTCCGTACGGAACCGCTGCGGCCCATGAGCCACCAGATACTCCGGATATCCGGCCCCGTGATCGCGGACGGTCACCACGGCCCCGTTCACCGTCAGAACCACCGGCGGAGCCCCGTGCTTGTGGGCGTTCGCCACCAGGTTCCCCAGCACCCGCTCCAGCCGCCGCCGGTCGGTCTCCACCCGTGCGTCGGCCGGCACGCGCACCTCGGTGTCGGTGCCCGAGGCCCGTACCACCCGCCGGGCCAGCGCCCCCAGCTCCTCGGTGTCCACCGCCGGCTTCTCCCGCCCGGTGTCCAGCCGGGAGATCTCCAGCAGGTCCTCGGTGAGGGTGCGCAGCGCCGCCACCCGGTCCCGCACCAGCTCCGTCGGCCGCCCCGGAGGCAGCAGCTCCGCCGCCGCGTGCAGCCCGGTCAGCGGTGTGCGCAGCTCGTGCGCGACGTCCGCGGTGAACCGCTGCTCGCTCAGCAGCTTGCTCTGCAGGCTCGACGCCATGGAGTCCAGCGCCGCCGCCACCGCGGCCACCTCGTCCTGCGGGCGGGACGGATCCATCGTACGGGGGTCGTCGACGCGCGCGTCCAGGTCGCCCGCGCTGATCCGCCGGGCCACCCGTGCCGTGGCGTGCAGCCGCCGGGTCACCCGGGTCACTCCGAACACGCCGACCAGCACCGTCGCCCCGATCGCGAGCGCCGAGGACCACAGGATCGAGGTGTCGAGCCCGGCGATGGTGCGGGACTGCTGCGCGTAGTCGACCGCCACGGCGAGCGCCCGGTGCCCGGCCACCGGGCCCGCCGCCCACATGGTCGGGTGCCCGTCGTGCTGGGAGACCATGGTGCCGCGCTCGCCGGCCGCCGCCATGGCGCGCAGTGGCGCGGGCAGCCCCTCGGGGTCCACCCCGGCGTTCGGCATCAGGGCGTCCCCGGCCTCGTACGCCTCGGTGGCGTCCGCAAGGCGGGACAGGGCCGTGCTGCGGGCCTGGCCGACGGTCTGGTTGGTCACCGAGACGTGCACCAGGACGCCGAGCAGCGCGGCCAGCGCACAGCACATGACCGTGATGAACGCCGCCGCCTTCACGGCGAGCGGGCCCGCCCAGCGGGGCAGTGCGAGCCTCATCGCGCGCTCGCCGAGGAGGAGGCGGCGGGGGCGGAGGCGGCAGAGGGAGAGACGGACGGCGAGGGGGAGGTCTTGGGGCGCCGGCCGGTGCCGGTGTGCAGGTACTCGTCGCGGGAGAACACCATCGCGCGCTGCCCCGGGTCCCACACCCAGGTCGTGCGGTACTCGTAGCCGGAGATGTCGGCCGGCGAGCGCTCGACCAGCGCCCGGCCGGCCAGCTCCACGCCGATGATCGCGTCGTTGTCGGCCAGCACCTGCACCAGCCTGTGCTTCTCGACGGTGTAGACCCGCACCCCCGTCTGGTTGGTCGGGTAGAGCCGGAAGCCCAGCGTCATGTCGTCCCGGCCGTCGCCGGTGAGGTCCCGGTAGTAGGGCTTCAGCAGCGGGCAGCGGGCCCGGTCGCCGCCCGGCCGGCAGTCCTTCAGCCGGTCCACGGTCGCGTGGTAGGCCCCCTTCGACCCGTAGTCGTCCGGATGCGCCTTGACCTCGGCCTCGACCACGTCCACCGGGTCCACCTGGCGGATGTCGTCGCCGGGGACCGTGACGCCCTTGACGACCTCCCTGGTCGCCACGGCGTAGGGATAGGCCGGGCTGGACGCGGGGCGCAGGTCCGGCCAGAGCTTGGCGGGGCTGACGGCGGCCGGGGTGGTGCCCGCGCCCCGCAGCCCGCCCGCGTCCCCGCAGGCCACCGCCGTCACCGACAGCAGGGCGACGGCGGTCACGGTGAGGGCGGTGCGCGCGGGACGGCGGGCTGGCACGGTGCTCCTGGGGTGTCGGGGTCACTGGGGTCGCTCGGGGCCCCGTACACCTTATGCGTAGACGCGCAAATTCCGATGTAAGTACTTTTTGCGCCCATGGGGGTGACGCCCGAGCTCGAACAGAGGCTACTCGGCCAGTTCCTCCAGCAGTCGCGCGGTCGGCAGGCCCGCGCGCAGGTACTCCACGAACAGCTCGTTGTGCAGCGCCCACGCCGAGCGCCGGGCCCGGATCAGCCGGATCACCTCGTCGGGCGGGCCGTGCCCCCGCTGGACCAGCGCCTGCCCGATGACCAGGCCCGAGCGGTTGTACCCGTGGTAACAGCGCACGAGCACCCGGCGCCCCGCGTCCAGCGCCTCGTTCGCCGCGCGGGCCAGCCGGATCACCCCGGCGAGCTGCGTCCCGTCCAGCGGGCCGTCCGGGATGGGCCACACATGGTGCTCGACTCCCGGATCGGGGCCGTACCCCGGCAGCCGCAGCAGTGTCTGCACCACATCGAACTCATCGTGCACGACGGCGAGCTCCGGCCGTCCCGAGCGGCCCCGGAACTCGTGCCCGCCCATCCACAGGCCGGGCACCACCTCGTCCCACGGGCTCTCCGGAGCCGGCACGTCGGGCTGCTTCCCGCGGATCAGCAACGGCGCCTCCCCAACTCCCCCTCGCGGGGCCGCCCTCCACCGTAACCGGTCTTGCCCCCGGAGCACCCCGCCTGTTCCCATGGACGAGGGGTGATGGCGCATGAGCGCACTGCGCGTGGTGCCGGCCTATCGGCACGGACAGGAACGGCTGTACGTCTGCCGCCCGGACGGAAGCAATGTCGCCTGGTACGACCGTGAGGCGGGCCGGGTCAACCTGCTCGGCGAGGACAGCAGGGACGACGTACTCCAGGCCCTGAAACCGTTCCTGACCGGCCCGGTGACCGTGGGCCCGCCGCCGGTGCCGACCCCCGCGGAACTGGCCCGGCTCACCCTGCACCCCGACGACGACCTGGCGCCCAACCGCCCCGGCGAGGCCCTGCTCGTCGCCCTCGACCGCGACCCCGGCCCCGCGCACCGGCTGCGCCCCGACCCGCGTCGGCGCGCCCTGATCGCCGAGGAGACCGTCGGCGGGGCCCTGGACGCCCTGGAGGGCGCCGGCTGGCACGCCCTGCACTCCGTCCCCCTCCCCGGCGGCGACCGCATCCACCATCTGCTGCTCGGCCCCGGCGGCCTGTTCGCCGTACACGCCCTGTACGCCCGCAAGGCCCGGGTCCTGGTCGCCGACCCGATGGTCACCGTCGGCCGCCGCGAGGCCGAGCCGCTGCTGCGCCGGCTGCGCGCCGTCGCCGACCGGGCCTCCTACGCCCTGACCGCCGAGGTCCGCCCGGTCCTGGCCCTGGCGGGACCGGCCGAGCTGACGGTGCGGATCCAGCCGAGGACGGTACGGATCCTCAAGGACACCGAGCTGGCGGGCCTGGCGCGGCTCGGCGGGGTGCTGAAGCCGGCGGACGTGGAGGCACTGCACGGGATGGCGCGGGACCGGAACACGTGGGAGAGGGTGTAGGACAAGGCGTTGATCAGGGGAGGGGTGCGGAACAGGGGAGGGGTGCGGATCAGGGGAGTGGCGGGGCTGTCTCCGGATCCAGCAGTCCGGCCATGAGATCCCCGAGGTCCTGCAGCCGCGGCGCGATGTCGCCGGCCAGAAACTCCAGCTGACCAGGGCTCCGGCAGCCGGCCACCTCCTCCCAGGTCACCGGTGCGGAGACGAGCGGGGCCGGGCGGGCGCGCAGGGTGTACGGCGTGGCCGTGGTCTTGCGGGCCGCGTTCTGACTCCAGTCGACGAACACCTTCCCCGGTCTGAGGCTCTTCGTCATCCGGTGCACCACCAGCCGCGGCATCGCCCGCTCGGCCTCCACGGCGAGCGCCTTCGCGTACTCGCTGGTCTCCTCGGAGGACGAGCCCCGCACGGAGGCCAGCAGATGCAGCCCCTTCGACCCCGCCGTCTTCGGGTACGCCTCGATGCCGTCCGCCGTGAGCCGCTCGCGCAGCCACAGGGCGACCTCGCAGCAGTGGACGATCGTCGCGGGCGCGCCCGGGTCCAGGTCGAACACCAGCCGGTCGGCCTCGTCCGGGCTCTGCACCAGCCACTGGTGGGTGTGGAACTCGGTGACGAGGTTCGCCGCCCACACCAGGCTCGCCAGATCCTGCACCACCACCATCCGGGCCGGACTGTCCGCCGAGGACCGCGGTACCTCGGCGGTGGTGACCCACTCGGGCGTACCCGGCGGAACGTTCTTCGTGAAGAAGAGCTGTCCCTGCGGCCCGTCCGGGTAGCGCAGAAAGGACACGGCCCGGTCCCGCAGATGCGGCAGCAGCACACCGGCGCTCGTCGCGTAGTAGTGCACCAGCTCCGCCTTGGTGAAGCCGGTGTCCGGATACAGCACCTTCTCCAGATTGCTGAGCGCGACCCGCCGCCCCTCCACCTCTGTGATTGGCGTCATACCATGACAATCCCAGACGAAGCGCTGGAACCGGAGTAACCGGAGTAAGCGGCAAGGAAGGGTGCGGCACGTGCGGTCGATATGGAACGGCGCCATCTCCTTCGGGCTCGTCAGCATCCCGATCAAGCTGGTGAACGCCACGGAGAGCCACTCGATCTCCTTCCGCCAGATCCACACCGAGGACAACGGCCGCATCCGCTACCGCAAGGTGTGCGAGCTGGAGGACCGCGAGGTCAGCCAGTCGGAGATCGGCAAGGGCTACGAGGACGCCGACGGCACGATCATCCCCATCACCGACGACGACCTCTCCCACCTCCCCATCCCGACCGCCCGCACGATCGAGATCGTGGCCTTCGTGCCGACCGACCGGATCGACCCGCTGCAGCTGGACGCGGCGTACTACCTGGCGGCCGGCGGAGCCCCCGCCGCCAAGCCGTACGTCCTCCTGCGCGAGGCCCTCAAACGCAGCAAGAAGGTCGCCATCGCCAAGTACGCGCTGCGCGGCCGCGAACGCCTCGGCATGCTCCGCGTGGTCGGCGACGCCATCGCCATGCACGGCCTGCTGTGGCCGGACGAGGTCCGCGCGCCGGAGGGTGTGGCCCCCGACACCGCGGTCACCATCCGGGACAAGGAACTCGACCTCGCCGACGCCCTGATGGACACCCTCGGCGAGGTCGACCTGGAAGACCTCCACGACGAGTACCGCGAGGCCCTGGAGGAGGTCATCGCCGCGAAGGCCTCCGGCGAGGCCCCGCCCGAGGCACCCGCACCGGCCGCCGGAGGCAAGGTGCTGGACCTGATGGCCGCCCTGGAGAACAGCGTGCGAGCGGCCCGGGAGTCGCGCGGCGAACCGACCCCCTCCGGAACTCCGGCCGAGGTCAGACCCCTCCCGGGCAGGGCAGCACCCAAGGCGGCGGGAGGCAAGAAGTCCACGTCCACGACGAAGAAGACGCCCACCGCGAAGAAGCCCGAACCTGCCCGCAAATCGACGTCAAAGGCGGCGTCCAAGGCGACGTCCAAGACAACTCAGACGGCGAAGAAGACCGGGGCGGCGGCGAAGAAGACGGCAGCGAAGAAGACGGCATCGCGCAAGCGGACGGCGTGAGGGCGCGTGGGCGGTGCCGCGGGGGCGGTGTGAGGGTGTGTTGAGCGGCCCGCTGGGGCGGGGTGCGGGTGTATGCGGGTTCCCTGGGACGGTGTGGGGGGCGGTGTGGGGGTGTGCGCGCGGCGTCGCTGGGCTGACGATCATGGCGGCGACCGCGGGTCGTCCGGAACTGGTCTGCGAGTCGCCTACGCTCACCCGCGCAGTTCCCCGCGCCCCCGCAGGGCTCATACGCAACTGTGGGACAGCCATGCCGCTGGGCTCGTCTCGGTTCGTCTCGTCCCGTCTCGGTGCCAGGGTTTCCGCCGTATTCCATGACCGTGCTGCCGCTGAGACCATGGGTACGCACGCAAGAGTCGGGCGGAGGCCAAGCGGGTCGCCCGAGTGTTTGAGCGGTATTGCGACTTTTCGGTACCGGTGGAGCCGGTGCTCGTCTTCGTGGGTGTCACCGAGCTGAAGGTGGTCGCTACGCAGCTCGATGTCCGGGTGTACCAGGAGCGCCAGGTATCGGCACTCGCTCCGCTCTCAGGCGTTCTCACGGCCGACCAGGTGGAGCAGGTGTACAGCGTTGCTCGCCATCGCCAGGCTTGGAACCAGGCCTGAGCCAGGCATCCCGACAGGGTGCCCGTTCCCACTGGAGCCATGGGCGGCCCCGCACGACTTGAGCGTCCGTCTCCGGCGCTATTGTTCCGTCGCCTTCTTCCCTTCCCCCTCCGCAGAGGAGCGCCGGTGCGCAGGGCTGCTTGCATCGCCCTCGGTCTGATCCTGATCGTCGAGGCTCTCTGGCTGTTCGTTCTGCTCGCCGGGATCACTGTTGTCGCTGTGGCCTTCCCCCGCGAACCTGACCGCCCCGGCGCGACGTGGATGACCTATGTCGCTTTCGCTCTGGCCCTGCTCTGGGTCGTCGCATGTCTTTGGGGCTCTTTCCGGTCCTTCGCCCGTGCGTACCGCCGGCCGATCGCGACCTGGTCCCGGGGCTTCCTTTTCCTCGCCCTCGGCCACCTCGCCGTCACTGTCCTGACCGCGACCGACGGCTTCCCGCTCGTGGCCCTCGGTGAACTTGCGTGTGTGCCTCTTGTGCTCCTGGCGGCCTGGCCCTCGCGCTCCCGCGCTTCGACGCCTACCAGCATCCGTTAGCTCGAGAACACCGGGGTGCTGTGGACCGACCGTCCAGCGGCGTCGTGGCTTTCCGGGGCTCACCTGCGGTAACGCCTCAAGATCCCGTACACGCCTCGTCCACAGACCCCGAAATACGGCCGTTTCGGGCCGCATACGCCTGCACAAACGCGAAGACCCCGGCCTCAGCGTTTCCGCTGGTGACGGGGCCTTCGGGCACCTCATAGGGGACAGGATGCGGTCAGCCCGCCTTGGCGAGGGCCGGGACGAAGCGGGCCGCGTCGATCGTTCCGACACCGGTCGCCATGTCGTAGCCCTTCACCGCGGTGTAGCCGGTGACTCCCGCGTAGCTGTTGTTCGTGCCGTCCTTCACGTCCACGATCCCGGTGGACGGGTTCGACGAGGACTGCGCGTACAGCGAGTACAGCGCCTTGTGGATGTCGCCCAGCCGGTGCCCGGCAACCTGGTCGGCCAGGGCCACGATTCCTGCGAAGAGCGGGCTGGCCTCGCTGGTGCCGACGTAGACCTCCCAGCCGACCCGCTTCGGGTTGTAGCTGGAGTACACCCATCCGCCGCCCTTCAGCGCGGCGGACATGGAGACGTCCGGGGTGCTGCGGTGATTGCCGGCCACCCCGTTCTGATACGAGGGACGGGCGAAGACGTGGGACTGGCCGCCGCCGCTGGCGCCGTGGTCGTTGTAGACGCTGTCCGGCGCGGTGCGGTTGCCGTTGGCGTCCAGGTGCAGCTGGGTGCCGCCGACCGAGACCACCAGGGGGTCGTCGGTTGGCCAGGCGTTGACCCTGTACGGATAGGTGGTCTGGCCGTTCGAGGTGGTGTCGGTGGGTCCGCTGTCGCCGGAAGCGTCGGTGACGGTCACCCCGTGCTTGGCCGCGTCCTCGAAGGCGTACCGCAGGTTCTGGATGCTGGAGAAGTCACCCTTGCCGAAGCCGGGGAAGTTGTTCTCCGCCACGCCCCAGCTCTGACTGATCACATCGCCCACGCCGCGGTCGATGAGCGACTTCTCGGCGTCCATGACCTCCCGCAGGCCGGTGGTGCCGTCCCCGATCCGGCCGACCCCGGTCTCCGCCAGGACGATGTGCGCGTCCGGGGCGACGGCATGCGCCATCTCCACGTCGAGGGTGGTCTCCCCGGCCCAGCCGAGCTGGTCGGCGTCGCTGGGATTGAAGCGCGGGACGTTGCCCCACTTGACCACGTCGACATGGGTGCTCTTCATGCCGAACCGGGCGCTGTAGACATCCAGGTCCTTCTGGATGGTCGGCGAGCCGAACGGATCCACGATCACGATCGTGCGCCCCTTGCCGGTCACTCCTGCCTTGTACAGCGGGTTCAGGTTGTACGCCTGGCGGTACTGGAGCGCGTTGTAGCAGTCGAACCCCCACTTCGCCCGGCACTGCGCAGTGGTCATCAGACTGCCGGGCGCGCTCTTCGATTGCTGTCCGGCCGCCGGCACGGGCTTGACTTCTTGCGCCGGTTGCCCGGGTGCAGCGACGGCGACGGAACCAGACAAAAGCCCTGCTACCGCTGCGAAACTGGTGAGGCTGGTGATCCAGGCTGCGGCGACCGCGGTGCGCCGCCGCGCATGAATCCTGCGCATAGATGCTCCTCGTGGTGGACTAGACCATGCTCGGCCGTGGTCTGCGATCCCACCGCGAGGTCGTCCGTGAGGCAAGGGATTGCCCCTGTGTGGCTTGTCACTGCTTCGTCCGCTTCGATCACCTATGTCCATGTCGAGCGCGTCCCGCACGGCCTGGGCAACCCATCGACGGCACGCATGCCGGCCTGGCTGTCGCACGGCTTCAGTCCAGGTGGCAACGGGACCCTCGCGCGTTGGGTTGTCTCCTGTGCAGTCGCGACTGGTTCGGTGCCCGGTGTGTCGGTTTTATGAGATGGATCGGCGCTCTGACCGCTTCATGAAATACGTCACGGTCTGGCCTCCGAAGAGGGGTGACGCTTGAGCGGGATCGGTGCCGCTGGAGCCGGACATGGCGCCACGCGCCCACTTGGTGCCGAGCGGAGCGGTTGGTGGCGTCGGAGCCCTCGGAGGGGCGGCTGGATGCAGCTGACGGTTCGTCGAATGTGGCGGCTGACCTCGGCGGACGCTCCAAGATCCTGTCCACGAATAGTCCACAGACCCCGTCCCAGGGCCGCTCAGCGCTGCATACGCCTGCACAAACGCGAAGACCCCGGCCTCAGCGTTTCCGCTGGTGACGGGGTCTTTGGGCACCTCATACAGGGTGCCCCCGGCAGGATTCGAACCTGCGCACACGGCTCCGGAGGCCGTTGCTCTATCCCCTGAGCTACGGGGGCGTGTCGGCTGCGGAGCTCTTCGCTCGCGGCGACGGGTAGAACACTATCAGGTCGGGCGGGGTGATCAGGAACCCGTTTCGGGGGTGCGGGACGGGGTGGGTCCACTGGGTGCCGGGACGGGTCCCCTGTACGGGGTGGAAGTGGGGAAAACCCGGACGCGGTGGCCGGTCCGGACCTACTCTCGACGTGTGCCAGGCGCCTCGGGTCGGGTGCTTGTTGTGGACGACAACAAGGTCATCCGGCAGCTGATCAGGGTCAATCTCGAGCTGGAAGGGCTCGAGGTCGTGACCGCGGCCGATGGTGCCGAGTGTCTGGATGTGGTCCACCAGGTGCGGCCCGATGTGGTGACGCTCGATGTCGTCATGCCCCGGCTGGACGGCCTGCGCACCGCCGCCCGGCTCCGCGCCGACCCCCGTACGCACCATCTGCCCCTCGCCATCATCAGCGCCTGCACGCAGTACGAGGTCGACACCGGTCTCGACGTCGGCGTGGACGCCTTTCTCGCCAAGCCCTTCGAGCCCGCCGAACTCGTACGCCTCGTCAAGCAGCTGATCGAGCGCGGGGGCGGGAACGAGGAGGGAGACGGGCGGGCCGGCGGAGAGGGGGGACACCTCGGAGGGGGCGGCGGCGAAGAGGGGGATGGTGGAGGCGGCGGTGACGGGAGGGTTCCGGGGGGTTTCGGCGACGGGGTCTCCGATGGTGTGCCGGGTGGGATTTCGTCCGGTGGGTAGCGGGTCAGGGATCGGGCGGGAGTCCGGGGGCGGGCCGAGGGCCGTCCCACAGTGAGAACCGGCTCGCCTACCCACCCCCTTCCTCCCCTACGCTTGTCCCGTGACCCCCGTCGAGTTGTCCCGCACCGTGCTGCACGCGGTGCGTTGTGCTGTTGATGACGGGGAGCTGAGTGTGACCGTGCCCGAGCGGGTTGTGGTGACCGAGCCGGGGCCCGGGGGATGCGGGGACTTCGCCACGAATGTCGCTCTGCAGCTCGCCCGCCCGGCCGGGCAGCCCCCGCTGCGGGTCGCCGAGATCCTGCGGCCCCGGCTCGTCGGTGCCGATGGCATCCGGGACGTCGTCGTGACCGGGCCGGGGTTCCTCAACATCAGCCTCGAGGCGCAGACCGACCTCGTCACCGGGCTCGTCCGGGAGATCCGCGCCCGTGGTGCCGCGTACGGGCATGGTGACGCCCTCGCCGGGCAGGTCGTCGCGCTCCGGGTGCCGTACGAGGTGCGGGCCGAGGTCGTCGCGGACGCCGTCGTACGGATCGTGGCCACGCAGGGCGGGCGCGCCACCGTCGAGCACGGTGAGCCCGTCAATCTGCGGCCCGTGCCCGCACCGGAGGATCCCGCGCCGCTGGGCCACGACGCCTCCCAGTGGGCCCTGCTGCATCCCGCCCCGCACGACCGGCCCCGGATCACCGCCGATCATCTGGTCCAGCGGGAGAGCAATCCGCTGTTCCGGGTGCGGTACGCCCATGCCCGCATTCGGTCCCTCAGCCGCAACGCCGGCCGCCTGGGCTTCACCGCCGAGCCCGGACCGGTCGAATCCTGCCCGGCTGTCGAAACCGACCAGGCCGTCGAGACCGACCAGGCCGTCGACGCCGGGCAAGGCGTCGGCACCGACCAGGCCGTCGACGCCGGGCAAGCCGTCGGCACCGGCCAGGCTCCCGACAGCAGCCTCCGGGGCGACGCCGGCCCGCTGGACGCCGCCGCTGCCCGCACCGGCCTGCTCGGCCCCGACCCGGCCCCCATCGGCCTGCCCCTCACCGGCTCGCTGGACATCCGCTCCGTCGGCCCGCTCGACCCCGCCCCCCTCGCCACCCCGCCCACCGCCGGCCCCCGCACCGCCCGCTGGGCCCCCGACACCGCCGCCCCCATCAGCGCCGTCCCCACCGTCACCACCCCCCGCGACCTCCTCACCGCCCTCGCCGACCACCCCCGCCTCCTCGCCGCGGCCGCCACCCACCGTGCCCCGGACCGGCTTGCCCGGCATCTCGTCACCGTCGCCGATGCCGTGCTGCCCTTCCTGCCCTCCGTGCTTCCCTGCGGCGAGGAGAAACCCTCGGCCGCCCACCGCGCCCGGCTCGCGCTCGCCGAAGCCGCCGGGACGGTGCTGGCCGGCGGCCTGTCCCTGCTCGGCATCGACGCACCCGAACACCTCTGAGGGCCCCAGAGCACCAGGCGCCCCGGAGAGAGACAGAGAGTCTGAGAGCCACCGTCATGAGCCGTTCC
Source organism: Streptomyces sp. NPDC001393 (assembly GCF_053597455.1). NCBI lineage: Bacteria > Bacillati > Actinomycetota > Actinomycetes > Kitasatosporales > Streptomycetaceae > Streptomyces > Streptomyces sp. NPDC001393. The sequence continues at coordinate 163,630 of NZ_JBSFIH010000007.1, forward strand.
GCCCACCCCGCCGGGCCCCGTCACGCCGACGTCCTGCCCGAGGGGCACTACGCCGCGCCGCCCGCCGACCTCAACGTCCTCGACCACAAGGTCTGGGCCCAGACCGTCGGGCGCAACGCCGACGGGGTCGTCACCGTCGGCGGCGTCGATGTGAAGACCCTTGCCGAAGAACACGGCACGCCCGCGTACATCCTCGACGAGGCCGACTTCCGGGCACGCGCGCGTGCGTGGCGTACCGCCTTCGGGGCCGACGCCGATGTGTTCTACGCCGGGAAGGCGTTCCTGTCCCGTGCCGTCGTGCGCTGGCTGAACGAGGAGGGGCTCAACCTCGACGTGTGCTCCGGGGGCGAGCTGGCCACCGCCCTGTCCGCCGGCATGCCGGCCGAGCGCATCGCCTTCCACGGCAACAACAAGTCCCAGGACGAGATCCGTCGCGCCATCGAGGCCGGGGTCGGGCGGATCGTGCTCGACTCCTTCCAGGAGATCGTCCGCGTCGCCCACATCGCGCAGTCCCTGGGCAGGCGGCAGCGGGTCCAGATCCGGATCACCGTCGGGGTGGAGGCGCACACCCATGAGTTCATCGCCACCGCCCATGAGGACCAGAAGTTCGGGATTCCGCTGGCGGGAGGGCAGGCCGCGGAGGCCGTGCGGCGGGCGCTGCAGCTCGACGGGCTCGAACTGATCGGGATCCACTCCCACATCGGGTCGCAGATCTTCGACATGTCCGGCTTCGAGGTCGCCGCCCATCGCGTGGTCGGGCTGCTGAAGGACATCCGCGACGAGCACGGGGTCGAGCTGCCCGAGATCGACCTCGGCGGCGGCCTCGGGATCGCCTACACCAGCGACGACGACCCCCGCGAGCCGCATGAGATCGCCAAGGCGCTCACCGAGATCGTCACGCGCGAGTGCGAGGCCGCGAAGCTGCGCACCCCTCGCATCTCCGTCGAACCCGGGCGCGCCATCGTCGGGCCGACCGCCTTCACGCTGTACGAGGTCGGCACCGTCAAGCCGCTGGACGGCCTGCGGACGTATGTGTCCGTCGACGGCGGCATGTCCGACAACATCCGCACCGCCCTGTACGACGCCGAGTACAGCGTCGCCCTCGTGTCCCGGACCTCCGGCGCCGAGCCCATGCTCGCCCGCGTGGTCGGCAAGCACTGCGAGAGCGGGGACATCGTGGTCAAGGACGCGTTCCTGCCGGCCGACCTGGCGCCGGGCGATCTCATCGCCGTACCGGCCACCGGTGCGTACTGCCGGTCGATGGCCAGCAACTACAACCACGTGCTGCGGCCGCCCGTGGTCGCGGTGAAGGACGGCGAGGCCCGGGTGATCGTCCGGCGCGAGACGGAGGAGGACCTCCTGCGCCTCGACGTCGGCTAGTCCCGGAGTGGAGCCCGGGAAGATCTCCGGTCTTCCCGGGCCGTACAAATGAAATACATGTCTCAGGATCCGGACGAAGGGTAGAAACTCCCGTCCGGTGAGTGAGACTGGTCCAACCGTAGACGGTATGAGGAAACGAGGTCGGATGATGCGTACGCGTCCGCTGAAGGTGGCGCTGCTGGGCTGTGGAGTTGTCGGCTCAGAGGTGGCGCGCATCATGACGACGCACGCCGACGACCTCACGGCCAGGATCGGGGCGCCCGTGGAACTCGCGGGCGTTGCCGTACGCCGCCCCGGCAAGGTGCGCGAGGGCATCGACCCGGCCCTCGTCACCACCGACGCCACCGCCCTCGTCAAACGCGGGGACATCGATGTGGTGGTCGAGGTGATCGGCGGGATCGAGCCGGCCCGCACCCTCATCACCACCGCCTTCGAGCACGGCGCCTCCGTCGTCTCCGCCAACAAGGCCCTGCTCGCCCAGGACGGCGCCGCGCTGCACGCCGCGGCGGAGGAGCAGGACAAGGACCTCTACTACGAGGCCGCCGTGGCCGGCGCCATCCCGCTGGTCCGCCCGCTGCGCGAGTCCCTCGCCGGCGACAAGATCAACCGGGTGATGGGGATCGTCAACGGCACGACCAACTTCATCCTCGACAAGATGGACTCCACGGGGGCGGGCTATCAGGAGGCGCTCGACGAGGCCACCGCCCTCGGGTACGCCGAGGCCGACCCGACCGCCGACGTCGAGGGCTTCGACGCCGCCGCCAAGGCCGCCATCCTCGCCGGCATCGCCTTCCACACGCGTGTGCGCCTCGACGACGTCTACCGCGAGGGGATGACCGAGGTCACCGCCGCCGACTTCCGCTCGGCGAAGGAGATGGGCTGCACCATCAAGCTGCTCGCCATCTGTGAGCGGGCGGCGGACGGGGGCTCCGTCACCGCGCGCGTGCATCCCGCCATGATCCCGCTGAGCCACCCGCTCGCCTCCGTGCGCGGCGCGTACAACGCCGTCTTCGTGGAGTCCGACGCGGCCGGTCAGCTCATGTTCTACGGCCCCGGCGCCGGCGGTGCCCCGACCGCCTCCGCCGTGCTCGGCGACCTGGTCGCCGTCTGCCGCAACCGGCTCAACGGCGCAACGGGGCCCGGTGAGTCGGCGTACGCGGCCCTGCCGGTCTCGCCCATGGGCGAGGTCGTCACGCGCTACCACATCAGCCTCGACGTCGCGGACAAACCGGGTGTTCTCGCCCAGGTCGCGACCGTGTTCGCCGAGCACGGGGTGTCCATCGATACGGTGCGCCAGCAGGGCAAGGACGGCGAGGCCTCCCTCGTCGTCGTCACCCACCGCGCGTCCGACGCCTCCCTCAGCGGGACCGTCGAGGCGCTGCGCAAGCTCGACACCGTGCGGGGTGTCGCCAGCATCATGCGGGTTGAAGGAGAGTAACCAGCAATGACCCACCAGTGGCGCGGAATCATCGAGGAGTACCGGGACCGGCTGCCGGTATCCGACACCACGCCGGTCGTGACGCTCCGCGAGGGCGGCACGCCCCTCGTGCCCGCGCAGGTGCTCTCCGAGCGCACGGGCTGTGAGGTCCACCTGAAGGTGGAGGGGGCCAACCCCACCGGCTCCTTCAAGGACCGGGGCATGACCATGGCCATCAGCAAGGCCAAGGAGGAGGGGGCCAAGGCCGTCATCTGCGCCTCCACCGGTAACACGTCGGCGAGTGCCGCCGCCTACGCCGTGCGGGCCGGCATGGTTTCGGCCGTTCTCGTCCCGCAGGGCAAGATCGCCCTCGGTAAGATGGGCCAGGCCCTCGTGCACGGCGCGAAGATCCTCCAGGTCGACGGAAACTTCGACGACTGCCTCACCCTCGCGCGCTCGCTGAGCGAGAACTACCCGGTGGCGCTGGTCAATTCGGTCAATCCGGTGCGTATCGAGGGGCAGAAGACGGCCTCCTTCGAGATCGTGGACATGCTCGGGGACGCCCCCGACATCCACGTCCTGCCGGTGGGCAACGCGGGCAACATCACCGCCTACTGGAAGGGCTACAAGGAGTACGCCGCCGACGGGATCGCCACGAAGACCCCGCGCATGTGGGGCTTCCAGGCCTCCGGCAGCGCGCCGATCGTGCGCGGCGAGGTGGTCAAGGACCCCTCGACCATCGCCACCGCCATCCGCATCGGCAACCCCGCCTCCTGGCAGTACGCGCTGCAGGCGCGCGACGAGTCGGGCGGCGCCATCGACGAGGTGACGGACCGTGAAATCCTGCGCGCCTACCGCCTGTTGGCCGCGCAGGAGGGCGTCTTCGTGGAGCCCGCCTCCGCCGCTTCCGTGGCTGGTCTGCTGAAGGCCGCCGAGCAGGGCAGGGTCGACCCGGGGCAGCGCATCGTGTGCACCGTCACGGGCAACGGCCTCAAGGACCCCGACTGGGCCGTCGCCGGCGCCCCGCAGCCGGTCACCGTCCCGGTCGACGCGTCCGCCGCGGCGGAGCGCCTGGGCCTCGCCTGAGCGTCGCCCGGGCATCGACTGGGCCTCGCCTGAGCGCCGCCCGGGCCCGGCCGAGCGCCGGGCCCCGGATTTTCCCTGACAGGGTGCACAGGGGGCTTATGACACGCATCGTGCGCCTCCTGTGCGCCCTATGTCGCCACAGAACCTTCCTTCGATAGGCTGTACTGAACCCGCCCGTTGCATATGCCCTCGCATCGGGGCAGCGCCGCGCCGTCTGCGCGGCCCGAGGGTCTCCCCGTACGTCATCGAATGTCTTCGACAGTCACGCAGCTCAAGGAGAGTCAACGAGCGATGGCCGGTCCAGCGTTCCGCGCCGCCGCCGTCCGGGTGCGCGTTCCCGCCACCAGCGCCAATCTCGGCCCGGGCTTCGACGCCCTCGGCCTCGCGCTGGGGCTCTACGACGACGTGGTCGTCCGGGTGGCCGACTCCGGGCTGCACATCGACATCGCGGGGGAGGGCAGCGAGACCCTTCCGCGTGACGAGTCTCACCTTCTCGTCCGCTCCCTGCGCACCGCCTTCGACCTGCTGGGCGGGCAGCCCCGCGGCCTGGAGATCGTCTGCGCCAACCGCATCCCCCATGGCCGTGGCCTCGGCTCCTCCTCCGCCGCCATCTGCGCCGGCATCGTCGCCGCCCGCGCGGTGACCATAGGCGGCGAGGCCCGTCTGGACGACGCAGCCCTGCTGGAGCTGGCCACCGAGATCGAGGGCCACCCGGACAACGTGGCCCCGTGTCTGCTCGGCGGGTTCACGATCGCCTGGATGGAGTCCGGCGCCGCCCGGGCGATCAGGCTGGAGCCCAGCGATTCCATCGTTCCGGTGGTTTTCGTGCCCGGAAAGCCGGTCCTGACCGCGACCGCGCGCGGCCTGCTGCCGCGCACCGTGCCGCATGTCGACGCCGCCGCCAACGCGGGCCGTGCCGCCCTGCTCGTCGAGGCCCTCACCCGGCGCCCCGAGCTGCTGCTGCCCGCCACCGAGGACCGCCTCCACCAGGAGTACCGCGCCCCGGCCATGCCGGAGAGCGCCGCGCTGGTGGAGCGGCTGCGCGCCGACGGCATCCCGGCCGTCATCTCGGGCGCCGGCCCCACCGTCATGGCGCTGGCCCACCCCGAGAGCGCCGACAAGGTGGCCCACCTCGCGGGTGCGGGCTGGGCCGCGAACCGGCTGGACCTCGATGTCCAGGGAGCGAGCGTGCTGCCGCTTGCGCCCTGACACACGGTTGCCGGATTTGGAGAGGGGGAATGTTTGTTGGATCCGGTAGTGTTAACCTCAAGTCTGCACCCGACCCCACCATGGCGAGGTGCCTCGTGTCCCAGTCCGGGACAGACATTCTTCCGGGAGCCCCCCACGCCACTCCGTGTTCCGTACGCCGTACCTGGGCAGTACGTCGTATGCGGGCACTGAGCGGGCCGCCGGGCACGCTCCGGAACAGGTGCTACCACGCCACGTGACACTGGGTGCCACGACTCGCGGAAGCGCCGTCACCGCACATTTCCTCCGCCGCTTTGGCGGACCACCGCCCCGGCACGGTTCACGGAAGACAGGACCGTAGCCGGACAGCACAACCGGTCGCCGAGCCAGACAGGCCGACGTCCGCTCCAGGGAAGGACCCTTCGTGAGCGACACCACCGATCTGATGGGCGCACGTGTCGAGGAGACCGCTGCCGCGCCCGCCACGGACGCCTCCGCGCCTGCCACCGGTGCCGGCTCCCGGCGGCGCCGCGGTACCGGCCTCGAGGGCATGGTGCTGGCCGAGCTGCAGCAGGTCGCCTCGGGCCTCGGCATCAGGGGCACCGCGCGGATGCGCAAGAGCCAGCTGATCGAGGTCATCAAGGAGGCGCAGGCCGCCGGGGGCGCCGCCCCCAAGGCCGAGACCGCCACCGAGACCAAGCCGAAGCGCCGCGCCACCTCCAAGGCCCGCACCGGCGAGTCCGCCGAGACCGGCGAGAGCACGGCGAAGAAGGCGGAGGCCAAGACCGCGGCCCCCGCCGAGAAGGCCGTGGCCCAGCAGCAGATCGAGATCCCCGGCCAGCCGGCCTCCGACGACGCCCCGACCGAGCGCCGTCGCCGCCGCGCCACCGCCGAGGCCGGCACGCCCGCCCCGAGCAGCGCCGAGACCGTCGCCGCCGAGGCCAAGGCGGAGCCCAAGGCCGAGACGCCCGTCCAGCAGGCGCAGGGCGAGGCCAGGGGCGACGCCGGTGACGGCGACGGCCGTGGCCGCCGCGACCGCCGTGAGCGCGGCCGGGACCGCGACCGCCGCGGCAAGGGCGACGACCAGCAGGCCGGCCAGCAGCGTCAGCCGCAGGGCCAGCAGCAGGGCGGCCGCCAGGACCGCCAGCAGGACGACGACGACTTCGAGGGCGGCCGCCGGGGCCGTCGCGGCCGCTACCGCGACCGCCGTGGCCGCCGTGGCCGCGACGAGATCGCCGAGCCGCAGCTCGCCGAGGACGACGTCCTGATCCCCGTCGCGGGCATTCTGGACATCCTCGACAACTACGCCTTCATCCGGACCTCCGGCTACCTGCCGGGCCCGAACGACGTGTACGTCTCCCTCGCCCAGGTCCGGAAGAACGGCCTGCGCAAGGGTGACCACATCACGGGCGCGGTCCGCCAGCCCAAGGAAGGCGAGCGCCGCGAGAAGTTCAACGCGCTGGTCCGCCTCGACTCCGTCAACGGCATGGCGCCCGAACACGGCCGCGGCCGCCCGGAGTTCAACAAGCTGACCCCGCTCTACCCGCAGGACCGGCTTCGCCTGGAGACGGACCCGGGCGTGCTCACCACCCGCATCATCGACCTGGTCTCGCCGATCGGTAAGGGCCAGCGCGGTCTGATCGTGGCCCCGCCGAAGACCGGCAAGACCATGATCATGCAGGCGATCGCCAACGCGATCACGCACAACAACCCCGAGTGCCACCTGATGGTCGTCCTCGTCGACGAGCGTCCGGAAGAGGTCACCGACATGCAGCGGTCGGTCAAGGGCGAGGTCATCTCCTCGACCTTCGACCGCCCGGCCGAGGACCACACCACGGTCGCCGAGCTCGCCATCGAGCGCGCCAAGCGCCTGGTGGAGCTGGGCCACGACGTCGTCGTGCTGCTCGACTCGATCACGCGTCTGGGCCGCGCCTACAACCTGGCCGCGCCGGCCTCCGGCCGCATCCTGTCCGGTGGTGTCGACTCCACCGCGCTGTACCCGCCGAAGCGGTTCTTCGGTGCGGCGCGCAACATCGAGGACGGCGGTTCGCTGACCATCCTGGCCACGGCGCTCGTGGACACCGGGTCCCGCATGGACGAGGTGATCTTCGAGGAGTTCAAGGGCACCGGCAACATGGAGCTCAAGCTCGACCGGAAGCTCGCCGACAAGCGCATCTTCCCCGCGGTGGACGTCGACGCGTCCGGTACCCGTAAGGAAGAGATCCTGCTCGGCGCCGAGGAGCTGGGCATTGTCTGGAAGCTGCGGCGCGTGCTGCACGCGCTCGACCAGCAGCAGGCGATCGAGCTGCTGCTCGACAAGATGAAGCAGACCAAGTCGAACGTCGAGTTCCTGATGCAGATTCAGAAGACGACGCCGACGCCCGGTAACGGCGACTAGTCGCTCCGCCGGCAGAGCCGAAAGGCTTCGGTGATCTGTCGACTGCACAAGCCCGCCCCCGTCCACAAGTGACGGGAGGCGGGCTTGTGGCATCTCCACGAGCATCGCCCCGGCCCCGGCCCCGGCGCAGGCAAGGCGGCCGGCGAGATCCTTGCCACAAGGGATTCGGTCGGCAGCGGATTCCAGGTGTACGACATCTGGGGCTGAAACCGCAGGTGAGCAAGGTTCGCCGGCGCTAGGCCGACCACGCAGCGTGCCCATCGCCGCACGCGGTGGGGATTTTGCGTTGTGCAACCCTTGCCCGAGTTTCTCCGTCTGCCCTTACGGAGCGACGATGGAGCGGTACCGACCGCGCCCGACCCTGAAAGCAGGGGGTAACGACCGACGAGACCTAGGAGCGATGTGTCCGCCGAGAGCACGCCGGAGCCCGCCATAACCGCGCCGGGTGAGACCGGCCCCCGAAGCGGTGGCAAGGGCCGCCGCCGCAAGGCCCGCAGCAAGCGCCGTAAGGCCCTGCTGGTCACGGCCTGGACGGCAGCCGGGGTGGTCGTGCTGGGCGGGGCAGGCGCCGGATACCTCTACTTCAAGCTCAACGGCAACATCCGAAGCGTCGACATCGACCAGGCCCTCGGCAACGACCGGCCCTCGAAGATCGCCAACGGCTCCGAGAACATCCTGGTCCTCGGCTCCGACACCCGCTCCGGCTCCAACAAGCAGCTCGGCGGCGGCACCGACGACGGCAGCGCGCGCTCCGACACGGCGATGATCGTCCACGTCTACGAGGGCCACAAGAAGGCCAGTGTGGTCTCCGTCCCGCGGGACACCCTGATCGACCGCCCGGCCTGCACCGACACCAAGGGCACCACGCACCCGGCGGCGTCCGGCACGATGTTCAACGAGGCCTACGGCACCGGTGGCGCGGCCTGCGCGGTGAAGACCGTCGAGTCCCTCACCGGCATCCGCATGGACCACTACCTGGAGGTCGACTTCGCGGGCTTCCAGAAGCTCATCGACGACCTCGGCGGCGTCCCGGTCACCACGACGAAGAGCATCGACGACCCGCAGAGCCACCTCACCCTCCAGGCCGGCACCCACACCCTGGACGGCCGCCAGGCCCTCGGCCTGGTCCGCACCCGGCACGGCGTGGGCGACGGCTCCGACCTGGGCCGCATCCAGCTCCAGCAGGCCTTCGTCAAGGCGCTGATCAGCCAGGTCGAGCACGTCGGCATCTTCAGCAACCCGAAGAAGCTCTACGACCTCGCCGACACCGCCACCAAGACGGTCACCACCGACTCCGACCTCGGCTCGGTCAACGCCCTGATCGACTTCGCGGACGGCCTCAAGGGCATCGGCGCCAAGAACATGACCATGATCACCATGCCGGTCCGGTACGACCCGTCCAACCCCAACCGGGTCCTCATGGAGAAGCAGAAGGCCCAGCTGGTGTGGGACGCCCTGAAGAACGACCGCCCGATCCCGAAGTCGGCCACGGCGGGTACGGCCACTGGTGAGGCGAAGGGCGTCGTGGAGTAGTCACCGACCCGCAGGGAAGAGACCCGCAGCGAAGAGACCCGCAGGGAATAGATGACAGTCACCCCCGGTTTTGGGGGATGGCCCCAGTCCTGGCAGACTGGTACGTCGGCTCCGGTTCACGCTCCCGCATCCCGCGGCGGCGACCCGGCGCCCTCCCGAAACCTAGGAGACACCTTGAAGCGCGACATCCACCCCGCGTACGTCGAGACGCAGGTCAGCTGCACCTGCGGCGCGTCGTTCACCACCCGTAGCACCATCGAGTCCGGCACCATCCGGGCCGAGGTCTGCTCCGAGTGCCACCCGTTCTACACGGGCAAGCAGAAGATCCTCGACACCGGTGGCCGTGTGGCCCGCTTCGAGGCCCGCTTCGGCAAGGCTGCCGCCGGCTCCAAGAAGTAGCGAGCCCCATATCGCCGGTCCACGGTCACGCCCTCGCGGGGGTGTGCCCGGGACCGGCGTTTTTGGTCGCCCGCCCTTCCCCTCACCGCAGTACAGGAGCCCACGATGTTCGAGGCCGTCGACGAACTCGTCGCCGAACACGCCGATCTGGAGAAGAAGCTCGCCGACCCGTCGGTCCACGCCGACCAGGGAAACGCGCGCAAGCTGAACAAGCGCTACGCCGAGCTGACCCCGATCGTCGCCACGTACCGCTCCTGGAAGCAGGCCGGCGACGACATGGAGACCGCGCGCGAGCTTGCCGCCGACGACCCCGACTTCGCCGCCGAGGTCAAGGAGCTGGACAAGCAGCGCGAGGAGCTCACCGAGCGCCTGCGCTTCCTGCTCATCCCGCGCGACCCGAGTGACGACAAGGACGTCATTCTGGAGATCAAGGCGGGCGCGGGCGGCGACGAGTCCGCGCTCTTCGCCGGCGACCTGCTGCGCATGTACCTGCGCTACGCCGAGCGCGTCGGCTGGAAGACCGAGATCATCGACGCCACCGAGTCCGAGCTGGGCGGCTACAAGGACGTCCAGGTCGCGGTGAAGTCCCGCGGTCAGCTCGAACCCGGCCAGGGCGTGTGGGCCCGGCTGAAGTACGAGGGCGGCGTGCACCGCGTGCAGCGCGTGCCGGCGACCGAGTCCCAGGGCCGTATCCACACCTCCGCCGCCGGTGTCCTCGTGACCCCCGAGGCCGAGGAGGTGGACGTGGAGATCAACCCGAACGACCTCCGCATCGACGTCTACCGCTCCTCCGGTCCGGGCGGCCAGTCCGTGAACACCACCGACTCCGCGGTGCGCATCACGCACATCCCGACCGGGGTCGTCGCCTCCTGCCAGAACGAGAAGAGCCAGCTGCAGAACAAGGAGCAGGCACTGCGTATCCTGCGCTCCAGGCTGCTCGCCATGGCTCAGGAGGAGGCCGAGCGGGAGGCCGCCGACGCCCGCCGCAGCCAGGTCCGCACGGTCGACCGCTCCGAGAAGATCCGCACCTACAACTTCCCGGAGAACCGCATCTCCGACCACCGCGTCGGCTTCAAGGCGTACAACCTGGACCAGGTCCTGGACGGCGACCTCGACGCGGTGATCCAGGCCTGCGTCGACGCCGACTCGGCGGCGAAGCTGGCGGCCGCGTAAGACACCCACGCACGAGCACGACACGGAGGACTTGCGTGAACCTGCTGCTCGCGGAGGTGGCCCAGGCCACCCAGCGGCTGGCCGACGCCGGCGTGCCCTCGCCGCGCACCGACGCGGAGGAGCTCGCCGCGTTCGTGCACGGCGTCAAGCGCGGCGAACTGCACTCCGTGAAGGACTCGGACTTCGACGCCCGCTACTGGGAGGTCATCGCCCGGCGCGAACAGCGCGAGCCGCTGCAGCACATCACCGGGCGCGCCTACTTCCGTTACCTGGAGCTGCAGGTCGGGCCGGGCGTCTTCGTGCCCCGGCCGGAGACCGAGTCCGTGGTGGGCTGGGCCATAGACGCCGTGCGCGCCATGGACGTCGTCGAGCCGTGCATCGTCGACCTGTGCACCGGATCCGGCGCCATCGCGCTCGCCCTTGCCCAGGAGGTCCCGCGCTCGCGCGTGCACGCCGTGGAGCTGTCCGAGGACGCCCTGGTGTGGACGCGGAAGAACGTGGCGGGGTCCAGGGTCGACCTGCGCCAGGGCGACGCCCTGACGGCCTTCCCCGACCTCGACGGACAGGTCGACCTGGTGATCTCCAACCCGCCCTACATCCCGCTCACGGAGTGGGAGTACGTGGCTCCCGAGGCCCGTGACTACGACCCCGAGCTGGCGCTGTTCTCCGGTGAGGACGGGCTCGACCTGATCCGGGGCATCGAACGCACCGCCCACCGTCTCCTGCGCCCCGGCGGCGTCGTCGTGATCGAGCACGCCGACACCCAGGGCGGCCAGGTGCCGTGGATCTTCACCGAGGAGCGGGGCTGGGCCGACGCGGCCGACCACCCCGACCTCAACAACCGCCCCCGGTTCGCCACCGCCCGCAAGGCGCTGCCGTGAGCACCCCCATGACATCGATTCCGCAGTACGTGTACGAGGAGGCCCGCTAAATGGCACGGCGATACGACACCAACGACGCGACCGACCGCGCGACGGGTCTGCGCGAGGCCGCGTCCGCCGTCCGCCGGGGCGAGCTGGTGGTGCTGCCGACCGACACGGTGTACGGCATCGGCGCCGACGCGTTCTCCCCCGAGGCCGTCGCCGACCTGCTCGCCGCCAAGGGCCGGGGCCGCACCATGCCCACCCCTGTCCTCATCGGCTCCCCGAACACGCTGCACGGCCTCGTCACGGACTTCTCCGAGCTGGCCTGGGAGCTGGTCGACGCGTTCTGGCCGGGCGCCCTGACCCTCGTCGCCAAGCACCAGCCGTCCCTGCAGTGGGACCTCGGCGACACCCGCGGCACGGTGGCCGTCCGCATGCCGCTGCACCCCGTCGCGATCGAGCTGCTCACCGAGGTCGGCCCCATGGCCGTCTCCTCCGCCAACCTCACCGGCCACCCGGCCCCGGAGAACTGCGACGCCGCGCAGGAGATGCTCGGCGACTCCGTCTCCGTCTACCTCGACGGCGGTCCCACCCCGGCCGGCGTGCCGTCGTCCATCGTGGACGTCTCCGGCCCGGTGCCGGTGCTGCTGCGCCAGGGCGCGATCTCCCCGGAGGAGCTGCGCAAGGTCGTACCCGACCTCGAGGTGGCGAATTGACGGCCCCTGAGGCGGGGCGTGGCATAGGCACCGGGGAGCGTGTCGCGGAGGAGACGACGACGTTCGGCTTCCCCCACGACACCTTCCGCATCCTCCACGTCAGCACCGGCAACGTGTGCCGCTCGCCCATCACCGAGCGGCTGACCCGGCATTTCGTCGCGGAGCGGCTCGGCGTGCTCGGCGGCGGTCTGATCGTGGAGAGCGCGGGCACCTGGGGCCACGAGGGCGCGCCGATGGAGGCCAACGCGGAGACCGTGCTGGCCGAGTTCGGCGCGGACGCCTCCGGCTTCTTCGGCCGGGAGCTGCTGGACGAGCACGTGATCAGGGCCGACCTCGTGCTCACCGCCACCCGTGACCACCGTGCCCAGGTCATCTCCATGGGCCATTCGGCGGGCCTGCGCACCTTCACCCTGAAGGAGTTCACCCGGCTGGTCCGGGCGATAGATCCGGCCACCCTGCCGCCCCTGGACGACGGCGTGGTCATGCGCGCCCGCGCCCTGGTGCGTGCGGCGGCGGCGCTGCGCGGGTGGCTGCTCGCGCCCACGGCGGAGGCGGACGAGGTCCACGACCCGTACGGGGCGCCCCTTCCGTTCTTCCGGTCGGTCGGGGACGAGATACACCAGGCGCTGGATCCGGTGGTGACGGCGCTGACGGGGGTTCCCGCGCGGACCTGAGCACCCCGGGACCTGAGCACCCGTAAGGGGCCGCAATACCGGGCATCCAAGGCATCTCGGGCCTACATTGGACCTACGTCACCGTCGACCGCCCGGGAGCCCGCCATGTCGGTCACCCCTACCCTCGAGACCGATGTCCTGCGGCGGCAGGACCCGGCGATGGCCGAGATCCTGCTCGCGGAACTGGCGCGGCAGTCCACCACCCTGCAGCTGATCGCCGCCGAGAACTTCTGCTCGCCCGCCGTGCTCGCCGCCCTCGGCTCGCCGCTCGCCAACAAGTACGCCGAGGGCTATCCGGGCGCCCGGTACCACGGCGGCTGCGAGATCGTCGACCTCGCCGAACGCGCCGCCATCGACCGGGCCAGGGAACTGTTCGGCGCCGAACACGCCAACGTCCAGTCCCACTCCGGCTCTTCGGCCGTGCTGGCCGCCTACGCCGCACTGCTGCGCCCCGGCGACACGGTCCTCGCCCTCGGCCTGCACTACGGCGGCCATCTCACCCACGGTTCGCCCGCGAACTTCTCCGGCCGCTGGTTCGACTTCGTCGGGTACGGCGTGGACGCGGAGACCGGGCTGATCGACCACGACCAGGTGCGCCACCTGGCCCGGGGCCACCGGCCCAAGGCGATCGTGTGCGGCTCGATCGCCTACCCCCGGCACATCGACTACGCCTTCTTCCGCGAGGTCGCCGACGAGGTCGGGGCCTATCTGATCGCCGACGCCGCGCACCCGATCGGGCTGGTCGCCGGCGGCGCGGCGCCGAACCCGGTGCCGTACGCCGACATCGTGTGCGCGACCACCCACAAGGTGCTGCGCGGCCCGCGCGGCGGGATGATCCTGTGCGGGAGCGAACTGGCCGAGCGCGTGGACCGGGCGGTGTTCCCGTTCACCCAGGGCGGCGCGCAGATGCACACGATCGCCGCGAAGGCCGTCGCCTTCGGCGAGGCGGCAACACCGGCCTTCGCCGGGTACGCCCATCAGGTGGTCGCCAACGCACAGGTTCTCGCCGGTCACCTGGCCGCCGAGGGCCTCACCGTCACCACCGGCGGCACGGACACCCATCTGATCACCGCAGACCCGGCCCCGCTCGGCGTGGACGGCCGCACCGCACGCGGCCGGCTCGCCGCCGCCGGGATCGTCCTGGACTGCTGCGCCCTGCCGCACGGCGACGGCCGGGGCCTGCGCCTGGGCACGGCCGCGGTGACCACGCAGGGCATGGGGGAGCCGGAGATGGTGCGCATCGCCGCGCTGACGGCGGCCGTGCTGCGGGGCGAGAGCGAGCCGGCCGCGGCACGGGAGGAGGTGCGGGTTCTCACAGGAGCTTTTCCGCCGTATCCGGACTGAACGGGGGTAGGCGCTGCCCCGTACACCCCGATGTGTGCCATGGTCCACAGCCGGGCGTGCAACCATCGTGGCTACCCGGAAGTCCCCATCCATATACATCCATCGCTAGGGTGTGGGGCTGTGATGGCCAGCGAGACCCGTGGGGAAGCCTGTGCGTGAATACCTGCTGACGCTCTGCATCACGGCCGCGGTGACGTACCTGCTGACAGGGCCGGTACGGAAGTTCGCGATCGTGGCCGGGGCGATGCCGGAGATCCGGGCGCGTGACGTGCACCGGGAACCCACTCCGCGCCTCGGCGGTATCGCCATGTTCTTCGGCCTGTGCGCGGGTCTGCTGGTCGCGGCCCACCTGACCAACCTCAACGAGGTCTTCGCGAAGTCGAACGAGCCGCGGGCCCTGCTCTCCGGCGCGGCCCTGATCTGGCTGATCGGCGTCCTGGACGACAAGTTCGAGATCGATGCGCTGATCAAGCTGGGCGGGCAGATGATCGCCGCGGGCGTGATGGTCGTGCAGGGTCTGACGATCCTGTGGCTGCCCATCCCCGGCGTCGGCAACGTGGCGCTGACCCAGTGGCAGGGCACCCTGCTGACCGTGGCGCTCGTGGTCATCACGATCAACGCGGTGAACTTCGTGGACGGCCTGGACGGCCTCGCGGCCGGCATGGTCTGCATCGCGGCCGGCGCGTTCTTCCTGTACGCCTACCGGATCTGGTACTCGTACGGCATCGAGGCCGCCGCCCCCGGCACCCTGTTCGCGGCGATCCTGATGGGCATGTGCCTGGGCTTCCTGCCGCACAACATGCATCCCGCGCGGATCTTCATGGGCGACTCCGGCTCGATGCTGATCGGCCTGGTGCTGGCGGCCGGCGCGATCTCGATCACGGGTCAGCTGGACCCGGACGCGCTGGGCCTGTACGTGGGTTCCGAGAGGGCCGCGGTGCACGCGACGGTGCCGGTCTACATCCCGCTGCTGCTGCCGCTCACGATCATCGCGGTGCCGACGGCGGACCTGGTGCTCGCGATCGTCCGGCGCACCTGGCGCGGTCAGTCGCCGTTCGCCGCGGACCGCGGGCATCTGCACCACCGGCTGCTGGAGATCGGCCACTCGCACAGCCGGGCGGTGCTGATCATGTACTTCTGGTCGGCGCTGATCGCCTTCGGCGCGCTGGCCTACTCGGTCAACTCGGCCTCGATGTGGATCGTGCTCGGCGTGGTGTTCCTCAGCGCGGTCGGTCTGGTCCTGCTGCTGCTCCCGCGCTTCACGCCGCGGGTGCCGGTGTGGGCGCAGCGGTTCGTGCCGCCGCGCTACCGGCTGCGCCGCCGTGCGGCCCGGGCCGCTGTGGCCAGGGAGGCCGTGGGCGCGGAAGAGACGCAGGAGGCGCAGGAGACGCCGGAACGGGCCCCCGTCACCGCGGGAGTCTCGGGCGTCAACGGAGCGACCGCGATCGGCGCTCGTTCGCGTTTTCTTGACCGGCGCTGACCGGGTCAAGGTAAGAATCTGACGAGAGCATTGCCATCTCGTGGGGCACCAAAGCCCTCCAATACCAGACAAATGGGCCCGGTTTTTGCACAGACGCGCACTGTCATTCTCATGTGTGACAGCAAGCACACGGACCAGGTAAAGACCTCATCAAATAGTTTGTGATACGGTTCACGAGAACCCGGGATAGAACCGAAGGACCGTAGTGCGACGGTCCATTGGTGTGAGGTCTCGATCACTCAGCCCGGGACTACGCTCGTCCATGACGACACCCTGCCCCCTGTGAAAGCGGAGTTGCCGCCATGCCGTCCAAAGACGCCCGGAACCTACTGCAGATCGCTGTGCCCGCAGCGGCTGCAGGCGCGATCGCCGTCGCCGTGAGCGCCGCGGTCGCGGGGGGCAAGGGCGCGCTCGGCGCGGCCGTCGGCACGGTGCTGGCCATCCTGTTCATGGGAATCGGCCTGTACGTGCTGCAGTGGACGGCAAAAACGCTCCCGCAGCTCTTCCAGGCCATGGGCCTCATGCTCTACATGGCCCAGCTGCTTCTCCTCTTCATCTTCGTCGCCGTCTTCAAAGGCACCTCCCTCTTCAACGGCAAGGCGTTCGCCGTGGGGATCGTGGTCACGACCGTCGCGTGGATGGCCGCACAGGCCCGCGCGCACCTGAAAGCCAAGATCTTCTACATCGATCCCGACTCCGCGAAGAGCGACAAGCCCGAGAAGACAGGGCCGTCATCGTGAGGGGTAGGGGCGGGATAAAGGCTTGTGAGATCTCCTGCTATCGTCCGGTGCCAACTGCGGCATCGCGGGCGCGGGCATCTGAGCTGACGCCTGCTCGATCGCGAGGCTCGATGCCCCCCAGCCGCCCCCACATCCGTAACACCAGTCCGGTGCCGATCCGCGGCCGCGCGCCGCGCCGACACAACGAGGTTGCCGTACCCATGCGTCACGCCGAAGGAGCCCGCGGTGAGTGCTGACCAGACCCAGCTCGCCTTTGACTGGAGTTGTCGGATCATGTCCGACAACGGGTGTGGCTTCCCGGCTCCGGGCCTGCACTCCTTCCTGTTCAAGCCCCTCTTCACGGTCGGGGGCTTCGACTTCAACAAGGTGATGCTGCTCGCGCTCGTCACCACCGCGCTCGTCGTCGGCTTCTTCTGGGCCGCGTTCGGCAGGGCCAAGGTCGTCCCCGGCAAGCTGCAGATGATCGGCGAGGCCGGCTACGACTTCGTGCGCCGCGGCATCGTCTACGAGACCCTCGGCAAGCGCGAGGGCGAGAAGTGGGTACCGCTCATGGTCTCCATCTTCTTCTTCGTGTGGATCATGAACGTCTGGTCCGTCATTCCGGTGGCGCAGTTCCCGGTCGCTTCGGTCATCGCATACCCGATGGTGCTGGCCGTGCTCGTCTGGGTCCTCTGGGTCGGGCTGACCTTCAAGCGGCACGGCTTCGTCGGCTTCTTCAAGAACGTGACGGGCTACGACAAGTCGCTCGGCGCCGTGCTCCCGCTGGTCATGTTCATCGAGTTCTTCTCGAACCTGCTGGTCCGCCCGTTCACGCACGCGGTGCGACTCTTCGCCAACATGTTCGCCGGTCACCTGATGCTGGGGATGTTCACCGTCGCCTCCTGGTACCTGCTGAACAGCTGGATGATCCCGGCCGCCGGCGTCTCCTTCGTGATGACGATGGCCATGATCTGCTTCGAGCTTTTCGTCCAGGCCGTCCAGGCGTACGTCTTCGTACTGCTGGCCTGCTCCTACATTCAGGGCGCTCTCGCCGAGCACCACTGAGCCCCACCACCCCCCGGTCGTCCGGTGGCCAACCCCCACCGGTCCGTAAAGAGAAGGAAGATTCAGCATGGCTGCCACTGAGACCCTCGCCGCTGTCTCGGGTTCCCTCGGTTCCGTCGGTTACGGCCTCTCGGCCATCGGCCCCGGCATCGGCGTCGGCATCATCTTCGGCAACGGCACCCAGGCGCTGGCCCGTCAGCCCGAGGCCGCGGGTCTGATCCGCGCCAACCAGATCCTCGGCTTCGCCTTCTGTGAGGCGCTCGCCCTCATCGGCATCGTTATGCCGTTCGTGTTCGGTAAGTAATCACCCCTTACCCGGCACGAATCGACGAAAGGCACTGATGTGACCGCCAACCTGGTACAGCTGGCGTTTCCGGAGAAGGGCGGGAACCCGCTCCTTCCCGAGGCTCCCGAGCTGCTTGTCGGCACCATCGCCTTCGCCATCGTGTTCTTCTTCTTCTGGAAGAAGCTGCTTCCGAACATCAACAAGGTTCTGGAGGAGCGTCGCGCGGCGATCGAAGGCGGCATCGAAGAGGCCGACGCCATGAAGGTCGAGGCCCAGAGCGTCCTTGAGCAGTACAAGGCCCAGCTCGCCGAGGCCCGGCACGAGGCCGCGCGCCTGCGCCAGGAGGCGCAGGAGCAGGGTGCCGCCCTCATCGCCGAGATGCGGGCCGAGGGCCAGCGGCAGCGCGAGGAGATCGTCGCCGCCGGTCACGCCCAGATCGAGGCCGACCGCAAGGCCGCCGCGCAGACGCTGCGTCAGGACGTCGGCAAGCTCGCCACCGAACTGGCCGGCAAGCTCGTCGGCGAGTCCCTCGAGGACCACGCCCGCCAGAGCCGTGTGATCGACCGCTTCCTCGACGAGCTCGAGGAGAAGGCCGAGGCCACGCGATGAACGGAGCGAGCCGCGAGGCCCTGGCAGCCGCACGTGAGCGTCTCGACGCGCTGACGGACTCCACGTCCGTGGACGCCGTGTCGCTCGCCGACGAGCTGGCGGCCGTCACCGCGCTGCTCGACCGCGAGGCCGGACTGCGCCGGGTCCTCACCGACCCGGCGAAGCCCGCAGAGGCCAAGGCGGACCTGGTCCAGCGTCTGATCGGCGCCCAGGTCAGCGGGCCCGCCGCCGACCTGGTGGCCGGGACGGTGCGCTCCCGCTGGTCGCAGCCGCGTGACCTGGTGGACGCGCTGGAGCAGCTGGCGGACATCGCCGACCTCACCGCCGCGGAGAAGCGGGGCACCCTGGACGAGGTGGAGGACGAGCTGTTCCGGTTCGGCCGGATCGTCTCCTCCAGCACCGACCTGCGCGCCGCGCTGACCGACCGCTCCGCCGGTACGGCGGCCAAGACCGAGCTGCTGAACCGGCTGCTCGGCGGGCGGGCCAAGCCGGCCACGGAGCGTCTGGTGACGCGCCTTGTGACCGCGCCGCGTGGACGTAGCCTGGAAGCGGGACTGGAGTCCCTGTCCAAGCTGGCCGCCGAGCGCCGGGACCGCATGGTCGCCGTCGTCACCTCGGCGGTACCGCTGAGCGACGGCCAGAAGCAGCGCCTCGGCGCCGCCCTCGCCAAGCTCTACGGCCGCCGGATGCACCTCAACCTGGACGTGGACCCCGAGGTGATCGGCGGTATCCGGGTGCAGGTCGGTGACGAGGTCATCAACGGCTCCCTCGCGGACCGGCTGGACGACGCGGCCCGCCGCATGGCGAGCTAGCAGCAACTCGACATCTCGAACAAGCAGCACTCGAGAAAAGCAGTACGTACTTACGGCCCTGGTTGGGCCGTGCAGAGGATTCCTGGGGGTCGCCCCCAGACCCCCCAAGTGAAACTTCGGGCCCAACAAGGAGAGCAGGGAACCCAGATGGCGGAGCTCACGATCCGGCCGGAGGAGATCCGGGACGCGCTGGAGAACTTCGTCCAGTCGTACAAGCCGGACGCGGCCTCGCGCGAGGAGGTCGGTACGGTCACCCTTGCCGGCGACGGCATCGCGAAGGTCGAGGGTCTTCCCTCGGCCATGGCCAACGAACTGCTGAAGTTCGAGGACGGCACCTTCGGCCTCGCCCTCAACCTCGAGGAGCGCGAGATCGGTGCCATCGTCCTCGGTGAGTTCAGCGGCATCGAGGAGGGCCAGCCGGTCACGCGCACCGGCGAGGTCCTCTCCGTCGCGGTCGGCGAGGGCTACCTCGGCCGTGTCGTCGACCCGCTCGGCAACCCGATCGACGGCCTCGGCGAGATCGAGACGTCCGGCCGCCGTGCGCTGGAGCTGCAGGCCCCCACGGTCATGCAGCGCAAGTCGGTGCACGAGCCGATGGAGACCGGCTACAAGGCCGTCGACGCGATGACCCCGATCGGCCGCGGCCAGCGCCAGCTGATCATCGGTGACCGTCAGACCGGCAAGACCGCCCTGGCCGTCGACACGATCATCAACCAGCGCGACAACTGGCGCTCGGGCGACCCCAAGAAGCAGGTCCGCTGCATCTACGTCGCCATCGGCCAGAAGGGCTCCACCATCGCCGGCGTGCGCCGCGCGCTGGAGGAGAACGGCGCCCTGGAGTACACGACCATCGTCGCCGCCCCGGCGTCCGACCCGGCCGGCTTCAAGTACCTTGCGCCGTACACCGGTTCGGCCATCGGTCAGCAGTGGATGTACGAGGGCAAGCACGTCCTGATCATCTTCGACGACCTGTCCAAGCAGGCCGACGCCTACCGCGCCGTGTCCCTGCTGCTGCGCCGCCCGCCGGGCCGTGAGGCCTACCCGGGTGACGTCTTCTACCTGCACTCCCGGCTGCTGGAGCGCTGCGCCAAGCTCTCCGACGACATGGGTGCCGGTTCGATGACCGGTCTGCCGATCGTCGAGACCAAGGCCAACGACGTCTCGGCGTTCATCCCGACCAACGTCATCTCCATCACCGACGGCCAGTGCTTCCTGGAGTCGGACCTGTTCAACGCCGGTCAGCGCCCCGCGCTGAACGTCGGTATCTCCGTCTCCCGAGTCGGTGGTTCCGCCCAGCACAAGGCGATGAAGCAGGTTTCCGGCCGGCTGCGCGTCGACCTCGCCCAGTTCCGTGAGCTGGAGGCGTTCGCCGCCTTCGGTTCCGACCTGGACGCCGCGTCGAAGTCCCAGCTGGAGCGCGGTCAGCGCATGGTCGAGCTGCTGAAGCAGGACCAGTACCAGCCGATGTCGACCGAGGACCAGGTCGTCTCCGTGTGGGCCGGCACCACCGGCAAGATGGACGACGTCCCGGTCGTCGACATCCGCCGCTTCGAGCGGGAGCTGCTGGACTACCTGCACCGCAAGGAGCAGGGCCTCATGACCTCCATCCGTGAGGGCGGCAAGATGTCCGACGACACGCTCACGGCCGTCGCCGACGCGATCGCGGACTTCAAGAAGCAGTTCGAGACGAGCGACGGCAAGCTGCTCGGCGAGGACGTTCCTGCCGCTGCCGCCAAGTGACGTAAGGAAGGGACCTGACTCATGGGAGCCCAGCTCCGGGTCTACAAGCGTCGCATCCGATCCGTCAGCGCGACCAAGAAGATCACCAAGGCGATGGAGATGATCGCCGCCTCGCGCGTCGTCAAGGCACAGCGCAAGGTGGCGGCCTCCACGCCGTACGCGAACGAGCTCACGCGTGCGGTCACGGCGGTCGGCACCGGCTCGAACACCAAGCACCCGCTCACCACGGAGACGGAGAACCCGACCCGTGCCGCGGTCCTGCTCCTCACGAGCGACCGAGGCCTCGCCGGCGCCTTCAACTCCAACGCCATCAAGACGGCGGAGCAGCTGACCGAGCGCCTGGAGCGCGAGGGCAAGCAGGTCGACACGTACATCGTCGGCCGGCGCGGTGTCGCCCACTACAACTTCCGTGAGCGCAAGGTCACGGAGTCGTGGACGGGCTTCACGGACGAGCCGTCGTACGCGGACGCCAAGAAGGTCGCGGCGCCCCTGATCGAGGCCATCGAGAAGGAGACGGCCGAGGGCGGCGTGGACGAACTCCACATCGTCTTCACCGAGTTCGTCTCGATGATGACGCAGACGGCGCTGGACGCCCGGCTGCTGCCGCTGCGCCTCGAAGCTGTGACATCAGCGGCTGCCGCCGCGGGCGCCGAGGAGGCCCACCCCAAGGGTGAGATCCTCCCGCTGTACGACTTCGAGCCCTCGGCGGAGGACGTCCTCGACGCCCTGCTGCCGCGCTACGTGGAGAGCCGTATCTACAACGCGCTGCTCCAGTCGGCCGCTTCGAAGCACGCCGCCACGCGGCGCGCGATGAAGTCGGCCACCGACAACGCGGGCGAGCTGATCAACACGCTCTCCCGTCTTGCCAACGCGGCCCGCCAGGCCGAAATCACCCAGGAAATCAGCGAGATCGTCGGTGGCGCCAGCGCCCTGGCCGACGCGACCGCGGGGAGTGACCGATAAATGACCACCACTGTTGAGACCGCGACGGCTACGGGCCGCGTCGCCCGGGTCATCGGCCCGGTCGTCGACGTGGAGTTCCCCGTCGACGCGATGCCGGACATCTACCAGGCCCTGCACGTCGAGGTGGCCGACCCGGCCAACGCCGGCGAGAAGAAGACGCTGACCCTCGAGGTCGCCCAGCACCTGGGCGACGGCCTGGTCCGCACCATCTCCATGCAGCCGACCGACGGCTTGGTCCGCCAGGCCCCGGTCACCGACACCGGCGCGCCGATCTCCGTGCCGGTCGGCGACTTCACCAAGGGCAAGGTGTTCAACACCCTCGGTGAGGTGCTGAACGTCGACGAGTCCTACGACGGCGAGCGCTGGCCGATCCACCGCAAGGCCCCGAACTTCGACGAGCTCGAGTCCAAGACCGAGATGTTCGAGACGGGCGTCAAGGTCATCGACCTGCTCACCCCGTACGTCAAGGGCGGCAAGATCGGCCTGTTCGGCGGCGCCGGCGTCGGCAAGACGGTGCTCATCCAGGAGATGATCTACCGTGTCGCCAACAACCACGACGGTGTCTCCGTGTTCGCCGGTGTCGGTGAGCGCACCCGTGAGGGCAACGACCTCATCGAGGAGATGACCGACTCGGGCGTCATCGACAAGACCGCGCTGGTCTTCGGTCAGATGGACGAGCCCCCGGGCACCCGTCTGCGCGTCGCGCTGGCCGGCCTCACCATGGCCGAGTACTTCCGTGACGTCCAGAAGCAGGACGTGCTGTTCTTCATCGACAACATCTTCCGCTTCACGCAGGCCGGTTCCGAGGTCTCCACGCTGCTCGGCCGCATGCCGTCCGCGGTGGGCTACCAGCCGAACCTGGCCGACGAGATGGGCCTCCTGCAGGAGCGCATCACCTCGACCCGCGGTCACTCGATCACCTCGATGCAGGCGATCTACGTCCCCGCCGACGACCTGACCGACCCGGCCCCGGCGACCACCTTCGCCCACCTCGACGCGACGACGGTTCTGTCCCGTCCGATCTCCGAGAAGGGCATCTACCCGGCCGTGGACCCGCTGGACTCCACGTCCCGGATCCTGGACCCGCGCTACATCTCGCAGGACCACTACAACGCGGCCATGCGCGTGAAGAACATCCTGCAGAAGTACAAGGACCTCCAGGACATCATCGCGATCCTCGGTATCGACGAGCTCGGCGAGGAGGACAAGCTCGTCGTCCACCGTGCCCGTCGCGTGGAGCGCTTCCTGTCCCAGAACACCCACGTCGCCAAGCAGTTCACCGGCGTGGACGGTTCGGACGTGCCGCTCGACGAGTCGATCGCCGCGTTCAACGCGATCTGCGACGGCGAGTACGACCACTTCCCCGAGCAGGCGTTCTTCATGTGCGGTGGCCTGGAGGACCTCAAGGCCAACGCCAAGGAGCTGGGCGTCTCCTGAACTCCTTGAGTTCATGGGAGAGGGGCGCGGGTGCACTCTTCGGGGTGCGTCCAGCCCCTCTCTCCACGCCCACTAGAATTGACCCCAACACCCGGCAGAACCGCCGGGTGGTGACCCGAGGAGCCACCCTTGGCTGCTGAGCTGCACGTCGAGCTGGTCGCCGCCGACCGCCAGGTCTGGTCCGGCGAGGCCACCCTGGTCGTCGCGCGCACCACGTCCGGCGACATCGGCGTCATGCCCGGTCACCAGCCGCTGCTCGGTGTGCTGGAGTCGGGCCCGGTGACCATCCGTACGAGTGACGGTGGAACGGTCGTCGCCGCGGTGCACGGCGGTTTCATCTCGTTCGCGGACAACAAGCTGTCCCTGCTGGCCGAGATCGCCGAGCTGTCGGACGAGATCGATGTCCAGCGCACGGAGCGGGAGCTGGAGCGCGCGAAGGCGGAGGGCGACGCCGCCGCCGAGCGCCGCGCAGACGTCCGCCTGCGTGCGGCGGCGGCGCGCTGATCCAGCCGCGCGGTACGTTGACATCACTCAGCCGCGGCCGGCCCGGAGCAATCCGGTGCCGGTCGCGGCTGAGGCAGATGTGGGTGTTTTTTCCGTTTCATTACTCAGTAACAAGAGCAGTGCTACTGCCTGGGAGACGAGGAGGTCGGTGCCGATGGTCCTCGCTCTGACTGTGTGCGGGATCGTGGTCGCGCTCGTGGTGGTGGGACTGTTCCTGTTCGGGTTGCGCCGCAGGCTCATCCAGCGCTCCGGCGGGACCTTCGACTGTTCCCTGCGCTGGGACGTGGCCGAGAAACCGGACGCGGGCGGCAAGGGCTGGTCCTACGGCGTCGCCCGCTACAACGGCGACCGCATCGAGTGGTACCGCGTCTTCTCCTACGCCTTCCGGCCGCGCCGCACCCTGGAGCGCGCCGCCATCGAGGTGGCCGGCCGCCGGCTGCCCGAGGGCGAGGAGGAACTGGCGCTGCTGTCCGACGCGGTGGTCCTCGCCTGTACCCATCGGGGCACGCGCCTCGAACTCGCCATGAGCGAAGACGCGCTGACCGGATTCCTCGCGTGGCTGGAGGCAGCCCCGCCCGGACAGCGAGTGAATGTGGCATAGCCACATTCACTCGCTGGGTGGGGGTCCCCCGGACGAAGTCTGGGGGAGCGTCAACGTCGCTTAGGAGCTCTGTCCTTACAGGTTGCTGCTGATGGCGTTCACCAGCTCACCGTCGCTGGTGTCGCCGCTGAACTCCCAGAAGAACGCGCCGCCGAGCCCCTGGGACTTGGCCCAGCTCATCTTCCCGGCGATGGTCGACGGGGTGTCGTAGGACCACCAGTTGCTGCCGCAGTGGGCGTACGCGGTGCCCGCGATCGTGCCGGTGACCGGGCAGGACGTCTTGAGCACCTTGTAGTCCTCGATGCCCTGCTCGTAGGTGCCGGCCGCGGGTCCCGTGGCCGTGCCGCCCGGGGCGTCCTGGGTGACGCCGGTCCAGCCGCGGCCGTAGAGGCCGATGCCGATGAGCAGCTTGGTGGCGGGGACGCCGACGGACTTGTACTTGGCGATCGCGTCGGCGGTGTCGAACCCGGCCTTCGGGATGCCGCTGTAGGAGGTGAGCGGGGAGTGCGGGGCGGTCGGGCCCTGCGCGTCCCAGGCGCCGAAGAAGTCGTACGACATCACGTTGTACCAGTTGACGTAACTCGAGGCGCCCGCGTAGTCCGCCGCCTCGATCTTGCCGCCGGAGGAGCCGTCGGCGGTGACGGCCGCGGTGACCAGGGCGCTGGAGCCGAACTTGGCGCGCAGTGCGGCCATCACGTTCTTGAAGGCCGCGGCCCCGCTGGTGTCGCAGGACAGCCCGCAGGCGTTCGGGTACTCCCAGTCGATGTCGATGCCGTCGAAGACGTCGGCCCAGCGCGAGTCCTTGACCAGGTTGTAGCAGGAGTCCGCGAAGGCGGCCGGGTTGGCGGCGGCCTGGGCGAAGCCGCCGGACCAGGTCCAGCCGCCGAAGGACCACAGCACCTTGAGGTTCGGGTACTTGGCCTTCAGTTCGCGCAGCTGGTTGAAGTTGCCGGCCAGCGGCTGGTCCCAGGTGTCCGCGACACCGCTGACCGACTGGTCGGCGGTGAACGTCTTCTGGTAGTCGGCGTAGGCGTCACCGATCGCGCACTGGCCGTTCGTCACGTTGCCGAAGGCGTAGTTGATGTGCGTGATCTTGGCGGCCGAGCCGGACGTCACCAGGTTCTTGACGTTGTAGTTGCGGCCGTAGATGCCCCACTCGGTGAAGTAGCCGAGCTTGACCTTGTCGCCGGTGGTCGGGGGAGTGGTGCCGCCGCCGGTGGTGTGCACCTTGACCGCGCCGCTGACCGGGCCGGTCTGGTCGGCGGTGTCCCGGGCCTGCACGGTGTAGGAGTAGTCGGTGCCTGCGGACAGGCCGCTGTCCGTGTACGAGGTCGTCGTCACCGTGCCGACGACCTTGCCGTCGCGCAGGACGTCGTAGTTCTTCACGCCCTTGTCGTCGGTGGCCGCGCCCCAGGAGAGCTTGACCGAGGTGTCGGTGATGTCCGAGGCGGTCGGGGTGCCGGGCGCGGACGGCGGGTTGTCACCGGGGACCGTCGTACCGCCGTCGCAACTGCCGCCGTTCAGGGTGCAGTTGGACGGCGATCCCGAGCCGGAGCCGTTGAAGCCGAAGGAGACGGAGGCGCCGGGGGCGATGGTGCCGTTGTAGGACTTGTTCTTCGCGGTCCAGTGGGTGCCGGAGTTGGTGACGTCCGCGTCCCAGGCGGAGGTGACGGACGTCCCCGAGGGGAAGTCCCACTCGACGGTCCAGGAACTGATGCTGGAGGTACCGGTGTTCTTGATGGTCCACTGACCGCCGAAGCCGGTTCCCCAGTCGCTGGTCTTGGTGAAGCTCGCCGTCGCTCCCCCACTCTCGGCTGCGCTCGAGCGGGGGGACCCCCATGCCGCGGCCTGGGCGGGGCCCGCGAGACCGACGAGGCCGGCCAGGGGGAGCAACAGGGTCGCGAACCCTGCCGCGGCTCTGTGTCTGAAGCGCATGCTGCGCCTCCTCAGGTATGTGGGGATGTCAGGGGCATGACTGAGCCTTCACGCCCACGGTGCTGCGAGAGTAGAAAGGTCTGGACCACAGGTCAATAGGTCTGGACCAATTCGATTCCCCGGTCTTCGAAACACCTCGCTGATCCCCAACTCCCGTGCCGGTGCGGCCGCTTGGACCGGCAGGCGCGTCACCAGGCGACGGGCAACTCGGCGAGGCAGTGGAAGACGGGGTGCTCACGGAAACGGAGCCGGGACGGCTCGCAGGCCAGACGGAGGGCCGGCAGCCTGGTGAAGAGGGAGCCGAGGGCGAGTGTCACCTCCAGTCGGCCGAGCGAGGCGCCGAGGCAGAAGTGGGCGCCATGGCCCCACAGCAGATGGCCGGAGGCATCGCGGTGGATGTCGAGCCGTCCGGGGCCGGGGAAGACGGCGGGGTCATGGTTGGCGGCGAGCAGGCTGATCATCACCGACTCGCCCTTGCTGACCAGGGTCTCGCCGATCCGGAGGTCCTCCGTGGCCTGGCGCACCACGCCGTCCTGGACGATCGACCAGAAGCGCATCGACTCCTCCACGAAGTCCGGCAGGGGCGCCCCGCTTCCGGCGAGGACCTCGGCGCGCAGCCCGTCATCGGTCAGCAGGCTCAACGCGCTGACCGCGATCTGCGTGGCGGTCGACTCGTGGCCGGCGACGAGCAGGAGTTTGAGGACTCCCAGGAGATCGGCGCGGTCGAGGTCACCGGTGACCACGTGCTGGTGGACGAGCCGGCTGACCAGGTCGTCACCCGGCTCGGACTCCTTGGTGCGCGCCGTCTCGTCGGCGAAGGCGATGATCCGGTGGTGCGCGGCCAGCGAGAGTGCCGGGTCGCCGTCCGCGAGCATGATCTGGGTCTGCTCCAGGAAGAACGCGGTGTGTTCGTCCGGGATCCCCAGCAGCCGGGCGATGACCAGCGCCGACACCTTGGTGGCGAAGTCCCGTACCAGGTCGGCGGGTTGCGGACCGGCCGCCAGCGCGTCGGCCACCTGGTCGGTCACCTCCTGCACCCGGGGGCGCAGCGCGCGCACCCGGCGCACGGTGAACTCCGGGGCGACCGTCCTGCGCAGCCGGCCGTGCTCCGGATCGTCCATCCGCAGGAATCCGCTCGGCCGGTCGTCGACGGGCACGGGGAAGCGCACCGGAAAGCCGGGCCGCGTCTCGTCGGCGCTCAGCCGGGGGTCCTTGAGGGCGGCCTTCGCCTCCTCGTAGCGAGTGATCAACCAGACCAGCTGTGCCTCACCCGCGCCTGCCGGCAGCCGGACCCGCGTCGGCGGGCCCTCACGCACCACACCGAGGGCGGGCGGAGGCGACATCGGACACACGCGGGCCAGTGGCCAGTCGAGCACGCGCGAGTCTGCACCGGGCATGGTCCTTCCCTTCATCGCGTACGAACCCCCGGGCCACCCGGCGTCCCGGCGACGGGTGCCCCAACCGGACCACACAAGCACCCGCCCCTGACGCCCCGGTGACCCCCCACTGACCGCCGGGACTGGACCGACGCCGCTCGGCCGCCCACGCTGCCGACCCCCGCCCACCCTGCCGCCCGCCCGGTGCGGGGTCGTACGCTGACCGGCGACGAGGAGGGCGGGCCCATGACGGACACGGCGGCATCCGGTGCGGTGCTGGTCGTCGACGACGACGCGGCGATCCGGCGCTCACTGGAGCGCGGCCTCAGGCTCAGCGGCTTCGCGGTGCGCACCGCCGCCGACGGGGCCGAGGCGCTGGCCGCGATCCGGGACGCGCCGCCCGATGTGCTGGTGCTCGACGTGTCGATGCCCGGCATGAGCGGCATCGAGGTGTGCACCCGGCTGCGCGACGAGGGCCGGGACCTGCCCGTCCTGATGCTCTCCGCGCTGGACGAGACCGCCGACCGGATCGCCGGGCTCCAGGCGGGCGGCGACGACTACCTGGTCAAGCCGTTCGCCCTGCAGGAACTGGTGCTGCGGCTGCGCGCCCTGCTGCGCCGCCGCCCGCCCACCGGCCGTGCGCACCTGCGGGTCGCGGGCCTGGTGATCGACCCGGCCGCCCGCACCGCCGAGCGGGACGGCAGGTCCCTGGACCTCACCCGGCGCGAGTTCGAGCTGCTGGAGGTGCTCGCCCGCAACGCCGGCCTGGTCCTCACCCGCGACCAGTTGCTGGAACGGGTCTGGGGCTACGACTTCGACGTGCGCACCGACGCCGTCGACACCTTCGTCAGCTATCTGCGGCGCAAGCTGGAGGCGGAGGGGCGGCCCCGGCTGATCCACACCGTGCGCGGAGTGGGCTTCGTCCTGAGGGAACAGCCGTGAGACTCTCCACCCGGATCGCCCTCGCCGTCGGCTGCACCGTCCCGCTGCTGGTGCTGGCCTGCGGCTGGCTGCTGCTGAACCTGGTCGCCCGCGACCTGCACCGCACCGAGGACCAGCATCTGCGGCAGCGCGCGGTGGCCATCGCCCCGGAGGCCCGGGCGCTGCTGCGGGCCACGGCGAACGGCCGGCCCAAGGTGGCGGACACCCGGGAGCGGCAGCTGTTCAGCGCCGCGCTCGACGTCGGCGTACGCGTCGCCGGACCGGGCGCGGACTTCAGCGGCGGACCCCAGCCCGGCCCGTCCGTGGCCCTGCCCGACGTCTCCTCCGGCTT
This sequence comes from Streptomyces sp. NPDC001393, assembly GCF_053597455.1. Taxonomy (NCBI): domain Bacteria; kingdom Bacillati; phylum Actinomycetota; class Actinomycetes; order Kitasatosporales; family Streptomycetaceae; genus Streptomyces; species Streptomyces sp. NPDC001393. The sequence goes on from NZ_JBSFIH010000007.1 coordinate 192,601, forward strand.
CGCCACCGTCCGCGACGGCGCCCGCAGTTGGCGGGCCCTGGCCCGGCCTCTGAAGGGCCCCACCGTCTCCGGCACCCTGTGGGTCTTCTCGCCCGACACCGCCGACCGCGCCCAAGTCCGCCTGGTCCGGCGCCGGGTGATCCTCACCGCCGTGCTCGCCGCGCCCCTGTCCGGGCTGCTCGCCTGGGGTCTGGCCGCCGGCGTGAGCGCACCGCTGCGCCGCCTCACCCGCCGTACCGCGGGCCTCGACCCGCGCACCAGCACGGCCCGGCTGCCGGACGGACGCACCGGGGTGCGGGAGGTGGACGAACTGGCCACCACCCTCAGGACCGTCCTCGCCCGCTACGACGAGCAGGCCGCCCGCACCGGCGAGGCCCTCGACACCGCCCGGTCCTTCTCCTCCGCCGCCGCGCACGAACTGCGCACCCCGCTGATGAGCATGGGCACCAACCTGGACATCCTCGCCGACCACCCCGACCTGCCGGATGCCGACCGCGCCGAGGTGCTCGCCGATCTGCGGCGCGAGCACGCCCGGCTGCTGGGGCTGCTGGTGATGCTGCGCGAGCTGGGGCGCGGGGACCTGGTGGAGGCGGAGGCGTTCCGCGACGTCGACCTGTCCGAGGTCGCCGACGCGGCCGTCGCCGACGCCCGCCGCCGTGCCCCGGACGCCGACATCGCCCTGGACGCGGCACCCGGGTTCACCGTGCACGGCTGGGAACCGGGCCTCCGGCTGCTGCTGGACAACCTGCTCGGCAACGCCCTCGCGCACGGCCGCGACGCCCGGGGCCGGGCACGGGTGCGGGTCGGCGTGACCGGCACCGCCGGCCAGGTCCTCGTCACGGTCGACGACCACGGGCCCGGGGTGCCGCCCGGCGCCCGCGCCCGGATCTTCGAGCGGTTCCAGCGGGGCCCGGACAGCGCGGGCTCCGGGCTCGGCCTCACTCTCGTCGCCCAGCAGGCCGCCCTGCACCGGGGCAGCGTCACCGTGCACGAGGGGCCGGACGGCACCGGGGCGCGCTTCGCGGTACGGCTGCCGTCGGGCGGCGCGGTCCTGCCCGGCCGCCGGGACTGGCTGATCGGTACAGCCGGGGCAAACCGGTCACAGAGTTTCCCCAAAGACTCTTCCTAACCTCCGTTGCGTCGGATGGACGACGGACCGGTCCGGAAAGGGACACGGGCTCGTCCGTGAAGGGAACGGAGACATCGATGAACGCACGTGGACGGACGCGCGCCCTGCTCGCCGGGTGTGCCGTGGCGGCCGTACTGGCGGGCACCGCCGGGGTGGCCTCGGCCGACAGCAGCACCCCCGCGCCCGGGCCCACCGGTGACGGGGCGCACGCCCTGTGCAAGCGGGTGCCGAAGATCGACCGCCGGATCGAGCGGGCCCTGAAGCGGCTGGACGCCGGGCCCGGCACCCGTGGCTCGATCGCCCGCCTGCAGCAGCGCGTGGACAACGCGAAGAAGGCGGGCCACACCCAGGTCGCCACCTTCCTCCAGGACCGGCTGGACTTCCGCAAGTCGCTGGTGACCAGCCTGAAGCAGCGCCAGAAGGACCTGAACGACGTCAAGACGTGGTGCCAGGCCCACGGCGGCGTCGGGAAGGCGGCGAGCTGATGCCGGCACGCCGGGCGGCGTGGCCGGCCGTGGCGCTGCTCGTGGCGCTCACCGCGGGCTGCGCCCACCACGCCGGGGCGTCCCCGGCGACACCGCCGGCCTCCGGCGCCCCGGCCGGCTCGCCCTCCGGATACGCCCAGATGCAGCAGAAGGTGAACGCGGCCGAGTCGGCGGCCGCCGCGGCCGACCGGGACGCGACGAGCAACGCGGACCGGTGAGGCGTACGGGTCCCGGGCGGGAGGCGCCCCTCAGCGCTCCCCGCCGGGGACCCACAGCACATCACCGAGGTCCTTGTTGGCGATACGGGCCAAGATGAACAGCAGGTCGGACAGCCGGTTGAGGTAGGTCGCCGTGAGCGGGTTCATCGTGTCGCCGTGCGCTTCCAGGGCCACCCAGGTGGAGCGCTCGGCGCGGCGTACGACCGTGCAGGCCTGGTGCAGCAGGGCGGCGCCCGGGGTGCCGCCGGGCAGGATGAAGGAGCGGAGCTTCTCCAGCTGCTCGTTGAAGCGGTCGCAGTCCGCCTCCAGCTTGTCGATGTAGAACTGCTCCACCCTCAGCGGCGGGAACTCGGGGTTCTCCACCACCGGCGTCGACAGGTCCGCACCCACGTCGAACAGGTCGTTCTGGACGCGGGTGAGCACCTTGACGACCTCCTCGTCCAGGCCGCCCAGCGCGATCGCGGTGCCGATCACCGCGTTGGCCTCGTTGGCGTCGGCGTAGGCCGAGATCCTCAGGTCGGTCTTGGCGACCCGGCTCATGTCACCGAGCGCGGTGGTGCCCTTGTCGCCGGTCCTGGTGTAGATGCGCGTCAGATTGACCATGCCGCCAGCGTAGTTATGCTCCGGCCGTCCGGAACACTCGTGTGCCCACCGTCACCGCCAGCGCCGCGAAAGCGACGGCGACGAGGACGCCGTAGAGCATGTGCGCGGATCCGTAGTGCCCGACGTACGCGTCACGCACCGCGTCCACCAGGTAGCGGAACGGGACGAAGTGCGACAGGACGTTCAGCCAGGTGGGCGCGAGGCTCATCGGGAGCATCAGGCCGGACAGCAGCATCGACGGCATCGGCACCATGTTGATCAGCGGGCCGAACTCCTGCGGGGTGCGGACCTTCATGCCGAGCGCGTACGACAGCGAGGCCAGCGAGAGCGTGAGCAGGGCGACGAACGCGAAGCCGATCAGGACGCCCGCGAGTGGCGCGCGCAGGCCCATCACCACGGCCGCCAGCACCAGCAGCACCGCGACGATCGCGGCGCCACCGGTCGGCTTCAGCAGGGTGAGCATCCGCAGGGTGGTCGTCTTCCCTGCGGTGCCCTCGCGGGCGGCTCGAGCTGGAAAGCGGTCGGCACGGGGGGAGCGCGGTGCTCTGTGAGGCGTTGTCGGCAAGGTGGGACGCAGGCAGACCTTGCCTGCGTGGCCTACTCCTGGTAGGCGAATCATCACATGTTGTTGGGAAGGCGCCCGGGTGCTCTGCGGGCCAACTGAGGTGGTGGTGCCGAGCCCTCTCATCGGTCGGACCGCCGGAGGCACCTCGCGGCGAACGTCTCCGTCAACACCGTCTACAACTACTTCCCCGCCCCGGCGCCGCGGACGACGACGAACTGCCCCATCTGATGGCCGGTCAGATCAGCTGGATCCACGGCACGGTCATCGCCGTCATCGGCCGCGAGATGGTCAAGGGCCGCGATCCGCGCGAAGTGTCCCGAGAGGTGCTCGCGCTCCTGGACGACATCGAGGATCTGTTGAGCGAGCGAGTCCTCGGATATGCGGTACGGGGAGGCCTCGGCTGACGCCGGTCACAGCCAACCGGCCCGGGCGGGCGAAACTAACGTCATGGACCTGCTGACGCTGCGATACTTCCAGGCCGTGGCCCGTCACCAGCACATCAGCCGGGCCGCCGAGGAACTCAGGGTGGCCCAGCCGTCGGTGAGCCGGACCATCCTCCGCCTCGAATCGGAACTGGGCGTCCAGCTGTTCGACCGTCAGGGCCGCCGGATACGGCTCAACGAGCACGGCGCCGCCTTCCTGCGCCGGGTTGAGCGGGCCCTGGCCGAACTCGACGACGGCCGACGGGAGTTGTCCGACGCCTCCGGGGCCGGGCCCGGCCGTGTCGCCGTCGCCGCGGAGACCCTGTTCCAGCTCGCCGGGGTGCTCTCCGCCTTCCGCGCGCTGCGTCCCGGGGTGAGCGTGCGCCTGTTCCAGGCCCCGGTGGAATCGATGCGACGGCATCTGGGCTCCGGTGAAGTGGATTTCGCGCTCGCCTCCCAGCCCCTCGCCGGGCCCGGGCTGTGCTCGGTGGAACTGGTCCGGGAAGAGGTGCTGCTGGCCGTGCCGCTCGGACATCCGCTGTCCGGCCGCAACAGCGTCGCGGTGGCCGAGCTGGCCGACGAGGACTTCGTCACCACGCGCACCGGCCACTGGCAACGTGCCCTGCTGGAGCGGCTCTTCGCCCGCGAGGGACTGACGCCCCGGGTGGTCTGCGAGGGTGACGAGGCCGCCGCCACGCCCGAGCTGATCGGCAGCGGACTGGGCATCGGCCTGATGCCGGCCATCGCCCGGCGGGCCCTCGGCGAGCACGGCAGGGTGGCCCTGCTGCGGGTGGACGCCGAGGACTGCCGGCGGACCCTGACCCTGGTGTGGCGTGACCGTGCCCATCTTTCCCCGGCCGCCCTGGACTTCCGCCGCGTGGCCGTGGAGGCCTTCATGCCCGACGCGTCATGAGGACATGGCGAAAGCGGTCGTGGAAGGCATGAGGGGCGGGCACTAGCGTCGAGGGCGTCCACTGGATCCGGCAGAGGGAGCACGGTGATGACCCGACAACGAGCCGCCGCGGAAACCGACTTCAGCAGCTATGTGGAGGACGTACTCGACGCCCTGTCCGCCGAGCCGTCGCGGGCGGCCGTCACCACCGCCGAAGGGCTGGTCATCAGCGCGGGCGCGTTCCGGGACCAGGTCCACCGGCTCGCCGGTGAGCTGGCGGAGCGAGGGGTGGGCCCCGGCACCACGGTCACCCTCCTCACCGGCAACACCGCCGAGGCCCTCGTCGCCCGCTACGCCGCCAACCTGGCCGGTGCCCGGATCGTCGCCCTCTACGAGGGCATGAGTCCGCCGGTCATGACCCGCGTGATGGCGAGCGTGGACTGCTCACTGCTGCTGGTGGACGACCAACAGCCCGCTGCGGCCAAGGAGTTGACCGGGCTTCCCGGCACTCCCCGGGTGCTCTCCCTCGGCCCGGGCGGCCCGGCCGAGGACGTACTGGCGGCGGCCGCCCGGCGCCCGGCCCGGCCGATGGGCCGCCTGGTGGGACCGGACGACGACTGGTGCATCCGGCACACCGGCGGAACGACCGGAATCCCCAAGGGCATCCGCATGACCCACGGCTCCTACCGGCAGAGCCTGGACCGCCCGCTCACCGGCGCCGGCGACCCGCCCCGCCATCTGGCCTGCACCTCGCTGGCCCACCTCGCCGGAATCTTCGCCGACATGGCACTGCTCCGGGGCGGCTCGGTGGTCCTGCGGCACGGTTTCGAGCCCGGGGACGTGTTGGCCACGATCGAGCGCGAGCGCATCACCCACACCTGGCTGCTGCCGCCACTGCTCTACCAGCTCCTGGACCATCCCGGCCTGCCCCGCACCGATCTGTCCAGCCTCTCCCGGATCAGCTACGGCGGCACCGCCGCCTCGCCGGCCAGGATGCGGGAGGCGGCCCGGGCGCTGGGGCCCGTGCTCTACGGCCTGTACGGACAGGCCGAGGCCCAGCTCATCACCGAGGCGCGTCCCGAGGAGCTGGAGCTGACCGGCCGCGGCGGGCAACTGACGGTCGGCCGGGCCCTGCCCGACGTGCGGATCGCCGTCCGGGACGCCGACGGCACCACCCTGCCGCCGGGAGAAGCGGGCGAGGTCCATGTGCGCTCGCCCTATGTGATGCGCGGCTACTGGAAGCAGCCGGAGCTGACCGCCGAGGTGCTGCGGGACGGCTGGGTGCGCACCGGTGACGTCGGCTATCTCGACGACGACGGCCGTCTCTACATCGTGGACCGGATCAAGGAGATGATCGTGGTCGTCGGCGGCCATGTCTATCCGGCCGAGCTGGAGGAGCTGCTGCTGAGCCATCCCGCCGTCGCCCAGTGCGTGGTCTTCGGCAGCCGGGACGAGGAGTCCGTCGAGCATGTGCACGCCGCGGTGGTTCCCGCCGCCGGGCAGCGGCCCTCACTGCAGGAGATCCGCGACTTCGTCACCGCCCGCAAGGGCCGTCTGTACGCCCCCGACGCCCTGCACCTGGTGACCGGCATCCCCCTCACGGCTGCGGGCAAGCCGGACCGGCGGGCCCTGCTGGAGCGCACCGCGCCCGACAGCTCCGGCGAACGACGACCCTGAGTCGGCGGCGAAGATGCCCGCGCCCGGCCGCGCCGGACCCGGTCACCGTGCCGCCTCCGTGAGGAGCGAGCTGACCCGGTCGGCGAAGCGGGGGCCCGGTACGGGTATCTCGACACCGGGGTGCCGGGCGTAGCCACGCCGGACGGCGTGGGCGACGTAGGTCGTGACGGCGTCGGTGCGAAGGGGCCGCCGACGTGCTCCGGGAGACGTGAGACGGCTGAGGACCCTGAGCACCGTGGGCACGGACGCGTCGAAGGTGCAGCTCACCGGCGGACAGGTGCCGGTCACGGGGATGGTGTCGTGGTCGGTCGTGGCGTCCAGGCCGGTCTGGTCGTACCAGAACGCGGCCGCGTGGGCCTCGCCGCGCGCGCGATGGTGCAGGGACAGGCAGTACGCGGCCGGGGCGTGGCCGGCCCCGGCCGCGTACTGCCACCAGAAGCGGGCTCCGTCGTCGGTCCCGGCCACGTGCAGCGCGCAGCCGAGCAGCCAGGCGCACTCGGGCTCGGGGAGCTGGTCGGTGAGGAAGCGCAGGGTGCCGGGGGCGAGCGCGCCGAGGAGGGAGTCGCACAGCGTGCGCAGATCGCGGGTCGCGGCCGGGTCGGCGGTCCGGGCGTCGGCGACGCGGGTGAGGTCTTCGCCGTACCCGGGGTAGTCGCTGTCCTCGTAGGGGATCGTGTCGGCGGGGACGTCGGGGTGCCGGCGCAGGCGGGCACGGGCGAGCAGGGCGTCTATCTCGGTCATGGCGGTAGGGGTCACTCCCGGGTGCCGGCGCGGCGCAGCAGGTCTTCGAGGGCCGCGCGGGCGTGGTGGTCGACGGCGTGGGCGATGGCCGGGCTCAGGCCGGTGACGTAGGGGATCGTTTCCTCCAGGTCCAGGCCGCACAGGTGACCCAGCACGACCACGTCCATCTGGTCCCGGGGAAGGCGGGCTATGGCGTCGAAGAGGTCCACCAGGTCGGTCATCATCATGAGCCGGCCCGGCACACTGTCGCTGACCTCCTCGGTGGAGAAGACCGCGGCGCGCAGATCGGGACGGCCGTCGCGGTGGGCGGCGCGGGCGAGTACCCGGGAGCGCAGCAGGAGCCAGGCGGTGCGGCGGACGTTCGCGCTGCTCGCGACCGTGTTCCAGGACAGCCACAGCAGGTCGAAGGTCTCGCCCACGGCCCAGCGGACACGGTCCTCCGCCAGCAGGAAGGCGCGGGCGTAGGCGGTGTAGGACGCGTGCATCGCCTCGGTGAAGGCCTGGTGGGCCAGGGGCGGGGGCTCCGCTTCGCAGGCCACCTGGCCGATGCACTGCTCGATCCACCACTGTCCCTTGCGGGCCTCGCGCGCCGCGGCGATCCACAGCCGGCGCATCGGCCGCACGGGCAGACCGAGCGCGTGGATCACGCTGAAGGTCATCTCCCAGACCGGGTAGTAGCCGTTGCCGCGCAGCAGTTCGCTGATCCGGGTCTTGGAGTAGCCGGAGCGGTCGACGAGGTCGTCCAGGGTCAGGCCACTGGAGAAGACGCGGTGGCGCACCGGTTCCAGCCAGGCCCGGTGCGCCGGCCCGGCCGCCGGGGAGATGGGGGCCGGTTTCCGGCCGCGCCTGCCGCCGGTCTCCGCGGCGGCCGGTTGGTCATCGCCGAGGGGTGAGCTCATCGGGGCGGCTCCTCCCCGGCGGCGGTGGAGGCGGGCGCGGGGCCGGCGGCGGGGTCGGCGGGCGCCCGGGGACCCTCGGGACCGGTCAGGGCCTGGACCATCTGCTGCACGAGCAGGCCCAGGGACGGGAGCAGAGTGGCCATGGCGGCGACCTGTCCCAGCACGGTCATCACCGTGCTCCACGTGAGGACCGTCACCAGCACGGCCACGGTCCACACCTTCTTACTCGACATCACACACTTCGTTTCTGTGAGCAGGTCTCACTCCAACTGCCCCTCCGCGAGGCGGTGCTGAAGCGCCGTCGGGAGGGAGAGCCAGCATGGCCCCGCTCCCGTCCGCCACGCCACGTGATCATGGAGTTACGGAACAATGAGCCCGAGGGCCGGGCCGCGCTACCCCGCGCCACCCGCGGCGCGCCGGGTAAATGACGGTGATTCAGCCGATTGAGGGGAAAAGCCGCGTCTGCCCGCGAACCACGCCGTACGCGGCCATCATGGGGAGCCCCAAGGCGCCACTCGACACCGCACTGGGAAAACCGCGCGGCCCCCTGTGCTGAAGTGACACCCAAGAGGGGGCCGCGCGGGCGCGACCCGATCGGGGCTCGGCCGGGGCGGTCGTACTGCTGTCGGTGTGATGTCCGTCAAGTGAGACGTGACGCGCGTTACTTAACGGTCACACAGTCGCTCCGGAGCGCTATGGTCCGCCGGAGAAGCAGACTTGGAGCGCGTTCAAGGGAGTCGTCAGTGGCACGGAAGCTCGCCGTCATCGGGGCCGGTCTCATGGGGTCCGGGATCGCTCAGGTCGCCGCGCAGGCGGGCTGGGACGTCGTCCTGCGGGACGTCACCGACGAGGCACTGGCGCGTGGCACCGACGGCATCAAGGCCTCGTACGACAAGTTCGTGAGCAAGGGGAAGATGGAGGCGGGTGCCGCCGAGGCCGCGCTGGCCCGGATCACCCCGACCACCGATCTGGACGCCGCCGCCGACGCCGACATCGTGGTCGAGGCCGTCTTCGAGAAGCTGGAGGTCAAGCACGAGATCTTCCGCGCGCTCGACAAGATCGTACGGGCGGACACCGTGCTCGCCTCCAACACCTCCGCCATCCCGATCACCAAGATCGCGGCGGCCACCGAGCACCCCGAGCGGGTGGTCGGCGTCCACTTCTTCTCGCCGGTGCCGATGATGCAGCTCGTCGAGCTGGTCCGCGGCTACAAGACGAGCGACGAAACCCTCGCCACCGCACGGGAGTTCGCCGAGTCCGTCGGCAAGACCTGCATCGTCGTCAACCGGGACGTGGCCGGCTTCGTGACCACCCGGCTCATCTCCGCCCTCGTGGTGGAGGCAACCAAGCTCTACGAGTCCGGCGTCGCCACGGCCGAGGACATCGACCTCGCGTGCAAGCTGGGCTTCGGTCACGCCATGGGCCCGCTGGCCACCGCCGACCTCACCGGCGTGGACATCCTGCTGCACGCCACCGGCAACATCTACACCGAGTCCCAGGACGAGAAGTTCGCCCCGCCGGAGCTGATGCGCCGGATGGTGGACGCCGGTGACATCGGCCGCAAGAGCGGGCAGGGCTTCTACAAGTACTGAGCACCATCTGTACGGACATTCGCCGGATCTCACCCTCGGGAGTATCACTCCCCGGGGTGAATTCGGTATCGGTTCGCTTACAAACAGCAACCGCACCACCACTCACACAGTCAGACGTTGCAACGTCACGGAGTACCGCCAACCGCACTCAACGGGGAGCGCATATGCATATCAGGGGCGACCACGCCGAGCTGGTCGTCGGGGGCCGCCTCGACGTCCGCAGTGCGGCGGACGCCCGTACGGCCCTGCACTCGGCCGTCGACAGCGGCGTCGGCGACCTCGTCCTCGACCTGTCCGAACTGGACTCCTGGGACGCCACCGGACTCGGGGTGATCATGGGGGCCCACCGGCGGGCCGGCCGCTGCGGCCGCCGTCTGGTGCTGCGCGGCGTGCCGCCGCAGATGCAGCGCCTGCTGGTGGCCACCCGGCTGCACCGCATCCTCGCCATCGAGGGCGGCATCGGGGTGGAGTCGCTGCCCCGGGTGTAACGCCACGAGCAGGTGGGAAACGGGCGACGCGGGAGACCCGGGCGCAGCCGTCGAAGCGCACGACGCGGGCAATCCTCACCGGACTGTGACGTCTCGGACCGCATGGCACCCCGCCCTGTCGGTGATACTGAGCGAAGGTTTAGGGTTCGGTCGCCCGCCGCCTCGCAACCCTCGATCGAGCGGGTCCGGACCAGAAGCGACAGCGCGGTGTGCGACAAGGCCGGGAGGGGCCGGAATCACGGGCACACGACGCTTTTGGGGGGTTTGAACCCATGGAACCCATGGACCCGATCAACCCGGGACCCGAGGAGCACGGCCATGCGGCGAGCCGCCGCCCGCCCCGGGAATCCCTGACCTCCGACTTCGGCCAGAGCACGCCCGCGCTCGCCCGTACGGCGAACGTCGTGGCCGGCGACCTGCTGCTGACCGTGAACCCGGTCGACGGCAGCGAGATAGAACCCTGCCCGCCGTTCGAACGCCCGGGGCCGCCCCGCAAGCGCACCGCCGCCGAGCGCGCCGAGGCCGAGCGGGCCGCCCGGCCGCCCGTGCCGCCCGGCCCCGCCCAGCCGGCGCTGTCCCTGCTGGAACGCCAGGACGAGCGCGAGCGCCTGGTGCGGCTGCTGGCCCGCGGCCGTTCGGTACGGCTCACCGGACCCGGCGGCAGCGGCCGCAGCGCCCTGCTGGACCTGGTCGCCGAGGACTGCCTGGACCTCGCCCCCGACGGCGTGGTGCGCCTGACCGGCTTCCACCGCACGGCGAGCGACCTCCTGCACGACCTCTTCCACGCCGTGTACGACGCCCCGCGCCACCGTCCCGATCCGGACGAACTGCGCGCACTGGTCCGCGAGATCGGCGCCGTCGTCGTCCTGGACGACATCGAGTTCGGCGGCGCCGCCCTCGACGAACTCCTCGACGCCACCCCCGAGTGCGCGTTCCTGATCGCCGCCACCCCCGACGTGCCCGCGCCCTCCGAGGGGGCCGCGGTCGAGGAGGTCTTCCTCAGCGGCCTCGACCGCGCCGGCGGAGTGGAGATCCTGGAGCGGGCCGTCGGCCGCGTCCTCACCGAGGAGGAGGCCAACTGGGCCGGCGACCTGTGGTTCGAGTCCGAGGGGCTGCCCCTGCGGTTCGTCCAGGCCGGCGCCCTGCTCCAGCAGCGCGAGGAACTGCGGGCCAGCACCTCGGCCGTGGGCGAGTACGGCGTCTTCGAGGACGTACGCGATGCGGGTGAGCCGGCCCTGGAGCCGGCGGACGAGGTCCCGCTGCCCTCCCTCGGCGAGGCCGCCGCGCCCGCCCCGCTGCTCGCCTCCCGGCTCAGCGGGTCCGCGCGCGCCGCCCTGCGCTTCGCCGTCGCCCTCGGCGGTGAGGTGCCGCACCAGGCGCATCTGCCGGCGCTGATCGGCGACACCCACGCCGACGCCGCCCTCGGTGAGCTGGCGTGCTGCGGGCTGGTCTCGCCGGTCGGCGCCCGCTACCGGCTCGCCGCCGGTGTGCAGGCCCAGCTGGAGGCCGCCGGGTACGCCGACGACGCCCCGGCCCAGGCGCTGGCCGCCGCCGAGCACTACACCTGGTGGGCCGGGCATCCCTCGGTCACCGCCGAGCGGGTGTGCGCGGAGGCGGACGCGGTCCTGGCCGCGCTCGCCGTGATCGTCCCGCACCCGGCTCCGTCCGCCGAGGGGGAGGACAACCGCGCGGTACGGCTCGCCCGCACGGCCGCGCCCGCGTTCGCCGCCGGGCTGCACTTCAGCGCCTGGGAACGGGCCCTGCGCTGCGGCGCGGAGGCCGCGCGGCTGGCCGGTGAGGTGTCCGAACAGGCCTATTTCCACCATGAGTTGGGTGTCCTCGCGCTCTGTTTCGGCCAGCTCGACCGGGCCCGCGCCGAGCTGGAGGCGTCCATCGGGCTGCGCGGGGCGCTCGCCGACAAGCGGGGCACGACCGCCGGGCGCCGGGCGCTCGCGCTGGTCGCCGACCGCTCGGGCGACGTACCCGGGATCGCCGCGACGGCGGGGGAGGAGCTGCCGGAGGTACGGCACGAGGAGTCGGCACCGCCGCCGTACGCGCCCTTCGGTGACCCCCTGGTCACGACCCGGCTGCCGGCCGCCGCGGGGCGGGGCGGGGGCCTCGTGCGGCTGGCCCGCCGCAACCTCGTCGCGGTCGGCTCCGGGGCGCTGCTCGCCGCCGTACTGGGCACGGTCGTCACGCTCGGCATGACCTCCAACGAGAACGCCGACAAGAACCCGTCCGGCAAGGTCGACGTCAACCCCTCGGCGAGCCAGGGCACGGACGACGGCACCCTGGGCGCCGACCCGAACCAGACCCCGTCCGCGGGCACCGGCGCCCACCGGCCCACCACTCACCCCACCACCCCGGGCCCCGGCGGCACCTACGGCACGACGGACGCCCCGACCCCGTCCCAGCCGGCCACGTCCCCCTCGGCCGACCCGAGCCACACCAGAGGCACGGGCAGCGGGGGCACGACTCCTACGCCGTCCAAGTCCCGGACGACCAAGCCGGGTACACCGACGCCGAGTACGTCGAGCACGGGGACGTCCACAGCGCCGTCCACGGGGAGCTCCAGCCCGACCCCGACGGGCGGTACGACCCCGTCCACCACGAACACGGCAAGCGGCCCGGCGTCCAGCAGCCCCGCGAGCGCGTCCCAGGGCACGGGAACACCGACCGGCTCGGGCACGGTGATGTGACGCGGCCCGGGACAGGGATCAGAACAGGCGGAGCTTGTCGTCCTCGATGCCGCGGAGGGCGTCGTAGTCGAGGATCTGGCAGTTGATGCCGCGGTCGGTGGCGAGGACGCGGGCCTGGGGCTTGATCTCCTGGGCGGCGAAGACGCCACGGACCGGGGCCAGGTGCGGGTCCCGGTTCAACAGCTCCAGGTAGCGGGTGAGTTGTTCGACGCCGTCGATCTCGCCCCGGCGTTTGATCTCCACCGCGACCGTCCCGCCGTCCGCGTCGCGGCACAGGATGTCCACCGGGCCGATGGCCGTCATGTACTCGCGGCGGATCAGCGTGTATCCCTCGCCGAGCGTCTCGATGCGGTCGGCGAGCAGCTCCTGCAGGTGCGCTTCCACGCCGTCCTTGATCAGACCCGGATCCACGCCGAGTTCGTGCGAGGAGTCGTGGAGGATCTCCTCCATCGTGATGATCAGTTTCTCGCCCGCTTTGTTGACGACCGTCCACACGCCCTCGTCCTCGCCCGCGCCCTCCTTCAGCGTGCAGGGCGGCGACATCCAGTTGAGGGGCTTGTAGGCCCGGTCGTCGGCGTGGATGGAGACGCTGCCGTCCGCCTTGACCAGGATCAGGCGGGGCGCCGAGGGCAGGTGGGCGGTGAGCCGGCCGGCGTAGTCGACCGAGCATCGGGCAATGACGAGACGCATGGTCGGCAACGCTACTCGACGCCCCTCGGTGCGCGCGATTCGCCTGCCCTGCACCCGATCGATCGTCCCAATTGTCCCTGGAAACTCTTGTTCATCCCTGGCCGATTGTGCCCGTAACGGGACCGTTCCATATACGCATTCTGCTGGTGTGGTCACCGACGGTTGCCTACCGTAGTGAACGGGAGGTCGCCGTCTGTCTACTGAGCGTGTTCGAAATAGCGAACTCCCTTATCTGTCCGGCAACCCCTGCTCTTCGGGGGTGCGAGAGGAGAACCCATGTCGCTCGACGTCTCACCGGCCCTACTCGAACAGGCCGAGCGAGGCGAGGTCGACGAAGCAGCATTCGTCGACTGCGTCCGGACCTCCCTGCCCTACGCATGGGAGATGATCAGCTCCCTGGTGGCCCAGCTGAAGGTCGACGGCGGACCGTTCGCCGACAACCAGACGCCCCCGCCGGACGAGCAGGCACGCGGTCAGCTGCTGCGTGCGCTCGCGAGTGACGCCATCCGCGGCGCCCTGCAGCGGCACTTCGGTGTGCGGCTGGCCTTCCAGAACTGCCACCGGGTGGCGGTGTTCCCGCTGGACGCCTCGGTGGACGAGACGCTGGCCCGCTTCACCTCGGTACGCAGCCAGTTGCTGAACCAGTCGCCGGAGCTCCGGGACTGCTGACGGGGCAGCCCGGTACGGCCGACTGTGAGCCGCTTGCTTGCCGCTCCACCCGGGGGAGGTGCATTCAGTGCTGGGGCGGCAAGCCCTCATGCCGGCCGGGTGAGTTGCGGGGGTCAGCGCAACTGGGGCAGCACCTCGGCGCCGAGGCGCCGCAGGTTCTCCTCCGTCGCGGTGAGATCGCCCGAGCCTTCCATGAGGAGGGCGAAGCGGGAGATGCCGGTGCGCTCCGAGGTGGCCGCGAGCCGGTCGGCGGCCAGCCGCGGGGTGCCGACCGGGTGCAGTCCGCAGAGCAGTTCGGTGTAGGCGTAGGGGTCGCGCATCGCGCGCTCCCGGCCGTCGACCGTCACATGCGCCTCCAGCCCCTGCTTCAGCCAGCCCGGCATGGCCTTCAGGAGCATCTCCGCCGCGTCCGTGCGCCGGTCGGCGAGCTGGCACACCCCGGCCGAGACATGCGCGGCGCCCTCGATCTCCTCGCCCGGCCGGCCCGCCGCGCGGGCACAGCGCCGCCACAGGGCCACCATCTCGGCCTTCTCCTCGTCCCCGACGTGCATGCCGAGCAGCATCGGCAGCCCGCGCTCGGCAGCCAGCCTCACGCTCGCCGGCGAGGTGCACGCGAGGACGACCTCCGGTCCGGGGCTCTCCGTGAGCGCCTCCGACGGGCGCGGTACGACCGGCACCTCGCGGAACCGGAACCGCTCCCCGTCCGCTTCGACCCGCGGCTCGCGCAGCCAGCGCAGCAGCAGATCGAGTGACTCCGGGAACCCGTGTTCGTACGCCTCCAGGCCCGCGCCGAACACCTCCAGGTCCACCCAGGGCCCGCCGCGCCCGACACCCAGGCTGAACCGTCCGCCGCTCGTCAGGTGCAGCAGCGCGGCCTGCTCGCCGAGGGCGACCGGGTGGGCCGTGGGCAGTACGCTGACCGCCGTGCCCACCCGGATGCGGCGGGTGCGGCCGAGCAGCAGCGCGGCCAGGGTGACGGCGGACGGGCACGTGCCGTACGGCACGAAGTGGTGCTCGGCCAGCCACACGGCGTCCAGACCGGCCTCCTCGGCGACCTCCGCCGAGCGGACCGCCCGGTGCAGGGCCTCCCCGGGACCCTGGCCCGGGAACTGGGCGCCCAGCACAAAACTTCCTACGTACATCGCATTTCCTGCTTCCTTGGCTCCGACCCGGAGCTCCCCCACCCGGCATAACCGTCTGACACGTGCCCAGGACACGGCCCGGCGGAGAGATTTGCGGATTGTCTGCAGAATGGGTCGCCCCGGAGGGGGACTTGTGCCGGTTGGTTCCGTACACGTACCCCACTTGGCGGCGCGTAGGCTGGAGACAGCCGTGCTTCCTGTATAGCCCCGAGAGGTGTCCCGTGTCCCCGCGTCGCAACCGACCGAAGGCAGCCGGATCGTCGGGCCGGAGCGCCGAGGACGACCCCGCCGGCCGGTACGGCGGCTGGCAGTCGACCGAGAGCTGGCAGGGTGAGGAGTGGAGCGTGCGCCATGTCGCCGGGGCGAGCGCCGAGGGCAAGACCTACCGCTGCCCGGGCTGCGACCAGATGATCCCCTCCGGGGTGCCGCACGTGGTGGCCTGGCCGGAGTACGCGGGCGTGGACGACCGCCGCCACTGGCACAAGGCCTGCTGGAACGCGAAGGACCGCCGCACCACCCGGGTGCAGCGGTCCCGCAACGCGCCGAGGTTCTAGGTCCTGTCGTCACATTCCCGCCGTCCGCCCGGAGGGCGGGCCCTGCGCCCGCCGCGACGGGGGTGCCCCCGCGCGAGCCTGTTCGAGCGTGGGGGAGGCTCATGTATGCCGTAGGTGCGTGCTCTGGGGGTCCCCCCGGCCGAAGGCTGGGGGAGTGTCGGGGCCTGGCCCTCGTACTGGATGTACTTGGGCCCGGGCCCGGTGCGGCGAGTGGGGGCACCTCCCACGCCCTTGAGGCAGTGGGGGAGCGTGCATGACATCGCGGGGCAGGCGGGAATGTGACGACAGGGCCTAGGGCTACACGTCCCGCTTCTCCAGCAGTGCGTAGGCGCCGGCGAAGGCGGCTGCCGACAGGCCCAGCATGATCCACAGCGGGTCCCAGCCGGTGGGGCCGGAGCTGCTCAGGGAGTTGTCGTAGAAGCAGCTCATCTGGCTCGGGATGGAGTACTCCAGCAGCCACTGCCGCACCTTGGCCAGCGACTGCGAGGCCATGAACAGTGCGATCACCAGCGGGGCCAGCACGGCGCCGATCATGATGGTGATGGCGCCCGCGGAGTGCCGGATGATCGAGCCGATGAGCAGCGAGAACAGCCCGAGCAGCGCGAGGTAGAGGCTGATGCCGACGGTGGCCTTGAGCCAGTCGCCGGCGGAGGGGGTGCGGGCGCCGCCGACGCCCTTCAGCATGGACGCGTGGATCATGGCCATGAGGCCGGACGTGGCCAGGGTGACGACGAAGGCGACGGCGAAGAACACGATCGACTTCGCCGCCAGCACCCGGCCTCGGCTCGGGCACGCGGTCATCGTCGTACGGACCATGCCGGTGCCGTACTCCGAGGCCGTGGTCAGCACGCCGAGCGTGATGATGCACATGCTGCCGAGGAGCAGGCCGAAGAACCCGAACTGGAGCGGGTTCTGGTCCGACAGGCTCTCCGACCCGGAGTGGGAACTGACCACCGAGCCGGCCATCAGTCCGATGACGAGGACGAGGACGATGAAGACACCGAGCGTCCACATCGTCGACCGCACCGACTTGATCTTGGTCCACTCGGAGGCGAGCGCGTGCCCGAGGTGGGTGCGCACGACCGGGATCGGCGAGGTGTAACCGGGGTACGACCCGCCGGGCGCCGCCTGCCAGTCGGGCGCGGCGGCCGGGGCCTGCGGCATCGGGGGCTGGTGGGTGCTCATCGGGCGTCCTCGGGCTTGGTCAGGTCGGCGGGGGCGGTGGCCGGGGCGGGCGGAGCGGCGGCGGGCGCCTGCTGCGGCGCGGGCGGTGCCGCGGCGGCCGGGGCCGGCGGCTGGGCCTGCGGGGCCGGAGCGGCCGGCTGTGCCTGGGGGGTCTGCGGGGACGGCTGGGCATAGGGGTTGGGGGCGCCTGCGCCCGGGCCTGCGGGAGCGCCCGGAGCGGCGGGAGCGCCGTAACCGGGCGCCTGCGGGCCGCCGTACGGGCCCGCGGGCGCCTGCGGCATGGCGAACGGCTGGCCGCCCTGCTGAGGCGGCGGCGGGGCGTACCAGCCGGGCTGGCCCTGGCCGGGCACCGGCATCGGCGGCTGCGCACCCGGCGGCAGCGGCTGCTGCAGGCCCGCCTTCTGGTCGATGGTCGACCGGTAGTCGACCGCGCCCTGCGTCATCCGCATGTACGCCTCCTCCAGCGAGGCCTGGTGCGGCGAGAGCTCCCACAGCCGCACGCCCGCCTCGTGCGCGAGGTCGCTGATCCGGGGCAGCGGCAGCCCGGTCACGCGCAGCGCGCCGTCCTGCTCCGGCAGCACATGGCCGCCCGCCTCGGTGAGCGTGGTGCCGAGCTTCTCGCGCAGCTGGGGCTCGCTGTCCGGGGTGCGCACCCGGGCGAAGTCGGCGGAGTTGGCCGAGATGAAGTCCTTCACGCTCATGTCGGCGAGCAGCTGGCCGCGACCGATGACGATCAGATGGTCGGCGGTCAGCGCCATCTCGCTCATCAGGTGCGAGGAGACGAAGACCGTACGGCCCTCGGCGGCCAGGGACTTCATCAGATTGCGGACCCAGAGGATGCCCTCCGGGTCGAGGCCGTTGACCGGCTCGTCGAACAGCAGCACCTGCGGGTCGCCGAGCAGCGCGGCCGCGATGCCGAGGCGCTGGCCCATGCCGAGCGAGAAGCCCTTGGAGCGCTTGCCTGCCACGTCCTGCAGGCCGACCACCCCGAGCACCTCGTCCACGCGCCGGGCCGGGATGCCCGACAGCTGGGCGAGGCTCAGCAGATGGTTGCGGGCACTCCGGCCGCCGTGCACGGCCTTGGCGTCGAGCAGCGCGCCGACCTGGCGGGGGGCGTTGGGGAGCTTGCGGTATGGGTAGCCGCCGATCGTCACCGAGCCGGACGTCGGGTTGTCCAGCCCGAGGATCATCCGCATCGTCGTCGACTTGCCCGAGCCGTTCGGCCCGAGGAAGCCGGTGACGGCCCCGGGCCGCACCTGGAAGGAAAGGTTGTACACGGCGGTCTTGTCGCCGTAGCGCTTGGTCAGGCCGACAGCCTCGATCATGCTCCGCACCCATCGAAAGGTTCAGGACAGCAGGGCGCACCACGCCCCCGTAAGGGTTAGGAGGATACCGAGGCGCTGACGGTTCCGCCCAAGAGAAAGTAAAGCTGTGCGTCCCGGTCCTTGAGCGCTGCGTAACGAAGCCCCCTGCCACCGGAGCGGGAGGGGGCTTCGACGTGTCGAGCGGGTGGGGGCGGAAGCGTTACCGGGACTGCTGCGCCGGCACCCCGCGGGAGATGGGCTCGTCGTCGCCCGGCGTGCCCGCGGCGGCGACCGCCGCACCAGTCAGCGTCGCCAGCATCTCGCGGACGTTCGTCAGCTGGGCGTTGATGCTGTCGCGGCGGTTGGTCAGCGCGGCGAGCTCGCGCTCGGATTCCGAGCGGATGCGATCGGCCTTGGCGTTGGCGTCGGCCACGATGTCCTCGGCCTGGCGCTGAGCCGTCTCGACGGTCTGGCGGGCGCGGCGCTCGGCGTCGGTGCGCAGCTTCTCCGCCTCCAGGCGCAGCTGCTCGGCGCGGTGCTCGATCTCCGCCAGCCGCTTCTCGGCCTTCTGCTGACGGGAGGCCAGGTCGCGCTCGGACTGCTCGCGGCGCTTGGCGAGGTTCGTCTCGAAGTCGGCGGCGGCCTGCGCGGCCTTGGCGCGGGTCTCCTCGAAGAGGGCGTCCGCCTCCTCGCGCTTGGACTGCGCGTCCTTCTGCGCCTCGGCACGCAGCTGGGCGGCGTCGCCCTTGGCCTTCTCGACGATCCGGACGCCCTCGTCCTCGGCCTTGGCCTTGCGCTCGGCGGCGTAGGACTCGGCGTCGTTGCGGACCTGCTGGGCCGCGGACTCGGCGAGGTCGCGGTGCTGCTCGGCCGCCCGCCGGGCCTCCTCACGCAGTTCCTTGGCCTCTTCCTCGGCCAGCCGCAGGATCTTCTCGACCCGGGCACCGAGACCCGCGTACGACGGCTCGGCGTCGGTGACCTGGGCCTGGGCGTTCTGCGTCTCGAGGTGGAGCTCCTCGATGCGCTTCTCCAGGGCGGTGATGCGGGCGAGAGCGCTGTCACGGTCGGAGACGAGCTTGGAGATACGTTCGTCCACCTGAGCGCGGTCGTACCCACGCCGCACAAGCTCGAAGCCGTAGGGGGAAGTGTCGCTCATGGGGTTCCTGTCAATGAGACCGGTGAGGTGATAAGGGGAATCCTAGGGGCCGAAGCGGTGTGTCATCGAGCGGATACGGTTTTGATCTGGAGAATGGCACCTCTTTTGGGTGGCTGACCGCCGGACGGCTTGCCAACGACTCGGGCAAAGCCCCCAGACGTTACCGGAACGCACCGCTCAGGTTAGCCGTCTGACGACTTGCCACCCGATCGGGGGGCGCCCACCGTCGCGCCGGCCTTGACCGAGCCGTCCTTGCCTGGCGACGCCTCGAAGGACTCCAGCGCCTCCAGGACGTCCTGGACCCGGGAGATCTCGGCGTTGATGTCCTCGCGTCGGCGCACCAGGATCTCCAGCTCGCGCTTGCCCTCCTCGACCGTGCGCCGCGCCTCGCGGATCGCCTCGGCCTTGAGCTCCTCGGCCTCCTTGACGAGGCTGGCCTTCTTCTGCTCGGCCTCCTTGAGCAGCCCCTCCGCCTTCTTGACCGCGGCGATGCGCACCTTGCCCGCCTCGGAGTTGGCCTCCGAGACCAGCTCCTTGGCCTTCGCCTCCGCCTTGGCCAGCTGCTCCTCCGCGGCCTTGATGAGGGCGTCGCAGCGGTCGCCGGTGGACTTCATCGTCTCGGCGGCCTCGCGCCGGGCCCGCTCGTGCAGCTCCTCGATCTCGGTGGTGATGCGGTCGCGCAGCTCCTCCGCGCGCTCGCGGATCGCGGTCGCGTCCCGGCGGGCGCCGACCAGCAGCTCGTCGGCGTCCGTGCGGGCCTTCTCCACCAGCGAGTTGCCCTCGATCGTGGCCTCGGAGACGATCCGCTCGGCCTCGCTGCGGGCCGCGCCGACCATCGTGTCGGCCTGCGACTCGGCGTCCGCGGTGGTCTTCAGCGCCTGCTCCTGCGCCTCACTGAGCAGCTTGTCGACCTCGGCCGTGGTCTCGGTGATGAGCGTGTCGACCTGCTCGGCCGCCTCCGAACGCCGCTTGTTGGCCTCCTTGCGGGCCTCGTCCAGGGTCCGCTCGGCCTCCGCGCGGGCGGAGTTGACCAACCGTTCGGCCGCCTCCTCCGCGTCCGCCCTGAGCTGCTCGGCCTCCGCCCGCACCCGCTCGGCGTGCGCCTGCGCCGAACCGACCGCCTCCGCGGCCTCCGCGCGCAGCCGCTCGGCCTCGCCGGTGGCGTCCCCGACGAGCTGCTCGGCGGCCGCCAGGGCCTCCGCGCGCACCCGCTCGGCCTCGGCGACGGTTTCCGTCTGCAGCCGGTCCGCCTCGGCGACCGTCTCGTTCTGCAGGCGCTCCGCCTCGCTGCGGGCCTCGGTGATGAGGGTGTCCGCCTGGGTCGCCGCGTCGGAGCGGATCCGGTTGGCGTCCTCGCGGGCGTCCGCCCGGGTCCGGGCGGCGGCCTGGTCGGCCTCGGCGAGCGCGTCCGAGGCCTCGGTGCGCACCCGCTGGGCGTACTCGCCGGCGTCCGCGCGCAGCCGTTCGGCCTCCGCCATCGCCTCCGCGACCGTACGCTCGGCCAGCGCCTTGGCGGCCTCGGACGCCTCGTTCGCCTCGCGGCGGATGCGGCTCGCGTCCTCGCTCGCCCGCTCCCGCTCGGCGTAGGCGTCGGCGCGGACCCGGTCCGCCTCCTCCTCGGCCTCACGCCGCGTACGGTCCGCCGCGTGCTCGGCGGCCGAGCGCAGCCCGGTGATCTCCTCCTGCGCCTGCTCGTGCAGCCCGGCGACGGAGTCGCGCACCTGCTGGGCGTGCTGCTCGGCGGCGGACACCATCTCGGTGGCGCGCCGGTCGGCCTCCTCGACCAGCCGGGTCGCCTCGGCCTGCGCCTCCTCCACGCGCCTGCGGGCCGAGGCCAGCAGCTCCTCGCTCTGCTCACGGGCCCGCCGGCGCTCCTCCTCGGCCTCCTCGCGGGCGGCACCGAGGGTCTCCTCGGCCTCGCGGCGGCGCCGGACGGCCTCCTCCTGGGCGGCGGCCAGGGTCTCGGACGCCTCGGCGCCGAGCCGTTCGGCGGCGGCCTGCGCCTCCGCGCGCACCCGGTCCGCGGTGTCCTGGGCCTCCGCCTTCAGCCGCTCGGCCTCGGCGGCGGCCTCACTGCGCAGCCGTACGGCGACGGCCTCGCCCTCGGCGCGGGAGGCGGACGCGTCGGACGCGGCCTCGGTGCGCAGCCGGTCGGCCTCGGCCTCGGCCTGCTGCTGCAGCGTGCGGATCCGGTCCGCCGCCTCGGCACGCAGCCGCTCGCTCTCCTCCGCGGCCTCCCGGCGGATCCGGCCGGCCTCTTCACGGGCGTCCGTGAGCGCCTGCTCGGCCGACTCCAGCCGGTCCTGCGCCTCGGTCTGCAGCCGGGTCAGCTCCCCGGCGGCCTCGGCGCGGCGGGCCTCGACGGCGCGCTCGGTCTCCGCGCGCAGCTCGCGCGCCGCGGTCTCGGCGTCCGCCTTGACGGACTCGGCCTGCTCGTCGGCCTCGGCGCGCAGCCGCTCGGCCTCCTTGCGGGCCCGGTCCAGGGTCTCCTCGGCCTGCCGGCGCAGGCTGGTGGCCCGCTCGATGGCCTCGGTGCGGACCTTCTCGCTGTCGGTGGTCGCGGTCTGCCGCAGCTCGTCGGCGTCCGCCTTGGCCTTGGCCAGCAGCTCCTCGGCGGACTTCGCCGCCTCCTCGATCTGCGCGACCGCCTCCCGGCGGGCCTCCGCGCGGATCGACTCGCCCTCGGCGACCGCGTCGGCGCGCAGCTGCTCGGCCTCGCCGCGCAGCCGGCGGGCCTCCTCCTGCAGCTCGACCGTCTTGGCGCGGTACTCCTTGGTGTCGTCCTTCGCCGCGCCCTTGAGCTGCTCGGCGATGTCGTGCGCCTCGGCGCGCAGCCGGTCCGCCTCGGCCTCGGCCTCGGTGCGGATCCGCTCGGCCTCCTCGGCGGCGGCCCTGGTGGTCCGCTTGGCCTCCTCGGACGCCTTGGTGAGTACGTCCTCGGCGGTCCTGGCCGCCTTGGACAGCTGGGTCGCGCTCTCCTCCGCGGTGACCGTGCGGGCCTTCTCGGCGGCCTCGGCGACGATCTTCTCGGCCTCGGCACGGGCGTCCGCGACCAGCTGCTCGGCCTCGGACCGGGTGGTCTCGGCCTCCTTGGTGGCCTCCTCGACCAGCCGGGCGACCTGCTCCTTCGCCGTACGCGTGCGTGCCTCGCCCGCGGCCTCGGCGCTGGAGAGGGTCTTGGCGGCGGCCTCCTTGGCCTCCGTGACCAGCTTCTCGGCCTCGGTCTGCGCCTTGCGCAGCGCCTCCTCGGCCGCCGCCATCCGTTCCTCGGCGGCCCGGCTCAGCTCGGCGGCCTGGCGGCGGGCGGAGTCCGACTCGCCGACCGCGTCGGTGCGCAGCTGCTCGGCGTGGTCGGTGGCCTCCTGGGCCTGCTGGGAGGCGGCGTTCAGCAGGCGTTCGGCGTCCGTGCGGGCGCGGCGCAGAAGCTGCTCGGCCTCCGCACGGGCCGCCTCCGCGTCGCTCTGCAGCCGCTCGCGGGCCTCCCGGGTCAGCCGCTCGGCCTCGGCGCGGGCGGCGGCCAGTGCCTGCTCGGCCTCGGCGCGGGACTCGTCCATGAGCCGGCGGGCCTGCTGTTCGGTGCGGGCGCGCAGCTGCTCCGCCCAGGCCACGTTCTCGTTGACGTGCGACTCGACGGTGGCGCGGCGCTCGGCCAGCTCCTGGTCGAGCTGCTGGCGCCGGGTCACCGCCTCCTGGTGCAGTTCGGCCTGGAGCCGGGCGGCCTGCTCGGCGTGCTCCTGCAGGATGCGCTGGGTCTGCGCGCGGGCCTGACTCAGCTCCCGCTCGGCGTCCTGACGCAGCTGGTCGGCCTGCATCTGGGCATTGCGGAGCAACTGCTCGGCCTGATAGCCGATGTCACCGCCGTCGAAGGCGGGCCGGGTCATCAGGGTGCGGCGCGCCTCGTGCAGCTTGGCGCGCAGCACCTCGACCTGGTAGCCGAGGTCCTCGGCGTGCTGGATCGCCTTCTCCCGCTCGGTCTTCAGCCGCTTCATCTCGGCCTCGAACCGAGAGAGGTGGTCGACGTCAGCCGCCGGCTCTCGCTCCTGGCTCTCGTAGCCCCGCACTGCGCGGTCCCATCCGTCCCCTGGTCAGCTTCTCCAACGAGCCTCGTCCTCCGCCGAACGGGGCCCCCGGGGAATGGTGTCAGATCAACGGCGGAGCACGGGCTGCTGCCCCGACGCTCGTCCCCCGAAACCCGGACCCCGGCATCGGTCGTCCCCGGTTTCAGGGACGACCGCCCCCAACCCTACCGGCCCTTATGTACGGGGGTCAGTGCTCAGGGGACTCAACGGGGGCCGAAGTGACCAGTTCTGTGAGCACGCCATGGCAATCCTTGGGGTGCAGGAAGGTGATCCGCGACCCCATGGAGCCGCGCCGCGGCTCGTCGTACAGAACCCGTACGCCCTTGTCCCGGATGTCCGCGGCGTCGCCGTCCACGTCCGCGGTGCCGAAGGCGATGTGGTGGACGCCCTCCCCGTTCTTCGCGAGCCACTTGCCGACCGCGGAGTCCTCGCGGGTCGGCTCCAGCAGCTGGAGGTAGGAGGCGCCGCCGTCCGAGGTCTCGTTGATCTTGAGCATGGCCTCGCGCACGCCCTGTTCCTCGTTGACCTCGGTGTGGAACACCTCGAAGCCGTAGGTGGCCCGGTAGAACTCGACGGTGGCGTCGAGGTCGTGGCAGGCGATCCCGATGTGGTCGATTCGCGTCAGCATGGATTCAGTGCAGCGCCACGGCGGTGGTTACGCAACGTGCGAGCGATCACACTGACAGGCCGATGACGGCACGGAGTGCCATCAGTACATTCGAAGTAAACCCTCGTTCACTCCTCGGCCTGGGCAGGCCGGTAAGGGGATCGCAGCTCATGCCTTCTGGAACGAACAGCTCGGTGATCGTCGCTGGGGCGCGCACGCCCATGGGACGACTGCTCGGCTCCCTCAAGTCCTTCTCCGGAGCCGACCTCGGCGGCTTCGCGATCAAGGCCGCCCTCGACCGTGCGGGGATCGGCGGCGACCAGGTGCAGTACGTGATCATGGGCCAGGTGCTCCAGGCCGGCGCCGGCCAGATCCCGGCCCGCCAGGCCGCCGTCAAGGCCGGCATCCCGATGAACGTCCCGGCGCTCACCATCAACAAGGTGTGCCTCTCCGGCCTCGACGCCATCGCGCTGGCCGACCAGCTGATCCGCGCCGGCGAGTTCGACATCGTCGTGGCCGGCGGCCAGGAGTCCATGACCAACGCCCCGCACCTGCTGCCGAAGTCCCGCGAGGGCTTCAAGTACGGCGCGGTCCAGATGCTCGACGCGATGGCGTACGACGGTCTGACCGACTCCTTCGAGGGCATCGCCATGGGCGAGTCCACGGAGAAGCACAACACCCGCCTCGGCATCGGTCGCGCCGAGCAGGACGAGATCGCCGCCCTGTCCCACCAGCGGGCCGCCGCCGCGCAGAAGAACGGCCTGTTCGAGGCCGAGATCACCCCGGTGGAGATCCCGCAGCGCAAGGGCGACCCGGTCCTGTTCAGCAAGGACGAGGGCATCCGTGGCGACACCACCGTGGAGTCCCTGGGCAAGCTGCGCCCGGCCTTCAGCAAGGAGGGCACGATCACGGCGGGGACGAGCTCCCAGATCTCGGACGGCGCGGCCGCCGTGGTCGTGATGAGCAAGGCCAAGGCCGAGGAGCTGGGCCTGACCTGGCTCGCCGAGATCGGCGCGCACGGCAATGTGGCCGGACCGGACAACAGCCTGCAGTCCCAGCCGTCCAACGCCATCCTGCACGCCCTGAAGAAGGACGGCCTGGAGGTCTCCGACCTCGACCTCATCGAGATCAACGAGGCCTTCGCCGCCGTCGCCGTGCAGTCGATGAAGGACCTCGGCGTGTCCACCGAAAAGGTGAACGTGAACGGTGGTGCGATCGCCCTGGGCCACCCGATCGGCATGTCCGGCGCCCGGCTCGTGCTGCACCTGGCGCTGGAGCTCAAGCGGCGCGGCGGCGGGGTCGGCGCGGCCGCGCTGTGCGGTGGCGGCGGCCAGGGTGACGCGCTGATCGTGCGGGTACCGAAGGCGTAAGCACCCTCGTTGCACGCGTCTGTACGTCTGTGAACTGAACGGAGCTGTTTGATGCAGGACGTCTCCTCTCTGGTGGCCCAGGCCAGGGAAGGCCGGCCGCGGGCCGTGGCCCGGCTGATCTCCCTTGTGGAGGGGGCGTCCCCGCAGCTCAGGGAGGTCATGGCCGCGCTGGCCCCGCTGACCGGCAACGCGTATGTGGTCGGCCTGACGGGCTCCCCCGGGGTCGGCAAGTCGACCTCGACCTCCGCGCTCGTCACGGCGTACCGCAAGCAGGGCAGGCGGGTCGGCGTCCTGGCCGTCGACCCGTCGTCCCCCTTCTCCGGCGGCGCCCTGCTCGGCGACCGCGTGCGGATGTCGGAGCACGCCTCGGACCCCGGGGTCTACATCCGCTCCATGGCCACCCGCGGCCACCTGGGCGGCCTGGCCTGGGCCGCGCCCCAGGCGATCCGCGTGCTGGACGCGGCGGGCTGCGACGTGATCCTGGTGGAGACGGTCGGCGTCGGCCAGTCGGAGGTCGAGATCGCCTCCCAGGCGGACACCAGCGTGGTCCTCCTGGCCCCCGGCATGGGCGACGGCATCCAGGCGGCGAAGGCGGGCATCCTGGAGATCGGCGACGTCTACGTCGTCAACAAGGCGGACCGGGACGGCGCCGACGCCACCGCCCGCGAACTGAACCACATGCTGGGCCTCGGCGAGTCCCGCGGCCCCGGCGACTGGCGCCCGCCGATCGTCAAGACGGTCGCGGCCCGCGCCGAGGGCGTCGACGAGGTCGTGGAGGCGCTGGAGAAGCACCGCGCGTGGATGGAGGAGCGCGGTGTCCTGACGGAGCGCCGCAGGGCCCGGGCGGCCCGCGAGGTGGAGACCATCGCCGTCACCGCCCTGCGCGAGCGCATCGGCGACCTCCACGGCGACCGCCGCCTCAGCGCGCTCGCGGAGCGGATCGTCGCCGGTGAGCTGGACCCGTACCGCGCGGCGGACGAGCTGGTGGCGGGCCTGACCCAGGGCTGAACGCGGTCGCCAACTCCAGCATCCCACTGGTAAGTTGGCGGCATGTTCCTCTCCTTGGCGTAGCGCGGCACCGGACCGCGAGGCCGATGAACGACCGGTCCTCGCGTCCCTCGGTGCCCCTTCTTCCGCCTCCACCAGAGGAACTCCAGCATGTCCACGCATGCCCCCGCGCGGCCCTCGTACGCCGCCGTCCTGCGCGTGCCGCACGCCCGCCGCGCCTTCGCCTCCGCCCTCACCGCCCGCCTGTCCTACGGCACGGTCTCCCTGGCCGTGCTGCTGTCCGTCACGCGTGCCACCGGCTCCTACGCCGTCTCCGGCGCCGTGCTGTCCCTGTTCGGCGCCGCGACGGTCTTCCTGATGCCGTTCCGGGCGGCCTTGATCGACCGGTACGGGGCGCGTCGTGCGCTGCCGCCCATGGCGATGCTCTACGGCACCCTGCTGTGCGTGCTCGCCGCCCTCACCTGGCGCCCCGGGGCAGCGCCGCCGGCCGTCGCCGCCGCGGCGGCCCTCGCGGGCGCGTGTGCGCCTCCGCTCGGGCCGACCATGCGCGCGGTGTGGGCCGAACTGGCCACGGAGCCGGGCATGCTGGCCCGCGCCTACAGCCTGGACGGCGTCGCCGAAGAGCTGCTGTACGTCTCCGGCCCGGTCCTGATCGGCGTACTCACCGGCTGGGCCCCGCCAGCTGCCGGGATCCTGTTGAGCGCGCTGCTGATCGTCGGCGGCACCGGTGTCTTCGTCACGTCCCCGGTGATGCCCGGCCCGCGCCCCGCGGCCCCCGGGCAGCGTCGCGCCGCGCTGACCGGCCTGCTGGCGCCGGTCGCCGTGGCCACGGGCGTCGGACTGGCGCTCAGTGGCGTGGACCTGTTGGTGATGGCCTTCGCCACGCAGCGGTCGTACGACACCGCACTCGTCCCCTGGATCCTGGGCGCCCTGTCCGCCGGCAGCGCGATCGGCGGCCTGGCCAACGGGGTGGTGCGATGGCGGGTGCCGGCCCGGGTGCGGCTGTGCGGGTTCGCGGTGGCTCTGGGCCTGGCGACCGCGGTGGCGGGCCTGGCGCCCGGCCTGTGGACCCTCGCGGGGGTCATGGGACTCGCCGGAGCGTTCGTCGCCCCCGCCCTCACCACGGCTTACCTCGTGGTCGACGAGGCGGCACCCGAGGGTGCCCGCACACAGGCGGGCGCCTGGGTCAACACCGGAGTGAACGCAGGGAGTTCGGTGGGCGCGATGGTGACGGGGCTGCTGATCGGGCGGGTGCCGCTCGGGGCGTGCTTCCTGCTGGCGGGCGGGGCGGCTGTGCTACCCGCCGTGGGGGCGTATCGCCGTCGCCGAGTGCCGGGCCGTCGTGGTTGATCGCGCAGTTCCCCGCGCCCCTAGGGGGTTGCAGTCGCTGCCCCACATTCGTGCCGTAGCTGCGGCAGTCGTGCCGCTGGGGCGGCACGGGTGGGCGGTGGGGGTCCCCCCGCTCGAGCGAAGCCGAGAGTGGGGGGACCCCCTCAGCGCCGGGCCGCGCGACCCATCCCTGCCCCGCTACCGCACCTCAGCTTCTCAGGAGGCTCAGGGACGCCCCCGCTGCCCCCTCAGGTGCTCGGCGATCGGCTTCAGCGCCTTGTCCAGGTCCGTCAACGCCTCCGGCGACAGCAGGTCGATGAAGTGCCGCCGCACGGAGGCGACATGATGTGGCGCCACCTTCTTCATCGTGTCCATGCCATGCTCGGTCAGCACGGCGTACAACCCCCGCCGGTCGGACTCGCAGTTCTCGCGGCGCACCAGGTTGGCGTTCTCCATCCGCGTGATCTGGTGCGACAGCCGGCTCTTCGACTGCAGGGTCGCGGAGGCGAGGTCGCTCATCCGCATCCGGTGCTCGTCCGACTCGGACAGGTTCACGAGGATCTCGTAGTCGTTCATTGTCAGGCCGAACGGCTGCAGATCCTTCTCCAGCTGGTACGTCAACAGCCTGTTGACCTCCAGGTGGGTGCGCCAGGCGCACTGCTCCGCATCGGTCAGCCAGCGCGTGGCCGTCTCGGTCTCCATGTATGAAGTCTACCTAAGAAGTTGAATGGCGAACTACTATGGGTGGTGTGACATGCGCACGCGTTCGATGTCACCCTCCGCAGACTACCGCTCACAGCCCGAAGCGGCGCTGGAGGTCCCCCAGCTGTCCGGGAAGGCGCGGTTGACCCGACGGTTGCGGACCGTGTCCGCCCGGTGCCGCTCCGCCACCTCCGGGCACCCCTGGTTCGGACGGGACGACCCCCGTCGCCGCCTCCTCCATGAGGGTCTCCGTCGACTGCAACAGGACCGTCCCGGCGCCCACGAACTCGAACTGGTGCTCCTCTCCGGATACCCCGCCCAGGCCAGTCATCGCACGTAGACCGCCCAGTACCCCCGTCAGATATCCGTGGTCGTAGTGATGGCACGGCGACGGGCAGTCGGCCCACCCGACGAGCGCCTGAGGATCGACCCGGATCGGAGGTTCCATGAACACCACCGGACCGTTAGATGCGGCCACAAACTTTCCGGTTCCGATAAGGGTCAGAAAACCCGGCACGATCGATTGCTTGAGCGCGAGACTTGGCTGAAAAGCGAGCAGGTTGCCCGCGCGAATGGTCAGGTTCCCGTCGTCCAGGTCGTAGGAGTTGACGTCGAAGGCCCGGTCGGCGAGGAGCATCTTGCCCGAGCCCGCCGCCACGACCCAGTCGCTCGCGTGCAGTGGCGAATGGAACGAGGTGCGGACAAGCCGGTCGAGTCGGCCGTGCCCGATGCCGTTGAACTCGATCGCCCCGTAGTAGGCGATCATCTTCCCCTTCTGCAGGAACCACTGCCCGCTCTTGAGCTCGACACAGAACGTGTACTTGTTCACGTTGTCGTCGGCGGGCAGGGTCATCGGGTCGTGCACCACCGGGCCGCCGGGGGTGCCGTACGTGCTTCCGTACGCGCTCACAGCTTCTCCTCCGACGCCTGGACGTACACCGTGCCGCTGCCGCTCAGCTCCAGCTGGAAGGCCTCGCCGGAACCGCGGCCCACCATCTCGCGCCAGCCCAGCGCGGCGGACAGCTTGTTGCGGACCTCGCCGTGGTGGGCGACGTAGGCCTGCGGGTCGACGTGGACCGGGCGCTGCGGGGTGATCGGGATCTCGAAGACGCCGCCGTGCGCCATCACGGCGACGGAGCCCTTGCCCTGGAGGGTGGTGGTGAACAGGCCCTGCCCGGTGACCTGGCCGCGGACCAGGCCCATCACCCCGCCCTGCGAGCCCATGAACATCGTGCCCTGCCGGAGCGTGCCCTCGAAGGCGAGCAGGCGGTCGGCCTCGACGCAGAGGGTGTCGCCGGTCAGGTGGATGACGTGGACGTGGTGGCCGCCGTGCCCGAAGAAGACCGTGCCGCTGCCCTCGACGGTCATCAGCGGCGTCGCCTCACCTGTCACCCGGCGCCCGATCATGGACATCAGCCCGCCCTGGCCGCCCTGGATGTTCGGCGTGAAGGACACCTCGCCCTTGTAGGCGAGCATCGCCCCACGCTGACTGAACAGCCGCTGCCCGGGCAGCACGGTCGCCTCGACCATCTTCGAGTTGATCTCCCGGAACGCCATGACTACAGATCCCCCGCGATCGTGTTGCGCTCGCTCGGCTGCACGTACACCAGTCCGTCGCCCTCGAAGCGGATCTGGAAGGCCTCGCCGCCGCCCTCCCCGAAGAACGTGCGGAACGTCACGCCGGACTGGAAGGACTGCCGGACATTGCCCTGGTGGGCGATGTAGGCGCCCGGATCGACGATCAGCGGGTACTGCGGGCTGACCCGGAGCACCACCGCCGGCCCGTCGGACATGATCGCCGCCTGCCCGTGCCCCTCGACGGTCGTCGTGAACAGGCCGTTGCCCTGCGAGGCGCC
The DNA here is from genome assembly GCF_053597455.1 of Streptomyces sp. NPDC001393. Taxonomy (NCBI): domain Bacteria; kingdom Bacillati; phylum Actinomycetota; class Actinomycetes; order Kitasatosporales; family Streptomycetaceae; genus Streptomyces; species Streptomyces sp. NPDC001393. Next base: position 222,662 of record NZ_JBSFIH010000007.1, read on the forward strand.
GCGCAGCCCGGTGAACGTCGTGCCCGTGCGCAGCCCCGCGTCCGTCACGAGCAGGTTGCTCGACTCCACGTACAGCTTGTCGCCCTGGAGGCTCACCAGGTTGATCTCGGTCGCCCGGTCCGCGAACCAGCAGGTGCCGTGCCCCTTCACCTCCATCACCGTCATCTGCTCGCCGGTGAGCCGCCGGGTCACCATCCCGCGCAGTCCCTCACCCCCACCGGTGAGCTTCTTGAAGCTCATCTGCCCGTCGTACGCGACCATCGAGCCGTTCTTCGCCTTCACGGCGTCCCCGGTCATGTCGACGGCGAGCACCTTGCTGCCTTGCAGTCGGAACATCGCCACGCAGCGAAAGTAGCGGCGCCGCGGGTGGACGGAACAGAGCCCGTGGGTGGACACGCACCCTGAGCGGACCCCTAGGGCCGTCGTTTGCCACAATGGGGGACGCTTGTGCCTCCGTTCACAAACTGTGGACGTCTCTCCCACCGAAGGTGACCAGTGGACCTCAAGACAGCCTCCGCCATCCGCCGCCTCCGCCTCATCTCCGTGCCGGAGGGCATTTCCTGGATCGTCCTCGCGACGTGCACGATCATCAAGTACACGGTCGACTCCGGGGTGAACGTCGCCCCGGTGCTGGGCCCGATCCACGGCGTGCTGTTCATCCTCTACGTGGTCTTCTGGGCCGACGCCTGGAACCGCACCAAGTGGAACAAGGGCAAGGCCGGCCTCTACTTCGCCTACTCGATCATCCCCTTCGGCGGCTTCATCATCGAGCGCGCCCTGCGCCGCGAGGCCGAGGACGCCGTCATCGCCGCCCGCGCGCGCAAGGAAGGAATCGTGAACGCATGATCGTCGCCTTCTCCGTGACGCCGCTGGGCGTCGGCGAGGACGTGGGGGAGTACGTCGCCGACGCCGTCCGCGTCGTCCGTGAGTCGGGGCTGCCCAACCGCACCGACGCCATGTTCACCTCCGTCGAGGGCGAGTGGGACGAGGTCATGGACGTCGTCAAGCGCGCCGTCGCCGCCGTGGAGGCGCGCGCCCCGCGCGTGTCGCTCGTGCTCAAGGCCGACATCCGCCCCGGCGTGACCGACGGACTCACCTCCAAGGTCGAGACCGTCGAACGCCACCTCGCGCAGTAGTCGGCCCCCTTTTGAGCGGTCGTGGGCGGAGGTGTACGTTCCCCTCCTGATCATCCGAGCGATCGCTCAACTTCACGTTCTGGCCTGGGGGAACACCATGGGTCTCTACCGAGAGACACACATACGCGCCGACCTCGACGAGCTGTGGGCGCACACCCAGGACCCCGTCACGCGCCTGCGCTGGGACCTGCGCTTCACGTCGATCGCCGCGCTCCCGGGTGTGGCGGGCGAGCCGCGGCGTTTCACCTGCACGTGGCGTGTACTGCCGCTGTTCACCGTGCCCGCCATCGGCGTCGCCGCCGGCGAGAAGGACCGTCCCGACGGCACACGCGTGTGTGCCCTGCGTTTCTCCTCCTCGCACCCGCTCTCCCCGATCGCCGAGGCGAGCGCCTACTGGCGTTACGTGCCCGACGCGCACGGCGTGCGCCTGCTCACCGGGTACGAGTACCGGGCCCGCGGGGGCGCGTTCGGCGCGGTCGCGGACAGGGTGCTGCTGCGGCCGCTGACCGGCTGGGCCACGGCGTGGTCCTTCGACCGGCTGCGACTGTGGCTGGAGCGCGGGATCACCCCTGAACGGGCCCTGGTCAACTGGATCGTCGAGCTGGCGGTGCGCGCGCTGGTCCTCACGGTGTGTCTGACCGGGCTCGGGCTGGAGTCCCTGCTGCGGCTCTTCGGGTCCTTCGCGGACACCGTGGCCTATCTGTGCCCGCTGGTGCTGGTCGTCGGCGGGTCGCTCGCGGTCTTCAAGGCGCCGCTGGCCGGGACGCCTGCCGCTCGGCGGTGTCTGCGGGCGCCGGTCACCCAGGCGCGTGCGCCTCGGGTGCTGCGCCGGCTCGAGGCGTACGGGTGACTCCGTCGGTTCGGCCGGCATGAGCGGTGGGTGCGGTGTGTTGCCGGGTGCGGGCGCGTTGTGGCTGGTAGCGCAGTTCTGAGCGCTGGGCTGATGACCGTCCAGGGCGTGGGCATGGCGCTGGCCGGGGCCGGTGCGGCGGGTGTGCTGTGCTGCTGCGGTCTCGTCCTGGCGGCCCGGGCGACCGAAAGCCGAGACAGGGCTGCCCGGAATATGACCTGCCGGTAGGGTCTGATGACGTGCCGAAGCCACTCAGCCTCCCGTTCGACCCCATCGCCCGTGCCGACGAGCTCTGGAAGCAGCGCTGGGGAAACGTGCCGTCCATGGCCGCGATCACCTCGATCATGCGGGCCCAGCAGATCCTGCTCGCCGAGGTCGACGCGGTGGTCAAGCCGTACGGACTGACGTTCGCGCGGTACGAGGCACTGGTGCTGCTCACCTTCTCCAAGGCCGGTGAGCTGCCCATGTCCAAGATCGGTGAACGGTTGATGGTGCATCCCACCTCCGTGACGAACACCGTGGACCGGCTGGTGAGGTCGGGGCTGGTCGCCAAGCGGCCCAACCCCAACGACGGCCGCGGCACCCTCGCCGTGATCACCGACAAGGGCCGCGAGGTGGTCGACGCGGCCACCCGGGACCTGATGGCGATGGACTTCGGGCTCGGCGTGTACGACGCGGAGGAGTGCGCGGAGATCTTCGCGATGCTCCGCCCCCTGCGGATCGCGGCACACGATTTCGACGAGGACTGAGACCAGGGCCGCGGCGAGGGCCGAGCCGAGGGCAGGGCCGAGGGCTGAGCCGAGGACCGACCCCGGGCAAGATCTCCCGGAACGGGTGGTTACGCTCGACGGCATGAAACGAAGCGTGCTGACCCGCTACCGCGTCATGGCCTACACCACCGGTGTCCTGCTGGTGCTGCTGTGCCTGAGCATGATCGCGAAGTACGGGCTGGACATCAGCGGTGCCGCGGACTTCACCCGAGTCGTGGCCATCGCCCACGGCTGGCTGTACGTCGTCTACCTCGTCGTCGCCTTCGACCTGGGCTCCAAGGCGAAGATGCCGATCGGCAGGCAGCTGTGGGTGCTGCTCGCGGGGACGATTCCCACCGCCGCGTTCTTCGTCGAGCGCAGGATCAGCCGCGAGCTGCAGGCCAAGGTCGCCGACCCGGCCCCGGCCGTCGCCAAGGCGTAACGAAGCTCACCGCCGTACGGACACCGTACGGCGGTCAGCCATCGACATTTACTAGGACGTCCAAGTAAATTCGATGGTATGGACGCTCACGCCATCGAGGAGGGCCGCCGGCGCTGGCAGGCCCGCTACGACGCCGCGCGCAAGCGCGACGCAGACTTCACCACGCTCTCCGGTGACCCCGTGGAGCCGGTGTACGGGCCCCGACCGGGCGACACGTACGAGGGATTCGAGCGGATCGGCTGGCCCGGGGAGTACCCCTTCACGCGCGGGCTCCATCCGACCGGCTACCGCGGGCGTACCTGGACGATTCGCCAGTTCGCCGGGTTCGGCAATGCCGAGCAGACCAACGAGCGGTACAAGATGATCCTGGCCGCCGGCGGCGGCGGTCTGTCCGTGGCCTTCGACATGCCGACGCTGATGGGCCGTGACTCCGACGACCCCCGCTCGCTCGGAGAGGTCGGGCACTGCGGGGTCGCCATCGACTCGGCCGCCGACATGGAGGTCCTGTTCAAGGACATTCCGCTCGGTGATGTGACGACGTCGATGACCATCAGCGGCCCGGCCGTGCCGGTCTTCTGCATGTACCTGGTCGCCGCCGAGCGGCAGGGCGTGGACCCGTCGGTGCTCAACGGCACGCTCCAGACCGACATCTTCAAGGAGTACATCGCGCAGAAGGAGTGGCTCTTCCAGCCCGAGCCGCATCTGCGTCTGATCGGCGACCTCATGGAGTACTGCGCCGCCGGTATTCCCGCCTACAAGCCGCTGTCCGTGTCCGGCTACCACATCCGTGAGGCGGGCGCGACGGCCGCGCAGGAGCTCGCGTACACGTTGGCGGACGGCTTCGGGTACGTCGAACTGGGGCTCAGCCGTGGCCTGGACGTGGACGTCTTCGCGCCCGGCCTGTCCTTCTTCTTCGACGCGCACGTCGACTTCTTCGAGGAGATCGCCAAGTTCCGTGCGGCGCGGCGTATTTGGGCCCGGTGGATGCGGGACGTGTACGGCGCGCGGAGCGAGAAGGCGCAGTGGCTGCGGTTCCACACGCAGACGGCCGGTGTGTCGCTGACGGCCCAGCAGCCGTACAACAACGTCGTCCGTACGGCCGTGGAGGCGCTGGCGGCGGTCCTCGGCGGGACGAACTCGCTGCACACCAACGCGCTCGACGAGACCCTCGCGCTGCCGAGTGAGCAGGCCGCGGAGATCGCGCTGCGTACCCAGCAGGTGCTGATGGAGGAGACCGGGGTCGCCAACGTGGCGGATCCGCTGGGCGGTTCCTGGTACGTCGAGCAGCTGACGGACCGGATAGAGGCCGACGCGGAGAAGATCTTCGAGCAGATCAAGGAGCGGGGCCTCAGGGCCCACCCGGACGGGCGGCACCCGATCGGGCCGGTCACCTCCGGGATCCTGCGCGGGATCGAGGACGGCTGGTTCACCGGGGAGATCGCCGAGTCCGCGTTCCGGTACCAGCAGGCGCTGGAGAAGGGCGACAAGAAGGTCGTCGGCGTCAATGTGCACACCGGGTCGGTGACCGGGGATCTGGAGATCCTGCGGGTGAGCCATGAGGTGGAGCGGGAGCAGGTCCGCATTCTGGGTGAGCGGAAGGCCGCGCGCGACGAATCCGCCGTGCGCTCCGCGCTGGACGCGATGCTGAGTGCTGCCCGGGACGGGTCGAACATGATCGAGCCGATGCTGGACGCGGTGCGGGCCGAGGCGACGCTGGGCGAGATCTGTGGGGTGCTGCGGGACGAGTGGGGCGTCTATACGGAGCCCGCCGGTTTCTAGGCGCCGTTGCCCCGTGTGGGCGTACCAGGGGGCTCCGCCCCCTGGACCCCCGGCCTATGCCCACCCACCACCCGACTCGGTCGGCTGGAAAGGCGCCGTATCAGGGTCAAGGCTCGGGGGCTGTGAGGCGGTCGGCCCGCTTGACGTCAGGCCCAGGAGCAGGACCCGTGTGAACTCCCGTACCCACTCCTCGTCCGCCGGTTTGCCGCTCACCAGGGTGCGGTGGACCACCGCGCCCGCCACCATGTCGAAGATGAGGTCGACCGTGCGGGCGGCTTCCTCCGGGCCGGGCTCGGGCGGGAGCTCGCCACGCGCCTGAGCCCGTGCCCGGCCCGCCAGAACCAGCCGCTTCTGGCGGTCCACGACCGATGCGCGGATGCGCTCGCGCAGGGCGTCGTCGCGGGTGGACTCGGCGACCACCGCCATCAGGCCACTCTTGGCCTCCGGGCGGGCCAGGATGGCCGCGAACTGCAGGACCACGCCCTCGATGTCGGCGGCCAGGCTGCCGCGGTCGGGGAGCTCCAGCTCGTCGAAGAGCTCGGCCACCGCGTCGCACACCAGCTCGGGCTTGCCCGCCCAGCGGCGGTACAGCGTCGTCTTCGCAACCCCGGCCCGCGTCGCCACGTCCCCCAGGGTGAGCTTGGACCAGCCGAGTTCCACCAGCGCCTGCCGGGTCGCGGCCAGGATCGCGGTGTCCGCGGCGGCGCTGCGCGGGCGCCCGGTACGGCTGGCGGGAGTGCGGCTCTGCATCCCTTGACCATAACCGGCGGGATCTGTGCGGTCGTGAGGGAGATCACCGGCGCGTGGTGTCGCGCGGGGTCCGCTTGGCATTACGCTACGAGTCGTAGCGAAAGCTCGTGAGGGACGTACACGGGCGGCTTCCACGAGGCGTGGGGTGGGGACCCGGCGCCCGCGCACGACACTTTTTCATTCCGACGCGGTAACGGGGGAGGATAGACGCATGCAGCCACGGAACATGTCCATGAGCGGCGTCGTCGACCTCGCCGCGGTGAAGGCGGCCCAGGAGGCCAAGGCCAAGGCCGAGCAGACGCGCGCCGAGGCCGCCCGGCAGGGCGGTACGGGGGCCGTCGCCCCGGCCGATCTCGTCATCGACGTCGATGAGGCGGGCTTCGAGAGGGACGTCCTCCAGCGGTCCGCCGAGGTGCCGGTCGTCATCGACTTCTGGGCCGAGTGGTGTCAGCCCTGCAAGCAGCTGAGCCCGGTCCTGGAGCGGCTGGCGGTCGAGTACGACGGGCGCATCCTCCTCGCCAAGATCGACGTCGACGCCAACCAGATGCTGATGCAGCAGTTCGGGGTGCAGGGCATCCCGGCCGTGTTCGCCGTTGTGGCCGGACAGGCGCTGCCGCTGTTCCAGGGGGCGGCCGGCGAGCAGCAGATCCGCGAGACGCTGGACCAGCTGGTGCAGGTCGCCGAGCAGCGGTTCGGCATCACCGGCCTGACGGTCGACCCGGACGCGCAGCCGGGCGCCGCGCCCGCGCCGGAGCAGGCGGGCCCGTACGACGCGACGCTGAACGCCGCCGCGGAGGCCCTCGACGCCGGTGACCTCGGCGGTGCCATCCGGGCCTACCAGAACGTGCTGGCCGACGATCCGGCCCACCCCGAGGCCAAACTGGGCCTGGCGCAGGCGGAGCTGCTGCAGCGGGTGCAGGGCTTCGACCCGCAGAAGGTCCGTCAGGAGGCCGCGGAGAAGCCGAAGGACGTCGACGCGCAGATCGCCGCCGCCGATCTGGACCTGGTGGGCGGACACGTCGAGGACGCCTTCGGGCGGCTGATCGAGACCGTGCAGCGTACGGTGGGTGACGACCGGGACACCGTGCGGCGTCGGCTGCTCGAACTGTTCGAGGTCGTGGGCCCCGAGGACCCGCGGGTGGTGGGCGCGCGGAGGGCCCTCGCGCGCGCCCTGTTCTGACCAGTCGCTAAACGCCACGGCTTGTGATGCCGGGGTGAAAGGTTTGCCGACGAGTCGTCACGGTGGCGGTGCTTTACCAAATCTTGGTAATCGCACCGGCTGTTACTCGGAGTAAGTCGAAGCCGTTGATCTGTCTGATTTTGTCCAGGGATCAACGGCTTTGCTCTGCCCTCGAATGCCACCGAGCGTCGCACTCCGAGACCGGTCGGTCGTCCTCCGGTTATCCGCCCGTTACTAGCCAGTAACGAACCCCCTTGTGCCCGGGCCGAGAATGCACCACGATCGGCGACGCTCGGTCCATTCCCGCACCCCGGCAGCCGGTCGGGTCACGGGAGCATCTGGGTCCCCACCGAGCAGAGCCGGCGGCAGTGGCGCCGGCTCTAGGGCAGGGGGGTCTTCGCCCAACAGCGAAGCCTGTCCAGCAAGGTTGTGCGTGATGCGTGTCAGGCGCGACCAGTGGTTGTCGCTCGGGGGTGATCGCCGGTGATTCGGGCGCGGTTCGCGCCGCCGAGCGCGGGCGCTCTCCTTTCCGAGGACGTAGCACTTCTCCCATCCCTGCCTGGTTGAGCCGCCGACCGGTGGCGAGTCCGGGCCAGGAGATGTACGTCCGAGAAGGAGGAAATATGGAGTCCCAGGTGCGTGGCGGGACCAGATGGAAGCGGTTCGCTGTGGTCATGGTGCCCAGCGTGGCCGCCACGGCGTGCATAGGTGTCGCCCTCGCGCAGGGCGCTCTCGCCGCGTCGTTCAGTGTGTCGGGTCAGTCGTTCAAGGTGACGGCGGACAAACTGGTCGGGCAGGGCTTCGAGCAGTACGGCGCGATCGACAGCGGGTACACGCTCGACGGGCAGAAGACGGCGCACCCGGTTGCGGTCTCGGCCTTCAAGTCGGCCACGATCAACAACATGTGCCAGTCCGTCGTCACGCCGAACATCCCGCTGTTCGGCTCGGTGAGCCTGGTCCTGAAGGCGGGCGCCGACAAGCCGGTCGAGGCTGACAACCTCTACATCGACGTCGCCGACCTCAACGCCGACGCCACCTTCAACAACATCGACATCGGTGTGGCCGGCAAGGACGCCAGCAAGGGTCCCGGCATGAAGGGCGGCAGCGAGCAGGCCAACCCGTACGGGTTCGCGCAGCAGGCCGACTCGGCCACGCTGACCGACGTGAAGCAGACGGCCTGGGCGACCACGGCCGGAACCTTCAAGCTCAGCGGCCTGCACATGTCGCTGCAGACGGGTACGCACGAGTGCTACTGAGCACTCGGTGACGGGCGGGGGAGCCGACGGCGCCCCCGCCCGTGCCACTCCGGCCGCGTTTTCACGCGCGGCACACATCACCACCACAGCAACGCCGCACCAGGGAGCTGTTTTCCATGAGCGCCGAGACCTCTGCCGCCGCGCCCGGCCAGTTCACCCGCCGGAGGCTGCAGTTCCGCGCCTGGCGGGGCACGCGTCCGTTCTGGGCCGGACTGTTCGTCATGCTCGGCGGCTTTCCGATCATGTACTTCCCGTACGCCCATCTCCAGATCGGCCATCTCACGCTGGCGATGGCGACCACCGCGGGAGCCGGGTCCCTGATCATCGGTGTGCTGCTGATCGTCCTGGGCATCAGCCTCTGGTTCCAGAAGCACGTGCGCACCTTCGCGGGCGTCGCGGCGATCCTGCTCGCGCTGGTGTCCATCCCCGTGTCCAACTTCGGTGGCTTCGTCCTGGGCTTCCTCTTCGCCCTCATCGGCGGAGCGATGGCCGTGGCGTGGGCGCCGGGCGCGCCTGAGCAGCCGCAGCCGCCGGCCGAGGCGGCTCCGCAAGAGGGCGGTGCCCCGCAGGGCGCACCGCTGCCGGACCAGTTCACGGACACGCTGGAGAAGAACGACCTGTCAGGAACGAGCCCGGCCAACGGGGCGAACGGGAGGCACAGTGCCGGCTGACGAGGTGACCCGCGGGGCCGATGTGGACGGGTCCCGCGCGAGAACCGGGCCCCGACACGCGGCCCCCAGGAAGCCGCTGTTCACCAGGTTCCACATGCCGGCCGGCAAGGCCATCGCCTCCGTGGCGATGCCGACGGCGGTGCTGATGGGCATGGGCTTCACGTCCTCGCTGGCCCTCGCGGCCGGCAACGGCGGCAGCCCCTCCCCGTCGCCCACGGCCAAGAGCCTGACGGCGGACGAGTACAAGAACTGTGTGAACGCGCTGAAGAGCTCCAAGGACGCGTCCTCGTCGCCGTCGCCGTCCGCCTCGAAGAGCGCCGACACGGCCACGCCGTCGCCCTCGGCGAGCGCCGGCACCTCCAAGGACAGCCAGTCCGGTGGCACGGGCACGGCCTCTTCGCCGGATTCAGGTTCCGGCGACAAGGCCACGCCCACGCCGACCGCGACCTCCGGCTCCAACTCGGGCTCCGGATCGGCGGGTTCGTCCTCGGGGTCCGGCGGTGCCACGGCCACGCCCAGCCCGTCCGCGTCCAAGAGCGGCGGCGGTCTGCTGGGCAGCATCGGTGACACGCTCGGTGGCCTCCTCGGCGGCGGCAGCTCGGACTCCGGCGGCTCCTCCGCGAGCCCGACGCCGTCCGCGACCCCGTCGGCGAGCGCGTCCCCGGACGCCTCGTCCACGTCGGGTACGTCGTCGGCCGCCAAGGCCACCGGCGCCGTGGGCGACACCGTCTCCAAGGCCACCAAGACGGTCGGGGACACGGTGAAGAAGACCACCGACACGGTCTCCAAGACGGCCGGGACCGCCACCCAGGCGGTGAAGGACGCGGCCGGGTCGGTCACGCCGAGCCCGTCGGCGAGCTCCTCCGCCTCGGCGCAGGACTGCCCGGCGGCCACGACCGACCAGGGCGGCGTCGACAACAAGGTGCCGGTGGCGGACGACCCCTGGTACCTCAGCGCCAGCTCGCTGCTGCTCAAGGGCGCCGACTACCAGGGCATCGTGGAGGTGAAGACGGCGTCCGGCACCACGAAGAAGGTGCTGAAGTACGTCATCTCCGACGGCACGGACATCGGCGACCTGCACCAGACGGTGAAGGACAAGCTCTCGGGCAAGACCTACCACGTGCAGGCGGCGGGCGGATCGACGTCCACCATCCGGGGCGGCGCCACCACGATGTACACGGAGAGCATCTCGGGCAACCTCTTCGGTCTGATCCCGATGACGTTCACGCCCGACAGCCCGCCCCCGCTGAACCTCCCGCTGATCTACTTCACCAACGTGAAGGTGGTCCAGGCGGCCCAGTTCGGCGGCAACCTCCACGTGCCCGGCATGCACGTGTACACGACCGACTGACCGGTCCTGCAAGCCCGTTCGGGAGCCGCACACAGCTGAGGGCGCCCCCTGCTCCAGGGGGCGCCCTCAGCGCCGTACAAGGCCCTTGCGGGGCCCGTCAGTTGTTCTGCGTGCTCAGGTGGTGGACGCGGAGCATGTTGGTGGTGCCGGGGACGCCGGGGGGCGAGCCGGCCGTGATGATGACCGTGTCGCCCGCGTCGAAGCGGCCCAGCCGGGCGACCTCCTGGTCCACCAGGTCGACCATCTCGTCCGTGGTGTTCACGAACGGCACGACGTGCGGCTCCACGCCCCAGCTCAGGGTGAGCTGGTTGCGGGTGTTCTCGTCCGTGGTGAAGGCAATGATCGGCTGGACCGCGCGGTAGCGGGACAGGCGGCGCGCGGTGTCACCGGACTGGGTGAAGGCGATCAGGCCCCGGCCGCCGAGGAAGTCGGCGATCTCGCAGGCCGCGCGGGCCACCGAACCGCCCTGGGTGCGCGGCTTCTTGCCCGGCACCAGCGGCTGCAGGCCCTTGGAGAGCAGCTCCTGCTCGGCCGCCTGGACGATCTTCGACATGGTCTTGACCGTCTCGACCGGGTACGCGCCCACGCTGGACTCGGCCGACAGCATGACCGCGTCCGCGCCGTCCAGGATCGCGTTGGCCACGTCGGAGGCCTCGGCGCGGGTCGGGCGGGAGTTGGTGATCATCGACTCCATCATCTGGGTCGCCACGATCACCGGCTTGGCGTTGCGCCGGCACAGCTCGATCAGGCGCTTCTGCACCATGGGGACCTTCTCGAGCGGGTACTCGACGGCGAGGTCACCGCGGGCGACCATCACACCGTCGAACGCCATCACGACGTCCTCCATGTTCTCCACCGCCTGCGGCTTCTCCACCTTGGCGATGACCGGGACCCGGCGGCCCTCCTCGTCCATGACGCGGTGCACGTCCTGGACGTCCTTGGCGTCCCGGACGAAGGACAGCGCGACCAGGTCGCAGCCCATGCGGAGGGCGAAGCGCAGGTCCTCGACGTCCTTCTCGCTCAGCGCGGGCACGTTGACGGCCGCGCCGGGCAGGTTGATGCCCTTGTGGTCGGAGACGACACCGCCCTCGATGACGATCGTCTTCACCCGGGGGCCCTCGACGTCCAGGACCTTCAGCTCGACGTTGCCGTCGTTGATCAGGACCTGGTCGCCGCGCGCGACGTCGCCCGGCAGCCCCTTGTACGTCGTACCGCAGATGCTCTTGTCGCCCGGGACGTCCTCGGTCGTGATGACGAACTCGTCACCGCGCTCGAGCTCGACCGGACCCTCGGCGAAGGTCTCCAGGCGGATCTTCGGGCCCTGCAGGTCGGCGAGGACGCCGATGGGCCGGCCGGTCTCCTTGGACGCGGCCCGGACGCGGTCGTACCGCGCCTGGTGCTCGGCGTGGGAGCCGTGACTGAAGTTGAACCGGGCCACGTTCATGCCCGCCTCGATCATGGCGACGAGCATCTCGTGGGAGTCGACCGCGGGGCCGAGAGTACAGACGATTTTCGAACGGCGCATGGGGCGATCCTATCGGTTTGTTTCGCTACGGAATATTCCGTCTGGCGGAAGATACAAATGAGTGCCGCACCGCTCAGGTGCTGCTATTCAGTTGTTCTTTCCGACCAGTGCGTAGGTCTGGGTCGCGATCTCCAGTTCTTCATCCGTCGGCACCACGGCGACGGCGACACGCGCATCCTTCGGCGAGATCAGCCTGGCCTCGTCCGCTCGTACCGCGTTCAGTTCCGGGTCGACCGCCAGGCCAAGGCTCTCCAGGCCCGCGATCGCCGCCCCGCGCACGGGCGCCGCGTTCTCGCCGACCCCGGCCGTGAACGCGACCGCGTCCACCTTCCCGAGCACGGCGTAATAGGCGCCGATGTACTTCTTGAGCCGGTGAATGTAAATGTCGAACGCGAGAGCGGCCGCTTCGTCACCCTCGTCGATCCTGCGGCGGATCTCCCGCATGTCGTTGTCCCCGCACAGACCGAACAGACCGCTCCTCTTGTTGAGAAGAGTGTCGATCTCGTCCATGGACATATCCCCAACCCGGGCCAAATGGAAGATGACGGCCGGATCCACATCACCGGAGCGCGTACCCATCACCAGCCCCTCCAAGGGCGTGAGCCCCATGGAGGTGTCCACGCACCGGCCCCGCTCCACCGCGGACGCCGACGCGCCGTTGCCCAGGTGCAGCACGATGACGTTGACCTCGGCCGGGTCCTTGCCCAGCAGCCGCGCGGTCTGGCGGGAGACGTACGCGTGCGAGGTGCCGTGGAAGCCGTAGCGGCGGATGCGGTGCCGGTCGGCGATCTTCGGGTCGATCGCGTAGCGCGCCGCCGACTCCGGCATCGTCGTGTGGAACGCGGTGTCGAAGACGGCGACCTGGGGCAGGTCGGGGCGCAGCGCCTGCGCGGTGCGGATGCCCGTCAGGTTGGCCGGGTTGTGCAGCGGGGCAACCGGGATCAGCCGCTCGATCTCGGCGAGCACCTCGTCGTCGATGACCGTGGGCTCGGTGAAGAACATGCCGCCGTGCACCACCCGGTGCCCGATCGCGGCCAGTTCCGGCGAGTCCAGGCCCAGGCCGTCCCGGCTCAGCTCCTCGGCGACGGCCTTGAGGGCGGCGTCGTGGTCGGCGATCGGCCCGGTGTGCTCGCGGGTGTCGCCGGTGGTGAGGCAGGTGTGCCTGAGCCGGGAGGTCTGCTCGCCGATGCGCTCCACCAGCCCGACGGCGAGCCGGCCGGCGTCACGCATGTCGAGGAGCTGGTACTTCACCGACGAGGAGCCGGAGTTGAGGACGAGGACACGGGTCGCGGTCACGGTGTTCGAAAGCTCTCTGTGGGACGTCAGCTGGCGGGTGTCTGGGCCTGGATCGCCGTGATGGCGACGGTGTTCACGATGTCCTGGACGAGCGCGCCCCGGGACAGGTCGTTGACCGGCTTGCGCAGGCCCTGCAGGACCGGTCCGACGGCGATCGCGCCGGCCGAGCGCTGCACGGCCTTGTAGGTGTTGTTGCCGGTGTTGAGGTCGGGGAAGATCAGCACACTGGCCTGCCCGGCCACCTCGGAGCCGGGCAGCTTGGTCGCGGCGACGGACGGCTCCACGGCCGCGTCGTACTGGATCGGCCCCTCGATCTTCAGGTCCGGCCGGCGGGAGCGGGCGAGCTCGGTGGCCTTGCGCACCTTCTCGACGTCGGCGCCCGAGCCGGAGGTACCCGTGGAGTACGACAGCATCGCGATCCTGGGCTCCACGCCGAACTGCGCGGCCGTACCGGCGGACTGGACGGCGATGTCCGCGAGCGCCTGCGCGTCCGGGTCGGGGTTGACCGCGCAGTCGCCGTAGACCAGCACCTTGTCGGCCAGGCACATGAAGAAGACGGACGAGACGATCGACGACTCCGGCCTGGTCTTGATGATCTCGAAGGCGGGCCGGATGGTGGCCGCCGTGGAGTGCACGGACCCCGACACCATGCCGTCGGCCAGGCCCTCCTGGACCATCAGGGTGCCGAAGTAGTTGACGTCCGAGACGACGTCGTAGGCCAGCTCGACGGTCACGCCCTTGTGGGCCCGCAGCTGGGCGTACTTCTCGGCGAAGGCGTCGCGCAGCTCGCTGGTGGCCGGGTCGATCAGCTGGGTGCCGCCGAGGTCGATGCCGAGGTCGGCGGCCTTCTTGCGGATCTGGTCCGCCGGCCCGAGCAGGGTCAGGTCGCACACGCCCCGGCGCAGCAGCACCTCGGCCGCGTGCAGCACCCGCTCCTCGGTGCCCTCCGGCAGCACGACCCGCCGCTTGTCGGAGCGGGCCTGCTCCAGCAGCTTGTGCTCGAACATCATCGGGGTGACCCGGTCGCTGCTGGGGGCGCTCACGCGCGCGGCCAGCTCGGCGGTGTCGGCGTACCGCTCGAACAGGCCGAGCGCCCGCTCCGCCTTGCGCGGGGTGGCCGCGTTCAGCTTGCCCTCCAGCGAGAACAGCCGCTCGGCGGTCGGGAAGCTGTTGCCGGTCACGGAGAGCACCGGGGTGCCCGGGGCGAGGCGGGCGGCGAGGGTGAGGATCTCCTCGCTCGGCACCTCGTTCAGGGTGAGCAGGACGCCGGCTATCGGCGGGGTGCCGGCGCTGTGCGCGGCCAGCGAACCGACCACCAGGTCGGCGCGGTCGCCCGGGGTCACCACCAGGCAGCCGGGGGTCAGGGCGCCGAGGAGGTTGGGCAGCATCGCGCCGCCGAAGACGAAGTCCAGCGCGTCCCGGGCGAGCCCGGAGTCGTCGCCGAGCAGCACCTTGGCGTCGAGGGCGTGGGCGATCTGGGAGACGGTCGGCGCGGACAGCGCGGGCTCGTCGGGGACGACGTAGCAGGGCACCGGCAGCCGGGTGGCGAGCCGCCCGGCGATCTCGTCGCGGTCCTCGCGGGCCACCCGGTTGGTGACCATGGCGAGCACGTCGCAGCCCAGGCCGTCGTACGCCCGGTAGGCATTGCGGGTCTCGGCGAGCACCGACTCGGTGGTCTGCCGGCGGCCGCCGACCACCGGGATCACGGAGGCGCCGAACTCGTTGGCGAGGCGGGCGTTCAGGGACAGCTCGTCCGGCAGCTGGGTGTCGGCGAAGTCGGTGCCGAGGACGAGGACGACGTCGTAGTCGCGCGCCACCAGGTGGAAGCGGTCGACCAGCGCGGAGACCAGCTCGTCGGTGCCCTGCTCGGCCTGCAGCGCGGACGCCTCGTGGTAGTCCATGCCGTAGACCGTCGCCGGATCCTGCGAGAGGCGGTACCGCGCGCGCAGCAGCTCGAAGAGCCGGTCCGGGCCGTCGTGCACGAGCGGACGGAACACGCCCACCCGGTCGACCTGCCGGGTCAGGAGCTCCATGACCCCCAGCTCCACGACCTGGCGGCCGTCACCGCGGTCGATCCCGGTCACGTACACGCTGCGCGTCACGTGTGCACTCCGATCCGTCTCATCTGCCCGACTCCGTCATGTCCGGGTCTACGTCATCTCTGGGTCGCAAAAATCGCCCACCGAGGTGAGCGGAACCCTCTTGACAATACCCCTGGCTCCGGATAAGGCGCCCGTCAAGTGGCTCGGTGCCCCGGCGGACGTGAAACAATCGACACTGGCTCACCGGCATACGACAGCGAGCAGGAGACACAGCACGATGCGCATCGGAGTTCTCACCGCAGGCGGCGACTGCCCCGGCCTGAACGCCGTGATCCGGTCGGTCGTGCACCGGGCGGTTGCGCAGTACGGCGACGAGGTCATCGGTTTCGAGGACGGCTACCGGGGTCTGCTCGACCGGCACTACCGCAGCCTCGACCTGGACGCGGTCAGCGGCATCCTGGCCCGCGGCGGCACCATCCTCGGCTCCTCCCGGCTGCAGCGCGACCGGCTGCGCGAGGCCTGCGAGGGCGCCGCCGACATGGTCGAGGAGTTCGGCATCGACGCGCTGATCCCGATCGGCGGCGAGGGCACGCTGACCGCGGCCCGCATGCTCTCCGACGCAGGGCTCCCGGTCGTCGGCGTCCCCAAGACCATCGACAACGACATCTCCTCCACCGACCGCACCTTCGGCTTCGACACGGCCGTCGGCGTCGCCACCGAGGCGATGGACCGCCTGAAGACCACCGCCGAGTCCCACCAGCGCGTGATGGTCGTCGAGGTCATGGGCCGGCACGCCGGCTGGATCGCCCTGGAGTCCGGCATGGCCGCCGGCGCCCACGGCATCTGCCTGCCCGAGCGCCCCTTCGACCCCGCCGACCTGGTCAAGATGGTCGAGGAGCGCTTCTCCCGCGGCAAGAAGTTCGCCGTCATCTGCGTCGCCGAGGGCGCCCACCCCGCCGAGGGCACCATGGACTACGGCAAGGGCGAGATCGACCAGTACGGCCACGAGCGCTTCCAGGGCATCGGCACCGCGCTGGCGTACGAGCTGGAGCGGCGCCTGGGCACGGAGGCCAAGCCGGTCATCCTCGGCCACGTCCAGCGCGGCGGCGTCCCCACCGCCTACGACCGCGTCCTCGCCACCCGCTTCGGCTGGCACGCCGTCGAGGCCGCACACCGCGGCGAGTTCGGCAGGATGACCGCGCTGCGCGGCACCGACATCGTGATGGTCCCGCTCGCGGAGGCGGTCACCGAACTGAAGACGGTGCCGAAGGACCGCATGGACGAGGCGGAGTCGGTCTTCTAGAGGGACCTGTCGTCTGCCAGGCGGAATCCGCGGATTCTAGGCGGACCTGTCCTCCACGCCCTCCCAGAAGTTCTCCACGATCCGGTCGAGGAACTCCCGGCCGGACTCGCTGGCGCTCCTGCTGCCGCCGCCCCAGCTCAGGGTGGCGGCCATGTGTCCCTGGTAGTCGTCGTAGAGCTGCTGCAGCACCTCTTCGAGGACCTTCGTGTCCAGCGGCGCCAGCTTGCGCACCGGACGCACATAGGCCTGCCAGCGGGTGGTCACCGCGCTGTGCAGCAGGTCGGCGAGCTTCGCCTCGCGGCCGGTGACGGCGACGAAGTCGGGCAGTGCGAGGTCCAGTACCTGGGCGAGCGCGGCCGACTGGCGTTCGTTGCCCCGCCACTGCCCGCTGTCCTCCATGCGCAGATAGCTGCGCAGGTCCATGTCGACGGCGCGGGCGACGTCCTCGGGTGCGACGGCGCGCGCGATGCGGTGCTCGCGCAGGGTCTGCGGCCGGCCGAGCAGTTCGCCCGGAGAACACCACAGCACGCCGGCCAGCGCGGTGAGTTCCGGGTGGCTGGGAGCGGCGGAGCCGCGTTCCCAGGCGACCACCAGATCGGGTGTGACATACGGCAGCCCGTACGAGGCCCGCATGCCGTAGGCGACGTGCTCGGGGCCCATGCCGAGCGCGGCGCGCAGCCGGCGGGCCGCCGGGGCGTTGAAGGGGGGAGCTGAGGGTTGGCGCACCTCGCACAAGCTAGGGGGGCCTGTGACCGGATGGCTACGGTCTGTTCGGACAGGATCACGGATTGTCGGAACGTACAGTTCCGGCCGTTCGGTATGTAACGGACGGACCACCCTTACGGCTCATCCCTTGACCGCGCCGCCGAGTGCGAAACCGCCGCCCAGGCGCCGGGCGACCAGGACGTACAGAAGGATCACCGGCGTCGAGTAGATGACGGAGAACGCGGCGAGCTGGCCGTACGCCACCATGCCCCGGTTGCCGAAGAAGTCGTTGATGCTGACCGAGGCCGGCATCTGGTCCGGGGTGAGCAGCAGCATGAACGGGACGAAGAAGTTCCCCCACATCATCACGAACGAGAACACCGTGACGACGGCGAGCCCCGGCCCCATCAGTGGCAGCACGATCCGGACCAGGGACTGCAGTGCGGACGCCCCGTCGGTCCAGGCCGCCTCCTCCAGCTCCTTCGGCACGCCGTCCATGAAGTTTTTCATCAGCCAGATGGCGAAAGGGAGTTGGGAGGCGGCGAAGAACAGGATCGTGCCCTGCAGGGTGTCGATCAGGTTCACCCGCACGAACAGCGCGTACACCGGCACCATGATCGCGGTGATCGGCAGGCTCGTCGCGAACAGGATCGACAGCAGGAACGGCCGGTTGAGACGGGAGCGGAACCGGGAGAGCGGATACGCGGCGAGGGCGGCGCAGGCGACGGTCAGCGCGGTGGCGCCGCCGCACAGGATCAGGCTGTTCAGTAGCGGGGTGTAGGTGATGTCCGGGGTCAGGATCGCGTCGAAGTTGCCGAAGGTGAACCCGTCCGGGATTCTCACTCGCAGGTCCGCGTGGGGATCCATGGAGGACAGCACCACCCAGGCGAGGGGCAGCGCGAAGGCGACGGCCACCAGCAGGAGCGACACGTCGGCGGCGAACCGCCGGGACGCGCGCTTGAGGGACATCACACCTCCGTCCGCAGCAGCCGCAGATAGACGACCGAGAAGAGAGACCCGACGAGCAGCAGGAGCAGGGCGACCGCGGTGCCGTACCCGATCATGCTGTTCTGGAAGGCCTGTTCGTACATGAACAGCGGCAGGGTCTGGCTCCTGTTGCCGGGACCGCCGCGGGTCATCACCCAGATAAGCCCGAAGACGGAGAGCGTCTGCAGGGTGTTGAGCATCAGGTTGGTGCCGATGGAGCGCCGGATCATCGGCAGGGTGATGTGCCACATCCGCCGCCATCCGCCGGCCCCGTCCACCTCGGCGGCCTCCGTGATCTCGGCGGGTATGTCGTCCAGCGCGGCGGAGTAGACGAGCATCGAGAACGCCGTGCCGCGCCAGACGTTGGCGAAGGACACGGCGAGGATGGGCAGCGTGAACAGCCAGTTCTGGCGCGGCAGATGGAGCCAGTCCAGGATGGCGTTCAAGGTCCCCTCCCGCCGGAAGAAGGCGTACAGCAGGAACCCGGCGACCACCTCCGGCAGCACCCAGGCCGTGACCACGACCCCGCCGGTGAGCGTGCGCACCGGTTTCGACGCCCGCTTCATGAGCGCGGCCAGGGCGAGCCCGAGGGTGTTCTGCCCGACGAGCGAGGACAGCACGGTGAAGACGAGGGTCAGCCAGACGGCGTTCAGGAACGCGCTGTCCTTCAAAGCCCGGCGAAAGTTGTCGAACCCGACGAAGGAGGCGTGCGCCTGACCGGTCAACTGCAGGTCGGTGAAGGAGATGTAGACGCAGTAGGCGATGGGCCCGGCGAGGAAGAGCAGGATCAGGACGACGGCGGGGGCGAGGGGGAGGGCCCGGCTGAACCGGCGTCGGGGGTTCACCTTACGACCACTTGGCCGCCGGTGACGTCCTTGAGGGAGGAGTCGTAGGTGGTCGCGGCCTTCTCCGCGGACGTGTCACCGGTCGTGACGCTCTCCATCGCCTCCTGGATGGCCGTCGACACCTGCGGGTACGCGGGATAGGCGGGCCGGTAGTGGGTCGTGGCGACGAGATCGGTGAAGAACCTGATGCCGGGCTGGGCGGTGGCGTACGAGGGATCGGCGGCGACGTCCTTGCGCACCGAGATCCCCGAGTTGGCGATGTACCACTTCTTGGCGTTCGCCTCGGTCTGCATCGTCCTGATGAAGTCGAAGGCGAGGTCGGGGTTGCCGGCCTTGGCCGGGATGGCCCAGGTCCAGCCGCCGGACATGCTCACCTTGCCGGGCGCCTGACCGTGCTGGGTGGGCATGTATGCCAGCCCCAACTGCCGGGACCAGTCGGGCCATGCACGCCCGCTGCCCGGGAGCCAGGTCTGCGGCAGCCAGGAGCCGTCCAGGTCGATGCCGAGCTTGCCCTGGGGGAGCAGCTCGCCCATGACGGTGGTGGCGAAGTTGGGATCGAGGGCGTCGGAGACGTCGGGGCCGAGCTTCTCCTTGTAGACGGTCTCGACGAACCTCAGCGAGTCGGTGAATCCCCGGCTCCCGGCGATCCACTTCTTGCTGCCGCTGTCGTACAGCGGATCGGTCCTGCCGTCGCCCGTGCCGTAGAGCAGCATCTCCATGGTCTGCATGGTGGATCGCTCGCCCGCCGGTTTGCCGGTGTAGACGTTGAGCGGGGTGACGCCGGGGACCTTCTGCTTGATGGTGCGGGCGGCGGCGAGGATGTCGTCCCAGTTCCTCGGCTGCCAGTTCAGCGGCAGCCCGGCCTGCTTGAAGATCCGCTTGTCGAACCACAGCCCGCGGGTGTCGGTGCCGTCCGGAACGCCGTACGTCTTCCCGTCCTGCCCCTTCGCGGCCGCCTTCGCGGTGTCGATGAACTGGCCCCAGTCGGGCCACTTGGCGAGATACGGGTCGAGTGGCTTCAAGTACCCGCTGGTGATGTCGGAGTTGATGAGGAAGGTGTCCTCGTAGACGAGGTCCGGCGCGGTCCTCGGCGACCGCAGCATCTGCTGCAGCTTGGTGTAGTAGTCGGCGTCCGGGGCCTTGATGGGCACGAACTCGACCTTCTTGCCGGGGTACTTCTTCTCGAACTCCTTCTTGATCCCGGCGAGATAGGTGTCCATCACCTTCACGGAGTTGTCCATGGACTGCTTGTAGGACACCTTGAGCGTGTTCGGATCACTCCCGGATCCGTTGCCGCAGGCGGTGAGGGTCGCGGCGGCGAGAGCGGCGGTGAGGAGGGCGGAGAGGGCGGCGGTGGGGCGCACGGGCATGACCTCCTGAGGGCGCACTTCTACGTGGCCAGGTGGTTGCCGTGTGAAGGTAAGAGGAGTGGTCTAGTCAGGTCAATGCGTGTGCGCGGGATTGGGTGCCTCACCGCCCCTGCGGCACCCACCGGTACACCAACTCCGGCCTCCCCACCTGCCCGTACAGCGGACTCCGACCGGCCCGGCCCGCCTCCACCAGGTGCTCCAGATACCGCCGGGCCGTGATCCGTGAGATGCCCACCGCCTCGGCCACCCCGGCCGCGGTCAGCCCCTCGGAAGCCTCGCGCAGTGCCCCCGTCACCCGCTCCAGCGTCGGGCCGCTCAACCCCTTCGGCAGTGCCGCGGGCGACGGCGCGCGCAGGGCGGCCAGGGCGCGGTCGACCTCGTCCTGGCCGCTCGCCTCGCCCGCGGCCCCGCGGAACTCGGCGTACCGGACGAGCCGGTCCCTCAGCGTCGCGAAGGTGAAGGGCTTCAGGACGTACTGGACGACGCCCAGGGAGACGCCCTCGCGGACCACGGCCAGGTCCCGGGCCGACGTCACCGCTATCACGTCCGCGTGGTGGCCGGCCGCGCGCAGGGAGCGGGCCAGCTGCAGCCCGTGCACATCGGGCAGATGCAGGTCCAGGAGGAGCAGGTCCACGGGCGTGCGGTCGAGGAAGCGCCGCGCCTCGGCGCCGGTGTGCGCCTTGCCGACCGCGACGAATCCCGGCACCCGGCCGACGTACATCACATGGGCGTCGGCGGCCACCGGGTCGTCCTCGACGACCAGGACCCGGATGGGCTGCTGCTCGTTCGTCATCTGCTGCCACCCGTGGGTGCAGACAGCGGCAACCGTACCTCGAACACCGCTCCGCCCTCGCCGTCCTCGTCGGACTCCGCCACCGTCAACGTGCCCTCGTGGCGGGTCACCGCCTGCCGGACCAGGGCCAGCCCGAGGCCCCGTCCGCCGGGACCGGCCGGCTTCGTCGAGAACCCCCGCTGGAATACCAGGTCGGCATGGGCCGGGTCGACCCCCGGGCCCGTGTCGGTCACCCGCAGGACCACCTCGGTGTCCGAGGCGTACGCCGTGACCGTCACCCGGGCCCGGACGCTGCCCTGCGCCGCGTCCACCGCGTTGTCGATCAGGTTGCCGAGGATCGTGACCAGGTCGCGGGCGGAGAGGTCGTCGGGGAGCAGGCCGTCGTCCAGGCGGCTGTCGGGGGACACCACCAGTTCCACGCCCCGCTCGTTGGCCTGGGCCGTCTTGCCGAGCAGCAGGGCCGCGAGCACCGGTTCACTCACCGCCGCGACCACCTGGTCGGTCAGCGCCTGGGCCAGCTCCAGTTCCGCCGTGGCGAACTCCACCGCCTCCTCGGCCCGGCCCAGCTCGATCAGCGACACCACCGTGTGCAGGCGGTTGGCGGCCTCGTGCGCCTGCGAGCGCAGCGCCTGGGTGAAGCCCCGCTCCGAGTCCAACTCGCCCATCAGGGACTGGAGTTCGGTCACATCGCGGAGCGTGACCACCGTGCCGCGGCGCTCTCCGCCGGACACCGGGGAGGTGTTCACCACCAGCACCCTCGACGCCGTCAGGTGCACCTCGTCCACCCGGGGCTCGGAGGACAGCAGCGCGCCGGTCAGCGGGGCCGGCAGGCCCAGGTCCGCCACCGACCGGCCGATCGTGTCGTCCTCCGGTCCGACGCCGAGCAGCTCGCGCCCGCCGTCGTTGATCAGCGCCACCCTGTACTGCCCGTCCAGCATCAGCAGCCCCTCGCGCACCGCGTGCAGCGCCGCCTGGTGGTAGTCGTGCATCCGGCTGAGCTCGGTGGCGTTCATGCCGTGGGTGTGGCGGCGCAGGCGGGCGTTGACGACATAGGTGCCGACCGCGCCGAGCAGCAGGGTGGCGCCGGCGACGCCGAGCAGGGCCGCGACCTGGCCCTGGACCCGGGCGCTGATCGCCTCGACCTTGATGCCGGCGCTGACCAGGCCGATGACGCGGCCGTTGTCCTCGACGGGGGTGACCGCGCGGACGGAGGGGCCGAGGGTGCCGGTGTAGGTCTCGGTGAAGGTGTGGCCGTGCACAGCCGGGTCGATACGACCGAGGAAGCGTTTGCCGATCTGGGTCCGGTCGGGGTGGGTCCAGCGGATGCCCTCCGGGTTCATGATCGTGACGAAGTCGACGTCCGCGTCCCGCATGACCTGCAGGGCGTACGGCTCCAGGGCCGTCGTGGGGCGGGGGGTGTGGATCGCCGAGCGGACCGAGGGGGCGTCCGCGATGGAGCGGGCCACCGCGGTGACCTGACGGACCGCCGCGTCCTCGGCCTGCCGCCGGTCGCTGACGTAGGTGAACAGCGCGTACCCGGCCACGACCACCGCTATCAGCACGGCCTGCATGGCGAACAGCTGGCCGGCCAGGCTGCGGGGGCGGGGGAGGGACGGAAAGCGCATGTCAGCAGTGTGCCTCTCGGGTTAAGCATGAACTAAATGAACGGAAGGGTGACCGCCCTCACAGCTCGGGAGATAGTCACGGCATTCCCCAAACAACGCCCGGACGTGAGCCGCACGCCGGTTGTTCGCCGACGAAGACGTCAAGGAGGGCAGTCGTGGCCGCCAGCACCCCCGTTACGGCACCTGCCGCACCCCGCACGAAGCGGGACCGGACCCATTACCTGTACATCGCCGTCATCGCGGCGGTCGTGCTCGGCATCGCCGTGGGGCTGATCTGGCCCGACGCCGCCGTCCAGCTGAAACCGCTCGGTACCGGCTTTGTGAACCTGATCAAGATGATGATCTCGCCGATCATCTTCTGCACGATCGTGCTCGGGATCGGGTCCGTACGGAAGGCCGCCAAGGTCGGCGCCGTCGGCGGGATCGCCCTCGGCTACTTCCTCGTGATGTCGCTCGTCGCACTCGCCATCGGGCTCGTCGTCGGCAATGTGCTGCACCCCGGTGACGGGCTGCACCTGACCAACGCCCTCAAGGCGACCGGGCACGCCCAGGTGTCCACCGACGCACTGCCGCCCGTCGACTTCGTGCTGTCGATCATCCCGACGTCGTTCGTCTCCGCCTTCACCGGGGGCCAGGTCCTGCAGACGCTGCTGGTGGCCCTGCTCGCCGGGTTCGCACTGCAGGCCATGGGCTCGGCCGGGCAGCCGGTGCTGCGCGGCATCGAGCACATCCAGCGGCTCGTCTTCCGCATCCTGTCGATGGTCATGTGGGCCGCGCCGGTCGGCGCCTTCGGTGCGATCGCGGCCGTCACCGGTTCGGCCGGGCTGGACGCGCTGAAGAGCCTCGCCGTGCTGATGCTCGGCTTCTACGTCACCTGTGTCCTGTTCGTCTTCGTGGTGCTCGGCGCGATCCTCCGCGTCGTCGCGGGCCTGAACGTCTTCTCCCTGTTCAAGTACCTGGGCCGGGAGTTCCTGCTGATCCTGTCCACCTCCTCCTCCGAGTCCGCGCTGCCGCGGCTGATCGCGAAGATGGAGCACCTGGGCGTCAGCAAGCCGGTCGTCGGTATCACCGTGCCGACCGGTTACTCCTTCAACCTCGACGGCACGATGATCTACATGACCATGGCGTCGCTGTACATCGCGGACGCCCTGGGTACGCCGATGTCCGTCGGCGAGCAGATCCCGCTGCTGCTCTTCCTGCTGCTGGCGTCCAAGGGTGCGGCGGGCGTCAGCGGTGCGGGTCTCGCCACGCTGGCCGGTGGTCTGCAGTCGCACAAGCCCGCGCTGGTGGACGGGGTCGGGCTGATCGTCGGCATCGACCGGTTCATGAGCGAGGCCCGTGCGCTGACGAACTTCGCGGGCAACGCGGTCGCCACGGTGCTGGTGGGCACGTGGACGAGGGAGATCGACAAGGAGCGGGTGCGGCGGGTTCTCGCCGGTGAGCTGCCGTTCGACGAGACCACGTTGATGGATGAGAGCCGTGAGACGGTGGCCGACGTTCCCGAGCCTCGCGAGGGGGAGCTGGCCAAGGCCTGATCCGAGCAAGCCCGGCCAGAAAACCTCCAACCGGCTGAAGCGGACCTACGACCAGATCGCAAGCCTCCGCGCGACAGCCAAGCGCAGGGCGAGTGACTGGCAGCACCAGACCACCACCCACCTCGCCCGCACCTACGGCGTGATCGTGGTGGAAAAAAAGGAACTGCTGGACAGCTCGGTCGGCTGAACGTTTCCCGCCTCCATCCGCTAACGTGCCGCTCCGGACCGACCGGAACGGCACGTTCGTGTGTGGCGTCGATACATATGAATCAGTACGGGTTTGGAGGCACGGGGGAATGAAGATCGACTGGGACCGGCGG
Organism: Streptomyces sp. NPDC001393; assembly: GCF_053597455.1. Lineage (NCBI taxonomy): Bacteria > Bacillati > Actinomycetota > Actinomycetes > Kitasatosporales > Streptomycetaceae > Streptomyces > Streptomyces sp. NPDC001393. The sequence continues at coordinate 247,172 of NZ_JBSFIH010000007.1, forward strand.
ACCTGCGCGCGCAAGGGCCACGTGACCTACGCGCCGGACGACCCCCGGCTGCGGATCCGGCTGCACGCCGAGACCGCGCTCGGGGACGCGTGGCGCTGCCTGCGCTGCGGTGACTTCGTGCTCGGCGAGCCGCACGGCGCCGGCCCGGCCGGGGACGCCCCGCTGGTGCCCCGCGGAAAGGTCCTGCGCGACCTGTTCATCCTGCGCTTCCTGGCGGTCGAGCGGGCCGTGCGCGGGGTGTTCATCGTGCTGGTCGCGGTCGCGGTGTGGAAGTTCAGCAACAGCCAGGACGCGGTCCGCCGCCTCTTCAACCAGAACCTGGATGTCTTCCGCCCGGTGTTCAAGCACTTCCACTACGACCTCGACCACTCACCGGTCGTCGGCTCCATCCAGAAGGCGTTCGGCTACAAGCACAGCACTCTCCTCCTGGTCGCCGCGCTCCTCCTGGCCTACGCCCTGATCGAACTGGTCGAGGCGGTCGGCCTCTGGTACGCCAAGCGCTGGGCGGAGTACCTGACCGTCGTCGCCACCGCCGCCTTCCTCCCGCTGGAGATCTACGAGCTCACCGAGAAGGTCAGCTACCTGAAGATCGTCACGCTGGTCCTCAACATCCTCGCGGTCCTCTACATCGCCCTGGCCAAACGCCTGTTCGGCCTGCGCGGCGGCCGCCGCAAGTTCGAGGAGGAACGCCACAGCGCCTCCCTGATGGAGGTGGAGGAGTCGGCGGGCGTGACCGTCTGACGGCCGTCGAGGATCTCGACGAACTCTGCTGCTGAGCGAACGACCGCTTGCCTTGCCGCCGACGTCAACCCCTACGGTCGTGGGCATGCGAATCGGCGAGCTGGCCGCACGGGCCGGGACCACCACCCGCACCCTGCGGTACTACGAGGCACGCGGACTGCTGCCGGCGCGGCGCGACGGCAACGGGCACCGCCGTTACGACGAGGGCGACCTGCGGCTGCTGGAGCAGATCCGCACCCTGCAGGACGTCGGCTTCGGGCTGGAGGAGACGCGGCCCTTCGTGGAGTGCCTGCGTGCCGGGCACCCGGAGGGCGACTCCTGCCCGGCCTCGCTCCAGGTCTACCGGCGCAAGCTGGACGAGCTGGACGCGCTCATCGGGCAGCTGCAGTCCGTACGGGAGACGGTCGCCGGGCAGCTGCGGCGGGCCGAACTGGCCCGTGACGCGCTGGCCGCCGAGGCGCTGGTTCCGGGTGGTCCGGAGCCCGTGTGCGAGCTGGGAGGGCTTTCGCGATGAGCTTGGTGAGCGGACTGGACGAGGTGACGGACGCCGATTTCCGCACGGCGGTGATCGGCTCCGACCTTCCGGTGCTGGTGCAGTTCACGGCCGACTGGTGCGGTCCGTGCCGGCAGCTCGCGCCGGTGCTGAAGGACATCGCCTTCGAGGAGGGCGACCGGCTGAAGATCGTGCAGCTGGACGTGGACCGCAATCCGGAGACGACCCTCGCCTACGGGGTGCTGTCCACGCCGACCCTGATGGTCTTCCGGGACGGTGAGCCGGTGCGGTCGATGGTGGGGGCGCGGCCCAGGCGGCGCCTGATGGAAGAGCTGGCCGACGTGCTGTAAAGCGCCGCACAGCACGGCCGGCCACGAAAAAAATCCCCTGAGCAATTGCGCTCGGGGGATTTCTGTGCGTATATTCAGTGGTTCGCGACTGGAATGCGAATGGTTGCGGAGAAGTTCAGTGAGCACAGTATATCCGGGCGGGAGCGGAATTGTCAAACACCGAATTTCCAGACGATGAATTGCGGCGCGAGCAGGAATTCATCGACGGACTGTACGCGCGCGTGGACGCCCTGCGCGGCGATGCCGAGACCTCGGTCGCGGACGCGCTCGCCCAGGGCGACAAGCCCATGCAGGCCCGGCTGGAGCGGGACATCCTGGTCGCCGAGCGCTCGGGGCTGCTCGCCGCGCTGAACGCCGTCGACGGCTCGCTCTGCTTCGGCCGGATCGACCTCGCCGACGGCACCGCCCACCACATCGGCCGGATCGGGCTGCGCGAGGACGACGCCGAGCGCACCCCCGTGCTCATCGACTGGCGGGCCGATGTCGCCCGCCCCTTCTACCTGGCCACCGGTCACACCCCGATGGGCCTGCGCCGCCGTCGGCACATCAGCACCGAGGGCCGGAGGGTGACCTCCCTGCACGACGAGATCCTCGACCTCGGCGACGCCACCCGCACCGGGTACGAGGACCACAGCGGCGACGACGTGCTGCTGGCCGCGCTGAACTCGGCCCGCACCGGCCGCATGAGCGACATCGTGCAGACCATCCAGGCCGAGCAGGACGAGATCATCCGGGCGCCGTACCGGGGGGTGCTCGTGGTCGAGGGCGGGCCGGGCACCGGCAAGACGGCGGTCGCGCTGCACCGCGCCGCCTACCTCCTCTACGAGTACCGCGAGCTGCTGGCCCGCCGGGCCGTCCTGATCGTCGGCCCCAACCCGGCCTTCCTCGGCTACATCGGCGAGGTGCTGCCCTCCCTCGGCGAGACCGGGGTGCTGCTGGCCACGGTCGGCGAGCTGTTCCCCGGCGTGAAGGCGACCGCCGGCGACACCCCGGAGGCGGCCGCCGTGAAGGGCCGCGCCGACATGGCCGACGTGCTCGCCGCCGTCGTACGCGACCGGCAGGCCCTGCCGGACCCGGTCATCGCGATCGAGCACGACCGCGAGGTCCTGATGCTCGACGACGGACTGGTCTCCGTCGCCCGGGAGCGCACCCGCGCCACGAAACTGCCGCACAACGCCGCCCGCGAGTACTTCGAGGGTCACATCCTCAACACCCTCACCGAGCTGTACGCCGAACGCGTCGGCACCGACCCGTACGACGGCTCCAGCCTGCTCGACGCCTCCGACATCACCCAGATCCGCGACGAACTCGCCGAGAACCCCGAGGTCTGGGGCGCCATCGACCAGCTGTGGCCCCGGATCACCCCGCAGCGGCTCGTCGCGGACTTCCTCGCGGAGCCCGAGGGGTACCTCAGCGAGGAGGACGCCGCCGCCGTCCGGCGCCCGGTGACCCGCGCGTGGACCGTCGCCGACGTCCCTCTGCTGGACGAGGCGGCCGAACTTCTGGGCGAGGACGAGCGCTCGGCACGGGCCCGTGCCGAGCGCGAACGAGAGACGCAGATCGCTTATGCCCAGGGCGTGCTGGACGTGTCCTACGCCTCCCGGACGTACGAGTTCGAGGACAAGGAGGACAGCGACCCGGACGCGTCGGAGGTGCTGTCGGCGCACGACATCATCGACGCCGAACGGTTCGCCGAGCGACATGAGGAGGCCGACCACCGCAGCGCCGCCGAGCGCGCCGCGGCCGACCGTACCTGGGCGTTCGGGCACATCATCGTCGACGAGGCGCAGGAGCTGTCGCCGATGGCCTGGCGGCTGCTGATGCGGCGCAGCCCGACCCGCTCGATGACCCTGGTCGGCGACCCCGCGCAGACCGCCGAGGCGGCCGGCGTTGGCGCCTGGGCGGACATCCTCGCCCCCTATGTCGAGGACCGCTGGGAGCACACGCGGCTCGGCGTCAACTACCGCACTCCGGCGGAGATCATGGAGCTGGCCGCGGCCGTGGTCCGCGCCGAGCACCCGGACTTCGAGCCGCCCAGCTCGGTCCGGTCGACCGGGGTACGGCCCTGGGTCCGCCGGGCCGACGGTGACCTGCCCGAGGCCGTGGCCAAGGCGGTCGCCGAGCTCACCCCGGCCGAGGGGCGGCTGGCTGTCATCGCGCCGCGCGCGCTGCACCGCTCGCTGGCCACCCGGCTGGACGGCGTCACCGCGGGCGCCGAGCCCGATCTGACCCGTACGGTCGTGCTGCTCGATCCCCGCCAGGCCAAGGGCCTCGAGTTCGACTCGGTCCTGGTGGTGGAGCCGGGCGGCTACGGCACGAGCGACCTGTACGTCGCCCTGACCCGGGCCACCCAGCAGCTCGGGGTGCTGTACACGGGCGAGCTGCCCCAGGCCCTGGCCGCGGCCGCCACCGGGCCGTAGCGGGCCTCCCGGCCAAGGAGCCGTACGAGCGCTAGGTCCGCGCTAGGTCCTGTCGTCACATTCCCGCCGTCCGCCCGGAGGGCGGGCCCTGTGCCCGCCGCGATGGGGGTGCCCCAGCGCGGGCCTGTTCGAGCGTGGGGGAGGCTCATGTATGCCGTAGGTGCGTGCTCTGGGGGTCCCCCGGCCGAAGGCTGGGGGAGTGCCGGGTCCTGGCCCTCGTACTGGATGTAGTTGGGCCCGGGCCCGGTGCGGCGAGTGGGGGCACCTCCCACGCCCTTGAGGCAGTGGGGGAGCGTGCATGGCGTCGCGGGGCAGGCGGGAATGTGGCGACAGGGCCTAGGCGGGCCGCAGCCACACCGTGGCCAGTGGGGGCAGGGTCAGCCGGATGCTGGCCGGCCGGCCGTGCCATCCCTGGGGCTCGGGTTTGATGACGTCGGGGTTGGTGACATCGCCGCCGCCGTACCGCGCGGCGTCCGTGTTCAGGGACTCGTGCCAGGCCGGCACGTCGTCCGGGACGCCGAGGCGGTAGTCGTGGCGGACCACGGGGGACAGGTGGGAGACGGCGAGCAGCGGGTTGCCGTCGGCGTCCAGGCGCAGGAACGCGAAGACGTTGTCGTCCGCCGCGTCCCCGGTGATCCACTGGAAGCCCGCCGGATCGGTGTCCCGCTGCCACAGCGCCGGGGTCGCCCGGTACAGCGCGTTCAGGTCCCGTACGAGATCCCGTACGCCCCGGTGGTCGGCCTCGGCGCCGTAGGACGGGTCGAGCAGCCACCAGTCGGGGCCGTGTGCCTCGGACCACTCGGCGCCCTGCGCGAACTCCTGGCCCATGAAGAGGAGTTGCTTGCCCGGGTGGGACCACGTGAAGCCCAGGTAGGCGCGGTGGTTCGCGCGCTGCTGCCACCAGTCGCCGGGCATCTTCGACACCAGGGACCGCTTGCCGTGCACGACCTCGTCGTGGGAGACGGGCAGGACGTAGTTCTCGCTGTAGGCGTACACCATCGAGAAGGTCATCTCGTTGTGGTGGTACTTGCGGTGCACCGGCTCGTGGGCCATGTACTGCAGCGAGTCGTGCATCCAGCCCATGTTCCACTTCAGGCCGAAGCCGAGCCCGCCGAAGCCGCTCGGGCCCTGGTGGTGGGTGGGCCGGGTGACCCCGTCCCAGGCCGTGGACTCCTCGGCGATGGTCACCACACCCGGGCAGCGCCGGTACACGGTGGCGTTCATCTCCTGCAGGAACGCCACCGCGTCCAGGTTCTCCCGGCCGCCGTGCTCGTTCGGCGTCCACTGGCCCGGCTCGCGTGAGTAGTCCAGGTAGAGCATGGAGGCGACCGCGTCCACCCGCAGGCCGTCGATGTGGAACTCCTCGCACCAGTACACGGCGTTCGCCACCAGGAAGTTGCGCACCTCCCGGCGGCCGAAGTCGAACTCCAGGGTGCCCCAGTCCGGGTGCGCGGCCCGCAGCGGATCGTGGTGCTCGTACAGCGGGCGCCCGTCGAACTCGGCCAGCGCCCAGTCGTCGCGCGGGAAGTGCGCGGGAACCCAGTCCATCAGCACCCCGATGCCGGCCTGGTGCAGCCGGTCCACCAGGTACCTGAAGTCGTCCGGGGTGCCGAGCCGGGCCGTCGGGGCGTAGAAACCGGTGACCTGATAGCCCCAGGAACCGCCGAAGGGGTGCTCGGCGACCGGCATCAGCTCCACATGGGTGAAGCCCATCTCTCTTACATAGGCGGGGAGTTGATCGGCGAGCTGTCGGTAGGTCAGGCCCGGCCGCCAGGAGGGCAGGTGCACCTCGTAGACGGAGAAGGGCGCCTCGTGCACGGGGGTGTCGGCCCGGTGCGCCATCCACTCGGCGTCGCCCCACTCGTGCGCGGAGACGTCCACGATCGACGCCGTGGCGGGCGGGGCCTCCGTACGGCGGGCCAGCGGATCGGCGCGCAGGGTGCGCGAGCCGTCCGGGCGGGTGATCTCGAACTTGTACGCCTCGCCCGCGCCGATCCCCGGCACGAACAGCTCCCACACCCCCGAGGAGCCCAGCGAGCGCATCGGGAAGCCGGTCCCGTCCCAGAAGTCGAAGCCGCCCGCGATCCGCACCCCCCGCGCGTCGGGCGCCCACACCGCGAACCGGGTGCCGGGCACCCCCTGATGGGTGGTGACATGCGCGCCGAGCGCCTGCCAGAGCTGCTCGTGCCGGCCCTCGCCGATCAGATGCAGGTCCAGCTCGCCGAGCGTGGGCAGGAAACGGTAGGGGTCCTCGGTGTCCAGGACGTTCTCCTCGTACGCCACCAGCAGCCGGTAGTCCGGTACGCCCGCGAGCGGCAGCAGCCCCGAGAAGAACCCCTCGCCGTCGTCGTGCAGTTCGGCCCGCAGCTCGCCGGTGACGACCGTGACGGACAGCGCGTACGGCCGGAAGACCCGGAAGGCCACGCCGCCGGGCACCGGATGGGCGCCCAGCACCGAGTGCGGGTCGTGGTGGGTACCGGCCAGCAGCCGCGCGCGGTCGGCGGGAAAGACACCGGCCGCCGGACGCTCGTGCGCCGGCACCTGCTGCCGGGGAACCGTCTTCTCCTTGGCCTTGGTGTGCTTCTTGCCCTTCGGGGTCACGGACGAGCCTCCTGGTTCTTCACGCGGCGAGGCGACGGATCGCCGAGAGCGGTACGGGCAGCCAGTCGGGGCGGTGCCGGGCCTCGTAGACGAGCTCGTAGACCGCCTTGTCGGTCTCGTAGGCCCGCAGCAGCACCGGATCGGTGCGCGGATCGCGGTCGGCCACCTCCGCGTACCCGGAGCAGTAGGCGGCCCGGCAGACGCGCGCCCAGTCCGGGGCGGGCGGGGTGACGGAGTGGGCCGCGTAGTCGAAGGAGCGGAGCATCCCCGCGATGTCCCGCACCGGTGGCTGCGGCATCCGCCGTTCGGCCGGCGGCCGGGCCGGCTCGCCCTCGAAGTCGATCAGCGACCACTCCCCGGAGGGGGAGCGCAGACACTGGCCCAGGTGCAGATCGCCGTGGATGCGCTGCGCGGTCCAGGTGCGGCCCTCGGTGGCGAGCGCGGCCAGCGCCGCGTAGGCCGAGCGCAGTCCGCCCTCGTACGGCCGCAGGCCGGGCACTGCCTGGACGGCCGCCTGCAGCCGCTCGGTCATCCCGTCGGCCAGCGACTGCAGCTGCACAGGGCCGAGGGTGACCGTCGGCAGGGCGTGCGCGAGCGCGGTGTGCACCTCGGCGGTGGCCCGGCCCAGCGCCCGTGCCTCGGCGGCGAAGTCCTCGCCCTTGGCCAGCTCGCGCAGCGCCAGCTCCCAGCCGTCGCTCGCCCCGCTGACGAAGGGCTGGAGCACCGCCAGGACATACGCCTGAGGGCCCAGCTCGGCGTGCAGCCAGGCCGTCGGCGCGGGCACCCGGGGGCAGCCCTCGCGGGCCAGCGCCAGCGGTATCTCCAGGTCGGGGTTGACACCGGGCACCACCCGGCGCAGCAGCTTCAGGATGAACGTATCGCCGTAGACCACCGACGAGTTGGACTGCTCGGCGGTCATCAGCCGGGCCACGAGACCCTCGCGGATCTCCTGGCGCGGGTCCCGCTCGAATCGCAGCCCGCCGATGCGGGCCTGGGTGCGCAGGGCCTCCAGGAGCACTTCGGCGGGCCGGGGGTCGTACAGGGCCTCGTACACCGTGCGTCCGGCGAGCGGCCCGTCCTGAACATGTCCGATCAGCGCGGGCGCCAGCCGGGGCGGCAGCGCCTCGCGCACGCCTATGAGGAGCTGGTAGCAGTCGCCCGGGTGGGTCTCGGCGCCCAGTGCGGACGGCTGGTGGACGCGCAGCAGCAGGTGGTACAGGCCGAGCCGGCCGTCGGGCGGCAGCAGTTCGGTGACGGCCACGGGGGTGAACCCGGTCACCGGACGCCCCTTGCCGGCGAACCAGCGCTGCCTCGGCAGCCACTCGCGCAACAGGGGGTCGAGCGAGGCGAGGAGAGGAGTGGTGGTGCTGGAAGAAGTGACCGTTTCCGCCATGGGCGTCACGTCCTTTCCCCGGAGAAGTCGGGGTGTTAGTGATGCGTGCCCCGGGTGGGGCGGTGGAAACCGCCCCACGAGGGCCCTCTAGGCGGTTTCCCGCCGCAGCCGGAACCAGTAGAAGCCGTGCCCCGCGAGGGTGAGCAGGTACGGCAGCTCACCGATCGCCGGGAAGCGGACCCCGCCGAACAGCTCGACCGGGTGCCGTCCGCCGAACCGGCTCAGGTCCAGCTCGGTCGGCTGCGCGAACCGCGAGAAGTTGTGGACGCACAGCACCAGGTCGTCCTCGTACTCGCGCAGAAAGGCGAGCACGGCCGGGTTGGTGGACTGCAGCTCGTTGTAGGACCCCAGTCCGAAGGCGGGATTCTGCTTGCGGATCTCGATCATGCGCCGGGTCCAGTGCAGCAGCGAGGACGGCGAGGACATCGACGCCTCGACGTTGGTGACCTGGTAGCCGTAGACCGGGTCCATGATCGTCGGCAGGAACAGGCGTCCCGGGTCACAGGACGAGAACCCGGCGTTGCGGTCGGGGGTCCACTGCATGGGGGTGCGCACGGCGTCGCGGTCGCCGAGCCAGATGTTGTCGCCCATGCCGATCTCGT